>NZ_JANOAL010000158.1:0-11628 GCF_031411155.1 Polaromonas sp. | reverse complement strand
TCCAGTTCGACGATGAAGCGGTTGCCCGCATTGCCGAGGCTGGCAATGTCGGTCTGCGTGAGCGCCAGCGAGCGGCGGCGTTGACGGGCCAAACCGCCCAGGTCGACGGCTGATCTGACCAGGCTTTCCGTTAAAGGTTTTAAATTTCCGAGCGGGATGTTTTGAGGTGTCGAGCCCATGGGTGGCCCCAATAATTACCTATCGGTAATTTATCCTGGACGTTCCCTCTTTCACACACGGCCACGCTCCGATTGCCCGTTGCCGTGCGTTTTAAGCATGTCAAGCATTAAATCTGGCTCTAGCCCGATGAACACGGGCGCTGACAGCTATTAAATTGATAGCTATGCCGCTTCCATCGGAGCGCTGTACCGCCCCTGGCAGGCTGCGCTGTTGAGGCGGGCGCGCTTGAGCAGCGCCTGCTGGCTGTCGCGCGCATGGGCGGCCTGCCCCTGCCAGGCCTGCAGGGCTGGCTCCTGCAGCGCCCGCCCGTACGAGAAGCTCAGCTGCCAGGGCTGCGGGCCGAGCCGGTTCATCGCATCGAGATTGGCCGTCGCCTCTTCAGGCGTCTGGCCGCCGGACAGGAAATTGACACTGGGCACCGCGGCGGGCACCGTGCGCCGCAGGACGCGGATCGTTTGTGCCGCCACCTCGGCCGGCCCCGCCTGTTGCGCGTGCGCCTTGCCGGGCAGCACCATGCTCGGTTTCAGCAGCAGGTGCTCGAGCACGACTTTGTGGCCATGCAGCGCGTGGAACACCGCGTGCAGCACCGCCTCGGTGACTTCGGCGCAGCGCGCCAGCGTGTGCTCACCGTCGATCAGCACCTCGGGTTCGACGATCGGCACGATGCCGCACTGCTGGCAGATCGCGGCGTAGCGCGCGAGCGCCTGCGCGTTGGCCTTGAGCGCCAAGCACCCCGGCAGCGTGTCGGAGACGTTGTAGACGGCGCGCCATTTGGCAAAGCGGGCGCCCTGCAGTTTGTAGGCATCGAGGCGCTCCGCGAGTCCGTCCAGGCCCTGCGTGATCTCGTCGCCGGGCGCCCCCGCCAGCGCAATCTTGCCCGCGTCAACCTTGATGCCGGGCACCATGCCCTGTTGCGCGGCCCATTGCGGCAAGGGCGTGCCATCGTCAGTGCACTGGCCCAGCGTTTCCTCATGCAGGATCACGCCGCTGACGAACTCGCCGAGACCCGGCGCCGCCAGCAGCAGACAGCGCCAGGCGCGCCGGTGGTCCTCGCTCGACGCCACGCCTATGGTCTTGAAGCGCTTGGCGATGGTCGGGCCGCTTTCGTCGGCGGCAAGAATGCCCTTGCCCTGTTGCGCCAGCGCCTGCACCGTGGCCTGCAGTTCGCTTTGGATATTCATGACGACCCCCACGCGCGGCACTGCGTGTCGGTGCGGCCCCCCGAGGGGACGTTCGCTGGCTTGAAGCGGTTCGGCGCGGCGTTCATGGGGCGTTACTGCAGGCTGATGTCGCCGTCGAACCTGACCTTGAGCTGCAGCGTCGCGATTTCGAGGGACATGGTCACCGCCAGCGTCTCGGTGCCGGCAATGGCCCCGCTGGCGATGGCCGCCGCGACGGCCTGCTCGATCTCGTGCTGCGACTTGACGCCGACCATCTTCAGAAACTTGCGGATGCTGAGGTTGAATGTCTCTTCGTTCATCAGGGTCTCCCGTGTTCCGTTGCCGCCGCATCAGTGCAGCGGCGTCTTGCAGAAGTGTCCATGCCGCGCCGCGCTCATCAGCTCGTGGAACTGTTCGTGCGACATATGCAGCAGGCGCTGATGATCGCCGGATTCCATGTAGACCCCCTCGCTGGTTTCGAGCTCGTCGTCGACGAGGGTCTCGATGCCCCAGGCCATGCCGACCGCCGGCACCGCGCCGCGATCACAGTCTTCGAACAGCAGCGCGATGCGGTTCTCATCGGACAAGTGCAATGCCTTGCGGCCCAACAGCTGGGACAGATGGCCCAGCATCACGGTCTTGTCGGCCGGCACGACGACCATCACGCAGCCGGTGTCGTCTTCAAGCATCACCGACTTGGCGAGCTGGCGGGGCAAGACCTGCGCCACGCGGGCGGTCTCTGCGCTGCAGCGGCTGGGCCGGTGCGCGTGGATTTCGTAGCGCGTGCCGCGCTGGTCGAGGTAGCTGGACAGACGCGCGGGGATCGGCATGACAGCCTCCTGTGCAAAGCGGCAGGCCATGTTCAGGACAGCGCCACCGATGAAGCCGCCCGAGCCCGCCGATTTCAAAGTATGCGCCGCAGCGCACCGGATCGCAAGTCGCCGGTCCCGGTTGCCTCCATTGACCCGGGCGTACCGGGTAGTCCTGCTTAGGTAGTTGTACGGTATTGAAGCCCTCAGGGTTCCCGTCCATGATGAAAGCAGCCAGGTTGATCCAGACCGGGTGTACTTCGGGCGGTCGACTTTCAGCACGCTGGCGCAGTAAAAATTGCGCAACAGGTGAACTGGCGGCGAGTAGATGTGAGTGCCGAAGTGACGAGTGGATAAATTAATAAATCAACATAAAAGGAAGACATGAAACTCGTAATCGAAAACCGTTTGAAGGTGACCGCGATCGCTGCCGCCGTACTGGTACTCGGCGGCTGCGGCGGTGGCGGCTCCAATGAAAGCAGGAACAGCAAGCCGACCTACCTGGGCACCGTGGTGGCGCTCAACTACGACGGCGCCAGCGACGACCTGCTGACGGCCGGCCTGGGCAAGACTGGCCTGGGCGGGGTTGCGCCGGCAGCCGTGGACCCCTTGAACCCGACGCCCGCCGAGTTGCGCAAGATTGCGATCTTCAACAACTACCGCGCCATTCTGGACATCACGCCCGCCGGCGGCTACGGCTCGCTGTACGGCCCCAATATCAATGCCAAGGGCGTGGACACCGGCGGCGAGGGCAAGATTGCCGGCACCGAGTACATCGCCTATTCGGACGACGGCAGCGGCAAGCAGAACATCACGATGATGGTGCAGGTGCCCGCCAGCTTTGACCCGGCCAATGCCTGCATCGTCACCGGCACCTCGAGCGGTTCGCGCGGCGTCTATGGGGCCATTGGCTCATCGGGCGAGTGGGGCCTGAAAAACAACTGCGCCGTGGCCTACACCGACAAGGGCACGGGCAACGGCATTCATGACCTGCAGGCCAACACCGTCAGCGTGCAAAACGGGGTGCGCACCGACGCCACGGCGGCCGGCAAGGACTCGATTTTTACCGCCATCCTGAGTGCCATCGAGCGCGCGGCCTTCAACACCGCCACGCCGAACCGCTTTGCCGTCAAGCATGCCCATTCGCAGCAAAACTCCGAAAAAGACTGGGGCAAATGGACCTTGCAGTCGGTCGAGTTTGCCTACTTTGTGTTGAATGAAAAGTTTGGCGATGTGGCCAAGGACGGCAGCTCTCGCCTCGTCAGGCTGACGCCTGCCAACACCATCACGATTGCATCGAGCGTGTCCAACGGCGCGGGCGCGGCACTGGCCGCCGCCGAACTCGACACCCAGGGCCTGATCAGCGGCGTGGCCGTGGCCGAGCCGCAGGTGCAGCTGCTGCCCGATGCGCGCCTGAGCGTCAAGCGCGGCAGCAGCACGCTGGCCGGTACCGGCAAGACGCTGTACGACTATTCCACCCTGGCCAATTTGCTGCAGCCCTGCGCGGCGCTGGTGTCGCCCAGCACCAATGTGTTCAACACCGTCAACCCGACGACAGCCAGCAACCGCTGCAGCGCGCTCAAGGCGGCTGGCCTGGTCACCGGCGTCACCACGGCAGAGCATGCCGCCAGCGCCATGGCCAAGCTGGTCGAGGCCGGCTGGCAGCCCGAAAGCAACGACCTGCAGGCCTCGCACTACTCGTTTGCCACGCTGGCGGTCACGCTGACCTACGCCAATGCCTATGGCCGCTTCAGCGTGGCGGACAACCTGTGCGACTACAGTTATGCCGCCACCGGCGTGGCCACGTCGCTGACACCGTTCGCGCCGGTGCCTGCTTCGGCTGCAGCACTGGCGACCTCGTTCGGCACCGGCAACGGCGTGCCGCCCACGGTCGGCATCAACATCGTCAACAACGCCAGCGCTGGCGGGCCGCTGCTGGACGCGGCTTCGGTGTCGGCCGGGGCGGTGCTCGACTACAACGCGGCGGGTGCGCTGTGCCTGCGCGAGCTGGCCATTGGCAGCAGCGCCAACGCGCTGCGGGTGCAAAAAGGCGTTGGCGAGGTGCTGCGCACGGGCAACCTGCAGGGCAAGCCGGCGCTGATCGTGCATGGCCGCGCCGACACCCTGGTGCCGGTGGCGCTGACCTCGCGCCCCTACTTTGGCCGCAACAAGATCGTCGAAGGCGCCAATAGCAAGCTGTCTTACATCGAAGTGGCCAATGCGCAGCACTTTGATGCCTTCCTCGGCTTTCCCGGCTACAGCGCCCGGCTGCTGCCGCTGCACCGCTACTTCATCCAGGCCATGGACATGATGTATGCCAACCTGAAGACCGGCGCGGCCCTGCCGGCCAGCCAGGTGGTGCGCACCGTGCCGCGCGGCCTGACCGGCGCCGTGGCCAACCCGATCACCGCCGCCAACGTGCCGCCGATTCAAACGGCGCCGGCGCTGGCCGACCAGATCACCTTTGCCAATAACGTGGTGACGGTGGCCGACTAACGAGGGTGGCCAGCCCACAGCCGCTGGCTTGACGGCTTGCAAGCCCCATGGCGACGGGTCTCTCCATGGGGCTTTTTTTGATGGGCCCTCAGTGCGTCAAGGCCTTGCAGAACTGGCCGTGCTGCTGCGCGCTCATCAGCGCGTGAAACTGCTCGTGCGACAGGCGCAGCAGGCGTTCGTGATCGCCGCCTTCCATGTACACGACCTCGCTCTCGTCGAGCTCGTCGTCGAAGACGGTTTCAATGCCCCAGGGCATGCCTATGGACGGCACGGCGCCGGGTTCGCAGTCCTTGAACAGCATGGCAATGCGCTCTTCATCGGCCAGGCGCAGCGCCTTGCGGCCCAGCATGCGCTCCAGCGCCTCCACCCGCAAGGCCTTGTCGGCGGGAATCACGGCCATCGTCACGGCGCCCGTGACGTCTTCAAGAATGACCGACTTGGCCAGCTTGCAGGCCATGACGTTGGCGCTGCGGGCGGTCTCGGCACTGGTGCGGCTGTGCGCGTGCGCAAGCACCTCATAGCGCGCACCGCGCTGGTCAAGGTAGCTGGATAGATTCGAGGGAATGGACATGGCAGCCTCCTGGAGTAAATAGACTTTCAGGGGTCGGACGGCGATTCGGCCCCTAGGGGCCGGCCCCAGTGTAGGCCGAACAATTCCGCGTTGCCAGTGGGGTGTTGCTGTCCACCGGGGCAAGGTGCAACAAGTTGTCAGCGCGCCGCGTAGACATGACAAAACAGCCGTCATCCCTTGCATTGAGGGCGCCTTCAGCTATTAAAACAATAGCAACCATTCAAGCCCGCTGGGGCGGCCCCGGCAGCAGCACAAAGGCCAGCGCGCCGGCCGCCAGCAGCGCGGCAATGCTGGCCAGCACCGCCGTGTACGGGTCGGCGCCATGGGCGCTGGCGGCCGAGGCGATGATGCCGGTCAGCCACTGCATGCTGGCCACGCCCATGAACATGGCCATGGTAAAGAGCGCCATGGCGCGCCCCGTCAGGGCCGCCGGGTAGGCGGCGCGCACGTCGGCATACTGCAGGATCAGGTAGCCCGACAGCAGGCCGATGACAATCGGGCCGGCCACATCGACCAGGCTGCTGTGCAGCAGCGCAAACGCCGTGAACAGGCCGGCCAGCAGCAGCGTGAAGCCGACAATCCAGCCACGCCGCTGTGTCGGGCCGGGGTCAAAGCGGCCAAACAGCGCCGGGCCGATCAGCGAGGCCAGCGACATCACCAGCGCCACGTTGCCGCTTTGCACCAGGCTAAAGCCGTGGCGCTGCATCAGCAGCGGCCCCAGCCACAGCCCGCGCAGCGAGATGAACGAGGCATAGCCGACGCTGGCCAGCAGCACAATGCCCCAGCTGTGCGGCAGCAGCAGCAGCGCGCCAAACTTGCCAATCGCCTCGCGCACCGACTCCTTGGGGGCGGCTGACGCGGGCGGCGCGGGCTCGTGCACCAGCCAGAACATCAGCGCCCAGGCCAGTGCCGCCAGGCCGCCCAGCACGGCAAAGCCCATGCGCCAGGAGCTGGCCTCGATCAGCCAGGCCAGCGGCGTGCCGGTCAGCAGCATGCCGATGCCGCCCAGACCCATGGTGAAACCCGACAGCGCGGCAAACTGCCCGGCGGGAAAATGCCGCGCGATGAACACCGTGCAGACCAGAAACGCCGGCGCGCAGCCAATGCCGATCAAGACCTGGCCCAGCACCAGCATGCCGTAGCTGCCGGCCAGCGCCGACACGGCCGAGCCCGCAATCGCCACCGGAAACGCCAGCAGCACGGTGCGGCGCACGCCCTGCAGGTCGATGCCGATGCCCATGAACAGCTGCATCGCGCCAAAGGCAAAGTGAAAGGCGCCGGCAAACAGCCCCAGCTGCTGCGCGCTCAGGCCAAAGTCGGCCTGCAGCGGCGCCGCCATGATGGCCGCCACCGTGCGCCAGGCCTGGCTCAGGCCAAAGCCGCAGGTCAGCGCCAGCAGCATCACCCGGACCGAGTGCTTGGGTTCGCGGGTGGCGCAAGTCTTCATGGCGCTGCCAAGCGTACACCGGCCGGACACCGGCCGTGCACCTTCCGGACAAGCCAGCGCCTGAAGTCCCGGGTTTAAACGCAAAAAAGGCCGCTTGTCCCTGGGGTGCGGCCTTAATTAGCTATTAAAAACGGAGCGAAAACAGCGTGTTGAGCGGGCCGCCGGGTTTACTTTGCCGCTGCGCGGGCGGCCTCGGCCCGGGTCTTGGCTTCGTCGGCCTTGCGCTGCAACTCCTTGGCTTCCTTTTCGGCGGCCTCGGCTTGCCTGGCCTTGGCGTCCTTGTCAGGCGACAGGCCGCCGGCCAGCGCGTTGCCCGCCACGGAGCCGACGACCGCGCCCACGGCCACCGCGCCCATGGTGCCCATCAGGCCCGGGCCTGCGGTGGCGGGCGCCGCTGCAGCCGGGGCTGCTGGGGGCGTTGCCGCCTTCGGCGCGGCGGCCGGGGCTTTGCTCGCGCTGGACGGCGCGGACTTGCCGCCAAAGCCAAGGCGCTTGGCGTGCGCCATGGACGGCGCAAACGCCAGCGAGGCGATGGTCAAGGCAATCACGCTGGCTGCGGTGGTGCGAAGGGAAGTGGAAGTGCGGGAAGTACGGGAAGTGCGCATGGAAATGTCCTGAAGGAAAAAATGATCAAGGTGAAGAAAGGGCTGTGGCGGGCTGCCGCAATCGCAGGGGTCAGGGGTTGAGGCGCTCAGTCGAAGATCTCGCTGAGCCAGGATTTTTTCTGCGCTGGCCGTGGCCCTGCGCGTGGCGCGAGTCAAAGTCGGAATCCGCAAAGTCGGGCCGGCGCGCGGGCTGCTGGTAAGCCGGGTTGGGGCGCGGCTGCCGTGGCAGCGCTTTTTTCAATCAGCTTGTCCAGCTCGCCACGGTCCAGCCAGACGCCGCGGCACTGCGGGCAGTAGTCGATCTCGACGCCCTGGCGCTCGCTCATGACCAGGGCGGTCTCAATGCAATGGGGGCATTTCATGGGTTTTTTCCTTTCGGTCAGTCGTTGCTGCCGCCAAAGCCAAACAGGCTCAGCAGGCTGGTGAAGAGGTTGAACAGCGAGACAAACAGGCTTACGGTGGCCATGACGTAGTTGGTTTCGCCGCCGTTGACGATGCGGCTGGTCTCGAACAGGATCAGGCCGGCCGACAGCAAAGCCACCATGGCCGACACCGCCAGGCCGAGCGCGGGCAGCTGGAAGAACATCGCGCCCAGGCCGGCCAGCAGCGCAATCACCATGCCGGCGAACAGGAATCCGCCCATGAAGCTGAAGTCGCGCCGGGTCGCCAGCACCCAGCCCGACAGGGCCAGGAAGGTCGCGCCCGTGGCGCCCAGCGCCAGCGCAATGGTCTGCGCGCCGCCGGGCATCGCCAGGTGGGCAGACAGGATGGGGCCCAGCGTGTAGCCCATGAAGCCGGTCAGCGCAAACACCGCCGGAATCGCCGCGCCACTGTTTTGCACCTTGTGGATGAGAAACAGCAGGCCGAAATAGCCGACCAGTGTCACGATGAGTCCGGGCGAGGGCAGGCGCAGCGCCACGGCTGCGGCCGCCACGCCGGCGCTGAACAGCAGCGTCATCGACAGCAGCGCGTAGGTGTTGCGCAGCACCTTGTGGGTGGCCAGCAGGCCGCCGCGCCCGGCGGGCAGCGTAGCGGTGGAATGAACAAGAGAGCGATCCATGATTTGACCTTTCGTGAGGATGGCAGAGGAAAACCCCAGGCCAGGGCTAAAGATAAGGCTTTTTATGCATCGGAAAAAGAAGACAATCATTGAATTTAATTCCTGTAAATACTGAATATATTGACCATGAGCCTGGCCTTCAACTACCGGCACCTCTACTACTTCTGGGTCGTGGCCAAGGAAGGCGGCATGTCACGCGCCGCCGCACGGCTGGACATGGCGGTGCAAACCGTGAGCGCGCAGGTGCGCGAGCTGGAGCGCGATCTGGGCTGCCAGCTGCTCAAACCTGCCGGGCGCGGCCTGGCGCTGACGGAAGCCGGCGTGGCCGCGCTGCAGCAGGCCGAGCAGATCTTTCAGCTCGGCCAGACGCTGCCGGCGCAGGTGCGCGCCGCCACCCAGCGGCCGTCGGTGCGGCTGGCCGTGGGCATTGCCGACGGGCTGCCCAAGCTCGAAGTACAGCGGCTGCTGCAGCCGGTGCTGGGCGTGCCCGACCTGCGCCTGGTCTGCGATGAGGGCGAGATGGCCGACTTGCTGGCCGACCTGGTCGTGCACAAGCTCGACGTGGTGCTGACCGATCATCCCGCGCCGTTCAACGCGCAGCTGAAGGTGCACAGCCACCCGCTGGGTACGTCTGAAATGGCCTGGTACGCCTCGCCGCACTGGTGGGCGCAGGCGCAGCAGGGCTTTCCGGCTTCCCTGCAGCAGGTGCCGGTGCTGCTGCCCACCCCGCACTCGGTGGTGCGCGGCCCCATCGACCGCTGGCTGGCCCAGCAGGGGCTGCGCCCGCGCGTGGCGGGCGAGTTTGAGGACAGCGCGCTGCTGGAAACCTTTGGGGCAACCGGCCTGGGCGTGTTTCCGGCGGCGCTGGCGTCGCAGGACGACTTGCTCAAGCGCAGCCAGGTCAGGCTGATCGGCGCCTGCGAAGGCGTGCAGGAGCACTACTACGCCATCAGCACGGAGCGCAAGGTGGCGCATCCGCTGGTGCAGCTGCTGCTGCATCGAGGCTAGAACCCGCTGGCCGCGGGCAGATCAGTGGTGATGGCCGTGTTCGCCGTGCACGTGGCGATGGGCGATTTCTTCGTCGGAGGCGGCGCGCACCGCGGTGACCTTCAGGGTAAAGCGCAGGTCCTTGCCGGCCAGCGGGTGGTTGCCGTCCAGCAGCACGGTGTCGCCCTTGATCTTCATCACGTTGAACACCTGCTCGCGGCCCTCGTTGTCGCGGCCTTCGAGCTGGCCGCCGACCTTGACGCCGGGCGGAAACTGCGACTTGGGGAGGCTGCGCAGCAGGCTTTCGTCGCGCAGGCCAAAGGCGTCGGCCGCCTGCAGATTGAGCGTGGTCTGGTAGCCCGGCAGCTGGCCCTCCAGCGCTTCCTCGATCTTGGGCAGGGTGTTGCCGTAGCCGCCATGCAGGTAGACCATGGGCCCGGTGCTTTCTTCAACCAGCCGGCCCTGGGCGTCGGCCACCTTGAACTGCAGGGTGACGGCGGTGTTTTTTTCGATTTTCATGCGGTGCTTTCCATGGGTATGAGTGAAATGCCCGGCGGCTGCAAAGCGGCTGGCGGCGATGCAGAATCTTAGCAACGATGACGACAACAGGAGCGCCCATGAATCTTGCTGACACCGAAACCATAGAGCTGCTGCCCGCCAGCGGCTCGCCCCGGCCGCTGTTTGTGCTGCTGCACGACGCAGGCGGCACTGCCGCCGACATGCTGGCGCTGGGCCAGTTGCTGGGCGACGCCTTTGCCGAATCGGCCGTGCTGATTCCCGAGGGCCTGATGCGGGCCGATGGCTTGCCCGCGCTGGTGGCCTGGCTGCGCGCGCAGCAGCAGCGTTTTGGCGTGCTGCAGCCCGACACCGCGCTGGCCGGCTTTGGCGCCGGGGCCGACCTGGCGCTGGCGCTGAGCGATGCGCACGACGGCCTGGTGGGCCGGGTGCTGGCCTTTGGCGCGACCTACCCGGCGCTGCCCGGCAGTTTCAAGACGGCGCCGGCGCTGACCCTGCTGCACCTGCTGCACGGGCACAACGACAAGCGGGCACCGGTCGGCCGGGCGCGCGAAGGCTTTGAGCGCCTGATGGCGCTGGGCGCCGATGCCACGCTGGACCTGGCCCGGTCGGTCGGCCACGAGCTGCACCCGGCGCTGATGGAGCAGGCCGTGACGCGGCTGCAAACCTGTGTGCCGCTGCGCCACTGGCGGGCGGTCTGAGGGTTGCAGGAGCGCGGAGCCGGCGCCAGGCGCCTTTTTTTGCGGTTTTAGAGGTGTTTTTGGCCGCTAGCCCATACAGTACATGCGTAGTAAGCTATCAAAATGATAGCTACCAAAGCCCGCTCCAGCCCGCCGCGTGACTGGCAGGGCAGCCCACTTTGGCGGTTGGACAAATGTGACAAGCGCGAGTGCGTTCCACGCTCGGTGAGCCAGCTGTCAAAGGGCTTGCCCCAAACCCTCAGCCTTTGGCTGCAAGTACTCCGTCAGTCCCTGAAAACCACATCACTTCAATAAAGTCACCACTGATAACCAGATCCTCATCGTGCAATGCGGCCAGGAGGGCTGCCGAGTTGCAAGAAGGATGCCGTGAGAGTCGTGAATGGCGTGGTCGTCTTTCTGACGGGGTGAGCTGGATGTTCCGGGCTCAGTTGGACTGGGGAAGGTAGACCGGGCGCGGCGCCGTCAGGCCTTGCCTGACCTGCTGGGTCAGCGCATCGGCCAACACTTCATCGACACCCGCCTCAAGCCCGTCGAGCGCGCGCTGGACGATCTCCTCGGCGCTGCTCTTGGGGACATCGAAACCCTGCGTGAGATCGGTGTCCACGTAGGCCATGTGCAGGCCCAGTACCTGTGTCTTTTGCCCCGCCAGCTCATGGCGCAGTGCGTTGGTCAGCGACCACGCGGCCGACTTGCTGGCCGAATAGGCCGCCAACTCACCGCCGTTGACCCACGACGCAACCGACAACACATTGAGCAGTGCACCTCCGCCGTTGGCTTTAAGCACCGGCGCGAAGGCCTTGCTCATGGCCAGCATGCCAAAGAAGTTGGTCTCAAAAATGCGACGCGCAACCGCTTCGCTGTCCTGCATGAGAAACCCGCCGGCTTGGGCAATGCCGGCGTTATTGATCACCAGCGTCACGTCCGCAGCCTGCCCGGCGGCGACATTGATCTCCTCGGGCTTGGTCACATCGAGCTGCAAAGCCTGAACACCTGACAAAGTGACAGTGGAATGATTTCGCGCGGCAGCGTAGACCTTGCGGGCGCCACGGGCGAGCAACTCGCGTGCAAAGGCCAAGCCGATTCCGCGGTTGGCACC
>NZ_JANOAL010000157.1:0-13909 GCF_031411155.1 Polaromonas sp. | reverse complement strand
GGCCTGATTGGCCGCTCCGGCGCCGGCAAATCCACGCTGGTCAATTTGCTGCTGCGCTTTCATGACCTGGATACGGGCCGGCTCTTGATAGACGGCCAGGACATCGCCGGTGTGACGCAGGACAGCCTGCGCAGCCAGATTGGCATGGTGACGCAGGACACCTCGCTGCTGCACCGCTCGGTGCGCGACAACATCAGCTACAGCCGGCCCGGCGCCAGCGATGCCGACATGCGCCTGGCCGCCCGCCGCGCCGAAGCCGACGGTTTTATCGCCGGCCTGAGCGACCCGCATGGCCGCAAGGGCTACGACGCGCATGTCGGCGAGCGCGGCGTGAAGCTGTCGGGCGGGCAGCGCCAGCGCATCGCGATTGCGCGCGTGATGCTGAAAGACGCGCCGATCTTGCTGCTCGACGAAGCCACCAGCGCACTCGACTCGGAAGTGGAAGTGGCGATTCAAGGCAGCCTGAACAGCCTGATGCGGGGCAAAACCGTGATTGCGATTGCCCACCGCCTGTCCACCATCGCGGCGATGGACCGCCTCATCGTGCTGGACCAGGGCCGCATCGTGGAAGAAGGCGACCACCGCAGCCTGCTGGCCAGGGACGGCCTGTATGCGCGGCTGTGGGCGCACCAGAGCGGTGGTTTCCTGGCGGAGAACGTCGAGGAAGCCGAGGCTTATTGAGCCGCGTGGCGCGCGCCTCAGGTCTTTTCAATCACCGCGCGCCCGGCTTGCACCGAAAACTGCGCCAGGGTTTCAATCCGGGTGTCGGGCTCGGTGACGTCACTGACCACACGCAGGCGGGTCGTCAGGCCACGCGGCGTCAGTTCGACCACCCCATAGCCCTTGCGCTCGGAATCGGCGAACACAAAGTGCGGGTTCTCGGCCAGCCACTCGGGGATCTTGGCGTTGCCGGCCGAGCGCGAGGTGATGCTGGTGCCGCAAAACTCCACGCCAATGGCCGGGCTGGCGGCATCGGCATAGTCGGCCTTGACGTGCCCGACCCAGTTTTCATGCACATCGCCGCCCATCAGCACCGGGTTGCTGACCGCATTTTTTTGCAGCGCATCGGTCAGGCGCGTGCGTGCCGACGCATAACCGTCCCAGCCGTCGTTCCACAAACGCTGGCCCGGCCCGCGCTGAAAATCGCGTTGCCCGAACAACGAGGTCTGGCCCAGCAGGTTCCAGCCCCCTTGCCGGCTCGCCGCCCGGCCCAGTTCCGCCTCCAGCCAGCGCTCCTGCGGTTGGCCCAGCAGGCTGCGCGCGGGGTCGTTCCAGGCTGGGCAGATGGCCGGGTTCAGGGTGCTGGCGCCTTTTTTGCCGTCCCGGCTGCACACCTGCGCGTCCTTGTACTGCCGCGCGTCAAGCAGGTACAGCGAGGCCAGCCGGCCATAGTGAAGGCGCTGGTAAATCCGCATCTCCGCGCCCTGCGCCAGACCCGCCAGCGCACGGCTGAGCGCCGAGGCGCGGATTGGCATGTGCTCATAAAAAGCCTGGTAGGCGGCCGCGCGCTGGGCGGCAAAATCGGCGACCGGCGGCCCGCTGTCGCCTGCGGTCAAACCCGCGTAGTCGTTTTGCACCTCGTGGTCGTCCCAGGTCAGCAGCCACGGGCAGGTCGCGTGCATGGCCTGCAGGTCGGCATCGCCCTTGTGCAGCGCATAACGCTGGCGGTAGTCGTCCAGTGTGCGCACCCAGCCGCCGGTGGGCATGCGCACCGCGTTGCTGGCGCTCGGGTATTCGTAGATGTAGTCACCCAGAAACAGCACCATGTCGAGGTTTTCATCGCGCATGTGCCGGTAGGCGCTGAAATGGCCGTGCTCCCAGCGCTGGCACGAAGCATAGGCCAGCCGCAACCGGGCCACCACCGCATCGGGCGCCGGAAAGGTGCGGGTGCGGCCGCTGGCACTCAGGGCCTCACCCACGGCAAAGCGGTAAAAATACCAGCGGTCGGCCTCCAGCCCCCGCACCTCCACATGCACCGAATGGGCCAGCGCGGCCACGGCTTGCGATTGGCCGGTTTGAACGATGCGGGCAAATTGCTCGTCATGCGCCACCTCCCAGCGCACGCTGACGGGCGGGTGCGGCTGACCTGAAGCCTGCTCCCCGTCAAACACCAGCCGCGTCCACAGCACCACCGAATCGTGGGTCGGGGCGCCGCTGGCCAGGCCCAGCGCAAACGGGTTGGTCGCGGTGCGGGTTTGAGCCCAGGCCCGCCTGGGCAGGTACAGGCCGGCGGCGCTGGCGCTGGCCCACTGCAGCAGTTGCCGGCGGTCTGGCAGCCAGCCAGCGTGAGTCATGGCGGCTTGCCTGCGCTGCGTCTGAGCACCTGGCCCGGAGCCGCCGCCGAGACCGGCACCCGGCCCGCCGCATGGCGCTGGCCATTGCAGACCTCGTGGCTGATGGCCAGATTCGCGGCGTGGCTGTTGCCGCCCTCGCTCAGCGGCAGGATATGTTCCAGGGTGGCCGCGTCGGGCGTGACGTGTTCGCCGCAGACCCAGCAGGGCACCACGCCGTGCAGTTGCCTGGCCACGGTTTTGTAGATCTTGTCGCGGGTGTGACCCAAACGGCTCACGGGGGTGTCTTTTCTGTCAAGGCTGTCAGGGCGATTCCAGTTTCAGGGCCGGGCCGCGTCAATCAAGTTCGCCGGGCCGGGTGTCTGGCCCATAAATGAATGAATCCTCCCAGGTCTGCTCGACCCGGCGCCCCGGCTTTTTGGCGGGCTTGATCGATCCCTTGCCGTCAGCATGGCGGTCTTGCGCATCCTGATCGGCGTTTCGTGCATCCTTGTTCAGTTCACTCAGCGCGGCTTCCTTGCGGGCTTTCACCCTTTCGCGGGTAAAGGCATTGAGCTCTTCCTGAAAAGCGCTGTCTTCCACAGGCGTTGCCAGCGTGTGTTCCTCTACCAGTTCAATCAGGACTTCACCCAGAAAGGCGGCCCGCATGGCATTGCTGGTGGGCAGGCGGCTGTCGCGAATCACGGTGTAGGCAATGCCGCAGTCCGACAGCAGATCCTCCTTGAGTTCGCGCTTGTCCATGCTCAGACCGCGCTTGCCGGGCACATCGATACAGCCCACCACCCTGCCATCGGTGGTGCAGACCGTGAAGGTGGTGTAGATGCTGCTCAGCAGTTCCAGCCACTGCAGGCTGTTTTGCTTTTCGGTGTTGCGCGGCAAGGTGAAACGCGACACCGGTATTTTGACCATCACCACATGGTCATGAAAGGTATGGCGCAGCCAGGTCCAAACCTCGTGTTCTTCGGTGGTCACCAGCCCGCGCGCATCGAGCGGCAGCTTGCCGGACAGCAGCAGGGGCTTGTCGATCTTTTTGCGCCACCACCACCCGGTCAGCACCGCCCCCAGCAGCGCACCGAGTGCCGCAGCCAGCCCCATCGCCACCCATGTCGTTTGATTCAAGATTCAATCCTCCCTCATTTTGTGTTGTATGCGGGGCTGCAAACCAGCCATGCGCCGCATTACACACAGTGAGCCATAGTACTTTCGTACTGTCAAATCCTGCCGCCAGTGCCCGGGCCTGCAAGCAACGATAGCATTCTGCGGCATTTTCAGCACTCCAGGAACAAAAATAAGCTGTAGCCCATGTCCAACAAGCACATCAAGCTCCTGTATTGATAGCAAAATGCCGCGCTGATTGCTGGAACAAGACCGCGGCAATCGTGCGACAGCGGACCAACTTTTGCAAGACTGGCCCTGAGTGGCTATGCTGCAGTTTTTACAGGAACCCCCCATGCAGCGTAAAACCGCCCAGGACTTTGACCAGGAACTGCTGATTCTTTTCGACGCCTATGTGCATGGCACGCTGGATCGCCGCGGGTTTCTGGAGCGTGCGCAGAAATTTGCCACGGCCAGCATGACAGCCGCCGCCCTGCTGGCCGCCCTGAGCCCGGACTTTGCCATGGGCCAGCAAATCCCCAAGGATGACAAGCGCCTGAAAACCGAGCTGCTCAGCTACCCGTCCACGGCGGGCTCGGGCACCGTCAAAGGCTATCTGGCCAAGCCCGCCAACGCCAGCGGCAGGCTGCCGGGTGTGCTCGTCATTCATGAAAATCGCGGCCTCAACCCGCACATTGAAGACATCGCGCGGCGTCTGGCGCTCGACAACTTCATCGCCTTCGCACCCGATGCGCTGACGCCGCTGGGCGGCTACCCGGGCGACGAAGACAAGGCGCGCGACCTGTTTGGCAAGCTGGACCAGAAAAAAACCACCGAGGATTTTGTCGCCGCCGCCACCTTTTTGAAGGGCCGCGACGACTGCACCGGCAAGCTGGGCGTGGTCGGGTTTTGCTATGGCGGCGGCATGGTCCACACCCTGACCACGCGCCTGCCCTGGCTCAATGCGGCGGTGCCGTTTTATGGCAACCACCCCGCCCCCGAAGAGGCGGCCAAGGTCAAGACGCCGCTGCTGATCCACTTTGCCGCGGTGGACGAACGCATCAACGCCTCCTGGCCCGCCTATGAAACCGCACTGAAAGCGGCCGGTGTGAGCTACAGCGCGCACCAGTACCCCGGCACCCAGCACGGCTTTAACAACGACACCACGCCGCGCTACGACAAGGCGGCCGCCAATCTGGCGTGGCAACGCACCCTGGCCTTTTTCAACCAGCAACTGCACACCGGCTGAGGCCGCGCATCGGGGTCCAGCCGTCTGGCGGCCGCGCAGCGGTCGGCACGGCCCGGGCTGGCGTTACCATCGGGGGTTTGGCTTTTCGCCCGTTTTATCCGGGCCATCCGGCCTTTTTTCTCTTTACCTCCTTTTTGGATGCAAGCATGAAACTCCTTCATAAATTCGTGGCCTCGGCCGGCCTGCTGACACTGGCCACACTCACCTCGGGCATGGCCCAGGCCCAAAACAAGGAACTGGTGGTTGGCTCCAGCGCTACCTACCGCCCGTTTGCCTACGAAAACCCGACCAAGGAAATCGTCGGTTACGACGTGGACATGATCAAGGCCGTGGCCCAGAAAGCCGGCCTGAAAATCAAGGTCGTGAACACGCCCTGGACCGGCATCTTTGCGGCGCTGAACAACGGCGATCTCGACCTGGTCATCTCGGGCGTCACCATCAACGACAAGCGCAAGCAGTCCTATGACTTCACTTCACCCTACTTTGAGGCGCGCCAGCTGATTGCGGTGCAAAAGGACAGCACGGTCAAAGGCCTGAAAGACCTGGCCGGCAAAAAAGTGGGCGTGGTCACGGGCAGCACGGGCGACGACATGGCTTCCCGCGAGTTCGGCAAAACCAGTCCCGACATTCGCCGTTTTGAGAGCACGCCGGTGGTGATTTCGGAACTGGTTGCCAACGGCCTCGATGCCGCCATCGGCGACAACGGCGTCATCGCCTTCCGCGCCCAGGAACACAAGCAACTCAAAACCGTCAGCGATGCCAGCTTTCCCAAGGAATACTTCGGCATCGTCGTGAAGCAGGGCAACAAGGCGCTGCTCGACAAGCTCAACGCCGGGCTGGCCGCGGTCAAGGCAGATGGCAGCTATGCGCAAATCTACAAAAAATGGTTCCAGGCTGACGCGCCGGTGCTGCCCGCCCAGTAAGCCATGCGTCACTGCTGAAACGATTTTTCCCCATGGAACATGTTCTCTGGTTCGGCTGGTTCCGGGCCGACATCATTTCAGAATACAGCGTGCTGTTCTGGCGTGGCCTGCAAATGACCATCCTGGTCACGCTGATCTGCATCGTCCAGGGTACGGCGCTGGGCCTGGCCGTGGGCCTGGCGCGCGTGGCCGAATCACGCCACTCACCAGCCCGTGAGTTTTGCAAGTACGCGCTGCGCTGGCCGTCCGTCGTGTATGTCAGCTTTTTTCGCGGCACGCCGCTGTTTGTGCAGATTCTGCTGATTCACTTTGCGGTGCTGCCGCTGTTCATCAACCCGACCGATGGCCTGCTGATTTCGGGAGACACCGCGCGCGAGCTCAAGCAGAACTACGGCGCCTTCCTGTCGGGTGTGGTGGCCCTCACGCTCAATGCCGGCGCCTACATCTCCGAGATTTTCCGCGCCGGTATCCAGTCGATTGACAAGGGCCAGGTCGAAGCCTCGCGCTCGCTGGGCATGTCGTTTCCGCGCACCATGTACCACGTGGTGCTACCGCAGGCGTTTCGCCGCATGCTGCCGCCGCTGGGCAACAACGCCATTTCGCTGCTGAAAGACTCGTCGCTGATTTCGGCCATTGGCCTGGCCGAGCTGGCTTACGCCGCGCGCACCGTGGCCGGTGCCTACTCGCGCTACTGGGAGCCTTATCTGACGATTTCACTGATGTACTGGGTGCTGACGCTGGGCCTTGCCTACCTTGTGAAGAAATTGGAGGCTCGCTATGGACGAGGTGATTCGCGTTAACGGGCTGACCAAGCAGTTTGGCCACATCTCCGTGCTGCGCGGCATTGACTGCGCCATCAAGGCCTCCGAAGTGGTGTGCGTCATCGGCCCCTCGGGCTCGGGCAAAAGCACCTTTCTGCGCTGCCTGAACGGCCTGGAAGATGCCTCTGGCGGCCAGGTGCTGGTGCATGGCGTGTCGGTGCACGAAGCCAAAACCGATGTCGATGCGCTGCGCTCGGAAATCGGCATGGTGTTTCAGCGCTTCAACCTGTTCCCGCACAAGACCGTGCTCGAAAACATCACGCTGGCGCCCACCAAGGTGCGCGGCCTGAGCCCCGAGCAGGCCCGCGTGCGCGCCCGTGAGCTGCTGGTCAAGGTCGGTCTGCTGGAAAAAATCGATGCCTACCCGAACCAGCTCTCGGGCGGCCAGCAGCAGCGAGTGGCGATTGCCCGGGCGCTGGCGATGCAGCCGCTGATCATGCTGTTTGACGAACCAACCTCGGCGCTGGACCCGGAAATGGTCGGCGAGGTGCTGGGCGTCATGCAGGCGCTGGCCGAAGAAGGCATGACCATGGTGGTGGTGACCCATGAGATGGGCTTTGCAAGGCAGGTGGCCGACCGCGTGATCTTCATCGACGAGGGCCAGATCATTGAAGAGGGCTCGCCCAGCGACATCTTCGACCGCCCGCAGGAAGAGCGTACGCGACGGTTTCTGAGCAAGGTGCTGTAAGGCTGCGCGGCTTCATGTAAACGAATGCAACAACCGCGTAAGAAGCCTGGGCGCCCGGCGACCAACGGACAGTAGCTGCAAAACCCGCAGCGAGGACCCCGGCCAACCGGGGATGTCCGTGAACGCAGGAGTATGTCCATGAAGCCCGAAAATCAGCTCATTCACCCCGGCTGGCTGCGCATCATGCACTGGCTTAACGCCCTGGCGGTGGTCGTTCTCATGATGAGCGGCTGGCGCATCTACAACGCCACCGCCTTTCTGGGCTTTGCGATTCCCAATGACATCACGCTGGGCGGCTGGCTGGGCGGCGCGATTCAGTGGCACTTTGCGGCCATGTGGCTGCTGGGCATCAATGGCCTGCTTTACCTGGCCCTGAATCTGGCCACCGGCCGTCTGCTGCGCAAGTTCTTCCCGCTGTCGCCCAGAGCCTTTGTGGCCGATGTGCTCGCGGCACTGAAGGGCAAGCTGGCCCATGCAGACCCCGCGCACTACAACATGGTGCAGCGCCTGGCTTACCTGTTTGTGATGCTTGACAGCGTGCTGCTGGTGGCATCGGGACTGGTGCTCTGGAAATCGGTGCAGTTTGCGCTGCTGCGCGAACTGCTGGGCGGCTATGAAGGCGCCCGGCTGATCCACTTTTTTGCCATGGCCGCGCTGGCCGCGTTTGTCGCCATTCACCTGGTGATGGTGGCCCTGGTGCCGCGCACGCTGGTGTACATGGTTCGTGGTCGCTGAATCTGAAGCCCAGGGAGTACCCCATGATGATCCAAGCCCCCAAACGCCTGAACCTCGACGGCGACGCCGTGCTCAGGGAAGCGGTTGACCGAATCAGCAGCGCGAACCGGCTGACACAGAGCCGCCGCAATTTTCTGCGCGCCTCCCTCACACTGGGTGGCCTGTCGATGTTGACGGGTTGCATGCTCGATGACAGCGCCAGCGTCGACGCCGCACTGGGCAGCATCTCGCGCTTCAACGACAAGGTGCAGGGCTGGCTGTTTGACCCGAATCGCCTGGCCCCGACCTACCCCGATTCGATGATCACGCGGCCCTTCCCGTTCAATGCCTATTACGCTGAAAACGAAGTGCGACAGGTCGAGGAAAGCGGCTACCGGCTCGAAGTCACCGGCCTGGTGGCCGACAAACGCCAATGGTCATTGCCGGAACTGCGCGCCATGCCGCAAACTGACCAGGTCACGCGCCACATCTGCGTGGAGGGCTGGAGTGCCATCGGCAAGTGGGGCGGCGTTCCGTTTGCGAGTTTTTTGCGCCGGGTGGGCGCCGATACCAGCGCCCGATATGTCGGCTTCAAATGCGCTGACGACTACTTCACCAGCATCGACATGCCGACGGCCCTGCACCCGCAAACCCTGCTGGCGCTGACCTGGGACGGCCAGGTGCTGCCGCCGAAATACGGCTTTCCGATGAAGCTGCGCATGCCGACCAAGCTCGGCTACAAAAACCCGAAACACATTCAGGCAATTTTTGTCACCAACAGCTACCCTGGCGGCTACTGGGAAGACCAGGGCTACAACTGGTTCGGCGGTAGCTGAGCGCCGCTCGGAAACCCCGCAACACTGGCAGGCATTCACGGCTGCCAGCTTATCCACCGATTCATCAACGATTCGTCAACCGTTAAACAAAGGAAATCACCATGAAAAAACTCAGCGCTTCCCTCATGTCGGCCTGCATGCTGTTGGCCGGCGCCAGCGCCATGGCGCAAGACGCGATGAAAAAAGATGCCATGGGCAAAGAGGCCATGAGCAGCGACGCCATGGCCAAGGATGGCATGAAGAAAGACACCATGGGCAAGAACGCCATGAAGAAGGATCACATGGCGAAAGGCGCCATGAAAAAAGACGCCATGGGCAAGGACGCCATGGCCAAGGATTCGATGAGCAAGGAAGAAATGAAGAAGTAAGCTCATTTCGCAGGAAGTTGCGGCGGCGCTGGCACCCTGCGCGCCAGCGCCTCCTGCAAAATATCATAAAAAGAGCCTGACGCCCAATCAGAATCTGCCAATCTAGCTATCTTTTTAGTAGCATACAAGCAGCCAGGCGGCCCCCGCATTAACGCTTTCGCAACGGGTCCAGCAGTGGCTTGAGTCCGTTGTGGTCTATCTCCTGCATCAGCGCCAGCAGGCGGCCAAGCTCGCCCTTGGGGAAACCCTCGCGGGCAAACCAGTTCAGGTAGTGGCCGGGCAGGTCGGCAATCGGCCGGCCCTTGTACTTGCCATAAGGCATTTCGCGAGTCAGCAACAGATCCAGGTCTTCAGGTTTCATGGTGACTGGGGTTCAGGGAGTTCAACGGTCTGGGTGAAAGCGCCGGCGCGCGGTTGGCAATCAATGCGCATTACTGCATTTTCATTTGATCTGCGTCATGGTAGCGCCGGCTTTCGCAGCGCAGTATGCAAGAACTTCACCAACCCAGGCTACTCCCATGCGCAAATTTACCTGTCGTTTCCTCGCCGGATGCGCTACTGCATTCGTCCTGGCCGCCTGCGGTCCCACACCGCCCGCTGCGGTGGTGGATCGCTACGATCCGGCAAAAATGGACCTCAAGCCGGTGCCCGCCAAAATTTCGGCGGAGCGCCACACCGGGCCGTTTGCCAGCGGGGCTGCGCTGAACCTGAGCGCGGAGCTCAAGCCACTGGACCCGGCGCCGGTGAAAGAAGTGCGGCTGGACACCACCCACAAGATCATTGAAATCGCACCGGGCGTCAAGTTCAGCGCCTGGACCTTCGGCGACCAGGTGCCGGGCCCGGCCATCCGGGCGCGCGTGGGCGACAAGATCCGCTTCAGCATGACCAACCGCAGCGACGAAACCGCGCCCGGCATGGCGATGACGGCCGCGCCCATGATGCATTCGATGGATTTTCATGCGGCCATGGTGTCGCCGCAGGACAAATACCGCTCGGTGGCGCCCGGCCAGACGATTGAGTTTGAATTCACGCTCAACTACCCGGGCATCTTCATGTACCACTGCGGCACGCCGATGATTCTGGAGCACATCGCTTCGGGCATGTACGGCGCGGTCATCGTCGAGCCGCGCGAGGGCTACCCGACCAAGGTGGACCGCGAATACCTGGTCATTCAAAGCGAGTTTTACGCGAAGCCCAGCACCGACGGACAAAAGGTTGACGGCGCCCCGCTTTATGTGCTCGACAGCGAAAAACTGCGCGCCGCCCAGCCTAGCCACACCGTCTTCAATGGCAGCCACAACGGCATGGTCAAAACCCCCTTGCCAACCAAGCCGGGCGAGCGGGTGCGGCTGTTCGTGCTGAACGTCGGGCCGAGCAAAACCTCCAGCTTTCACGTCGTCGGCACCATTTTTGACCGTGTCTGGATGGACGGCAACCCGGACAACCAGATGCGCGGCATGCAGACGGTGCTGCTGGGCTCGAGCAACAGCGCCATCGTGGAAATGATCATTCCCGAGGCCGGCTCCTACATCATGGTGGACCACCACTTTGCCAATGCCTCGCAGGGCGCGATCGGGCTGTTGTCCACGCTGGAAAAACCAAAACGGACCGAGCTGGAACACCACAACATGGAGGCCAGCTCGACGCCGCCCGATGCCGGGGCCGCCGCTGCCAAGATCGCTTTTGAGAGCAAATGCTTTGCCTGCCACTCCGTCGGCCAGGGCAAAAAGCTGGGCCCGGACATGGCCGGCGTAACCAAACGGCGCACCGAGGCCTGGCTCACGCAGTGGATGAAGTCGCCCGAAAAAATGCTGCAGACCGACCCCGATGCGCAGGCCATGCTCAAGGAGTACAACAACATTCCCATGCCCAACCAGGGCCTGAGCGACGAGGAAATCAAACAGTACATTGCCTACTTCCGCTGGATCGATGCGCAGCCTGACCCTTCCAAAATCACCGCCGGGGGTGGGCATTGAAACCCGGCCGGTCAGCTGGCGCGGCGATCCCGCTGCTGGCGCTGCTACTGGCCCTGGCCAGCACAGCGGCCAGCGCCTGCGGCTACTGCGTGGAAGACCGCATTGCCGCGGTCTATGACCACGCGCTGCTGCAGCGCGCGCAGGCCAGCAAACACGAACTGGCTTATTTCGCCTGGGACGGTCCGATGACCCGCAATGCCGCTTCGCGCCAGCAACTGCAGGCGCTGCTTGAGGGAACGCCGGGCGTGGACAAGGGCAGCGCCCGCGTGTCGATGGAGCCGGCCGCCCTGGCCCTGGCGTTTGACCCGCAGCGCAGCAGCGCCGAAGCGATTGGCGCCGCGCTGCGGAAAAAGCTGAAGGCACTCAGGCTTTCGCTGGTGCTGCTGCAAGTCCCTGAAACGCCAGCGCCCTAGCCGCCGCTTGGTTTGACGCGGTAGCCCTGCTGCTGCAGGGTGTCCATCACCAGCGCACGGTGATCGCCCTGCACTTCGATCACGCCGTCCTTGACCGTGCCACCCGAGCCACAGGCGGTCCTGAGTTGCTTGCCGAGCTGGGCCAGTGCCGGCACATCCAGCGCCAGCCCGGTCACCTGGGTCACCGTCTTGCCGCCGCGGCCCCTGGTCTGCCTCGAAACGCGTGCCACGCCATCGGTTTTGGGCAGGGGTTTGGCCAGTTTGCAGACACAGCCCGCCACCGGCTGGCGGCAGTCCGGACACATCCGGCCGGCATCCGTCGAATACACCAGTCCCGTGGCCAGCCTGCTTTTCATCATTCGTCAAGGCCTGGATGTCAATCGGGCACAAAGCGGGTCTTGAACTTCAGCTCATCCTCGGGCAGTTCCAGCGTCACCAGTTGCCCCATCTTCATGTCGGCCAGCCGGCAGGCGGCGAACAGGCTGAATTTTCCCTTGAAATGGTAGCTCTCCAGGTCAATCAGCATGTAGGGATGGGGCACAAAAACCTCGTGCAGAAAAACCGTGCGCTGCCGGTTGCGCGGCGACGGGAATAGTTTGTAGTGGTCGGTGGTGATGCCTTGGGCTGTGGCCATGGTGTGTCGAGGTTGAACGCCGGGGGATGGGATGGAGGCTGTAAGCTAAAGGCATTGGCCTGATCGGCTTGAAGCCCTATTTTGACGCATGGACCTGCTATTTCCCTATGACCGAGCTGCATTCAACCCCTGGCAAAGAACAGATCGCCTTGCTGGAGCCTTTCGAGCGGCTGGCGCTGAGCCAGATTCAGGTGGTTTCCACGCCGGAACAAGCCAGCGTCGCGCTGCAGGCCCTGACGGCGGCCACCGCCCTCGGCTTTGATACCGAGTCGAAACCCACCTTTGCCAAGAACGAGCCATCCGACGGACCGCACATTGTCCAGCTGTCGACCCACGATCAAGCCTATATTTTTCAGCTCCATGACGCCGATTGCCGCCGCGCGGTAGCCCTGCTGCTGGAGTCAGGCACGATAACCAAGGCCGGCTTTGGCCTGGGCGATGACAGGCGCCGGCTCATCAGCAAGCTCGGCGTCGATCTGCAGGGCGTGCTCGACCTCAACAGCGTGTTCAGAAGCCGGGGCTATCGCAAGGACATGGGCGTGCGCGGCGCGGTGGCGGTGGTTTTCAACCAGCGCTTCATCAAGTCCCGCAAAGCCACTACCTCCAACTGGGCCAACACCCGGCTGACCGAGGCCCAGCAGATTTATGCCGCCAACGATGCTTATGCGGCGCTCAGGGTGTTCACGGCGCTGGGGCTGGGCTAAAAAACACACCCGCCATCCGCCCCGACAATGGAAAAAGGAGTCCGGCCAGCGCAGGACTCCTTGGTCATGAAGACTCGCCGCCTATTTGGCCGGCAGGTATTTGGCCGGATCCACCGGTTTGCCCTGACGGCGGATCTCGAAGTGCAGCTTCACCCGGTCCGAGTCGCTGTTACCCATTTCAGCAATTTTCTGGCCTTTTTTGACCGCCTGGTCTTCCTTGACCAGCAGCGTCTGGTTGTGCGCATAGGCGGTCAAAAAGGTGTTGTTGTGCTTCAGGATGATCAGGTTGCCGTAGCCGCGCAGGCCGGCCCCGGCATACACCACCCGACCGTCGGCCGAGGCAATCACCGCATCGCCGGGTTTGCCGGCAATGTCCAGGCCCTTGTTCTTGGCCTCGTCAAACCCCGCCAGCAGCGAGCCATGGGCCGGCCAGATCCAGGCCACATCTTCATCGCCACTGGTCACCGGCGTCGGCGTTGCGGCCGGCGCCACCACGGCGGCGCTGGCGACGACGGGCGCGGAGGCGGCGGACCGGGGCGCGCTGGCCGCCTGCGCGGGCGGCACCGTGGCCGCCGTGACGGCGGTGGAAGTCACCGGCCGGGTCACCACCTGCGGGTTGTCGGCGGCGGGCGGCACCACGCGCAGCACCTGCCCGACTTCGATGATGTTGGGGTTCTCCAGGTTGTTCCAGCGCACGATGTCGCGCCAGTTCTGGCCGCTTTCCAGGCCAATGCGGATCATGGTGTCGCCGGGCCTGACGCTGTAATAACCGGGTTTACCGGCGTTTTCGAAGCCTGGCAGCTGTTTGACGCCAGGATCGACCGCGCCAGCCACCGAGCGAGGCTGACCGGAGCCGCGGTCTTCTACCGGCGCGTGGGTCACGGAACGCGATGCGCAGCCAGCAGCCAGCAGCACCACGGCGGCCAGGGCGCACGGCAGTGTCAGACGGCCCAACAGGGGCCGGGCGCGGCGCCCTGCTCCGGGTGGGGCCGGAAACGCCACGCGGTATGACCTTGGGGATTGATTCATGGGTTCTTTCGTCTTACTGACTTGATACAGGCTAACTCGATAGCTTCTTTAGCTGGTACCTGATTTTAAAGGCACAAAGTGAACGGCTTCCAGCACGGTCTGCCTGATGCCATGAGGAGTTTTGTCCACCACCACCAGCGCCTGGGCGCCACCGGCGGTTTGCAGCGG
>NZ_JANOAL010000156.1:0-1521 GCF_031411155.1 Polaromonas sp. | reverse complement strand
TCAATCTCATCGGCCTTCACCGGCACGCCGCGCGTCATCAGCTCGCAGCCCTTGGCGGTGACCAGCGCGTCGTCTTCGATGCGGATGCCGATGTTCCAGAACTGTTTGGGCACGCCCTTGGCCGGGCGCACGTAGAGGCCGGGTTCTATCGTCAGCACCATGCCGGGCTTCAGGATGCGCGGCGGCTTTTTCATGACGAGCTGGCCCAGCGCGTCTTTTTCTTCGCGCGGTTTGCTGCCGGGTTCGGTGTAGTCGCCGCAGTCGTGCACGTCCATGCCCATCCAGTGGCCGGTGCGGTGCATGTAAAACTGGCGGTAGGCGCCGGATTCCAGCACGTCATCGACCGTGCCGTGTTTGGCCTTGTCGAGCAGGCCGACATCAAGCATGCCCTGGGCCAGCACGCGGGTGGCGGCGTCGTGCGGGTCGGTAAAGCGCTTGCCGGGCTTGGTGACCTTGATGGCGGCTTCCTGCGATGCCTGCACGATGTCATAGAGCAGGCGCTGGGCCGGGGTGAATTTGCCGTCGGCCGGAAAGGTGCGCGTGATGTCGCTGGCGTAGCCGTCGAGTTCGCAACCCGCGTCAATCAGGCACAGCTCGCCGGGCAAGACGGGTGTGTCGCCGGCGCGGTAATGCAATATGCAGGCATTGGCGCCGGCGGCGACGATGCTGCCGTAGGCCGGCGCCTGCGAGCCGTGGCGGCGAAACTCGTGCAGCAGTTCGGCCTCCAGGTGGTATTCGCGCAGGCCGCCCTTGGGCTGGCTGCGCAGCATGGCGCTGGAACTCATCATGGCCCGCACATGCGCTCCGGCAGAAATCGTGCCGGCCCGCCGCAAAATCGCCATCTCGTGGCTGTCCTTGATCAGCCGCATTTCATCGAGCAGCTTGCACAGATCGTGCTGGCTCTGCGGGCATTCGGCGCCAAAGCGCACCCGGGTGCGCACCTGATTCAGCCAGCCATCGACCCGCGTTTCCAGCCCCTTGTGCGTGGCAAACGGAAACCAGACGGCGGGCTGATTGGTCAGCAGCGCCGGCATTTTTTCGTCCAGCGCCTCGACGCTGAAGGCCTGCTCAACGCCCAGGCCGGCCGGCGCGGCCTTGGGGCCGAGGCGGATGCCGTCCCAGATCTCGCGTTCCAGGTCCTTGGGGCGGCAAAACAAGGTGGTCTTGCCGCTGGCTTCAATCACCAGCCAGCTTTCGGGCTCGCTAAAGCCGGTCAGGTAATAAAAGTAGCTGTCGTGCCGGTAGGCAAAGTCGCTGTCACGGTTGCGCTGGGCCTCGGGCGCGGTCGGCAGCAGCGCGATGCCGCCGCCGGCGGCTTTGAGGGCGCGGGCAATGGCGGCGCGGCGTTTGGGGTAAACGGAGTTGATGCTCATCGTGCGTTGGCTTTCAGTCTGAAGTGCGGTTCAATTCATCGAGTCGGGCGGGCGTGCCCACATCGGTCCAGGCGCCCGGGTACAGCTCGGCGCTCACCTGCTGATTGTCCATCGCCGCGCGCAGCAGCGGCGCCAGCGCGGCCTTGAG
>NZ_JANOAL010000155.1:0-18345 GCF_031411155.1 Polaromonas sp. | reverse complement strand
GCCGGCGGCGTATGAGAGAGAACACGCCGGACAAGTCGTAGAGCAGGTTGTGCGGCCCACGGGCCTGGTCGACCCGCAGGTCGAGGTGCGCCCGGCGGTCAATCAGGTGGACGATGTACTGGGTGAAATCCGTATTCGGGTCGACAAAAACGAGCGCGTATTGATCACGACCTTGACCAAACGCATGGCCGAGCAATTGACAGACTACCTGAGCGAAAACGGTGTGAAAGTACGCTACCTTCACAGCGATGTGGATACGGTGGAGCGCGTTGAGATTTTGCGCGACCTGCGCCTGGGCGCATTTGACGTGCTGGTCGGCATCAATTTGCTGCGCGAGGGCCTGGACATCCCTGAAGTCAGCCTGGTGGCGATTCTGGACGCCGACAAGGAGGGCTTTTTAAGGTCGGAGCGCAGCCTGATCCAGACCATAGGCCGGGCCGCCCGAAACCTCAACGGCCGGGCCATTCTGTATGCCGACCGCATCACCGACTCCATGCAAAAAGCCATGGGCGAAACCGAGCGCCGCCGCAACAAACAGATCGCCTTCAATCTGAAGCACGGCATTACGCCGCGCAGCATCGTCAAGCGGATCAAGGACCTGATCGACGGCGTTTACAGCGAAAAATCCGGCAAGGAAGCCGAAAAACTCGAAATGCAGAAAGCGCTGGTCGAAGACATGAGCGAGAAAGACATCGCGCGTGAGATCAAGCGGCTCGAAAAGCAGATGATCGAGCATGCGAAAAACCTGGAGTTCGAAAAAGCCGCGAGGGTGCGCGACCAGTTGCACGTCCTGAAGCAGCAGGCCTTTGGCGCGCCGGGTATGGACAATATCGTTCCGGCTTAGCCGTTTGCACCAAATTGGTGCATTTATGGGTCATGACTGCAGGCTGACTTGGGGATCCGGGTAAAAACCCTGCTTGTGGTATACTTGACGAAAACAGTCAAGAACAACCCGAGAACAATAAAGCCCCCGCAACCGGCTGACTGGCCTGGGCGGCTGGAGGAAGAGTTCCCTGATGGCCACAAGCTTTTGGGGTGAAAACGACAGTCAAGCCAACATAAAGGAGCTTGTTATGCGACTCACGACCAAAGGCCGTTTTGCGGTCACCGCCATGATCGATCTGGGACTGCGCCAGAACAATGGCCCTGTCACCCTGGCCGCCATCAGCCAGCGCCAGCAGATTTCCCTGTCCTACCTTGAGCAACTGTTCGGCAAGCTGCGCCGCCATGAACTGGTCGAGTCCACCCGCGGCCCCGGCGGCGGTTACACCTTGGGCCGCAAGGCTTCCGAAATCACTGTGGCTGACATTATTGTGTCGGTGGACGAGCCAATTGACGCCACCCAGTGCGGCGGCAAGGAAAACTGCCTGGGCGAGGGCGGCCGCTGCATGACGCATGAGCTGTGGGCCTCTTTGAACAGCCGCATGGTGGAGTTTCTTGATTCGGTGACCCTGCAAAAGCTGGTGGATGACCAGTTGGCCAAAGGGGTGGTGGTCGAGAATACGCCCATGGTGAAAAAAGCCATCTTCACCGCGCCCATTGTCAAGCCGATTCGCGTGAATGCACCCAACTCCGTTTTTGCACTCGGCAATGCATTTTCCAAGTCCTGATGGGCGATTCGAGCGGTTTTTTGCGTTGATTTGATGGCCTCGATGTCATTGTTTTGAGCTGCCAGTCAGCCTGTGAATTAAAAAGCTAGCCACATGGATACTCCACATTTCCCCATTTACATGGACTACAGCGCCACCAACCCTTGTGACCCACGGGTTGTGGACGCCATGATTCCCTGGTTGCGCGAACACTTCGGCAACCCGGCGTCCCGCAGTCATGCCTGGGGTTGGGAAGCAGAAGCCGCTGTCGAGAAGGCGCGCGAGCAGATTGCCGCCCTGATTGGCGCCGACCCGCGCGAGATCGTCTGGACCAGCGGTGCCACCGAGTCCAACAACCTGGCGCTCAAGGGCGCCGCGCATTTTTACAAAACCAAGGGCAAGCACATCATCACGGTCAAGACCGAGCACAAGGCCGTGCTTGATACCTGTCGTGAGCTGGAGCGCCAAGGGTTTGAAGTGACTTACCTGGACGTGCAGACCGACGGCCTGCTTGATCTGGATGTGTTGAAAGCCGCCATTCGGCCCGACACCATTCTGGTCAGCGTCATGTTCGTCAACAACGAAATCGGCGTGGTGCAGGACATTCCTGCAATTGGTGCCCTGTGCCGCGAAAAAGGCATCATTTTCCATGTCGATGGGGCGCAAGCCACCGGCCGCGTGGACATCGACCTGGCGACCTTGCCGGTTGATTTGATGAGCCTGACCTCGCACAAGACCTACGGCCCCAAGGGTATCGGTGCCTTGTATGTGCGCCGCAAACCGCGCGTGCGCCTGGAGGCGCAAATGCACGGCGGCGGGCACGAGCGCGGCATGCGCTCGGGCACCCTGCCGACGCACCAGTGCGTGGGCATGGGCGAGGCCTACCGCATTGCCAAGGCCGAAATGCACGATGAGAACATGCGCATCCGGGCCCTGCACGACCGTATGCTGAACGGTCTCAAGGACATCGAAGAGGTATTTTTGAACGGGCATGCTGAAAAGCGCGTGCCGCACAACCTCAACATGAGCTTCAACTATGTCGAAGGCGAGTCGCTGATCATGGGCATCAAGGGCCTGGCAGTGTCAAGCGGTTCGGCCTGCACTTCGGCCAGTCTGGAGCCCAGCTATGTGCTGCGCGCCCTGGGCCGCAGTGATGAACTGGCGCACAGCAGCCTGCGCATGACGATAGGCCGCTGGAGCACCGAGGAAGAGATTGATTACGCGGTGGCCACCATCAAGGAAAACGTGGCCAAGCTGCGCGAGCTTTCTCCGCTCTGGGAAATGTTCAAGGATGGCGTTGACCTGTCCACCATCCAGTGGGCTGCTCATTAAGGCAGGCCCGCAATATACAGACAGCTTAAAGAGGTAGACAAAATGGCATACAGCGAAAAAGTGGTAGACCACTATGAAAATCCCCGCAACGTCGGATCCTTTGAAAAGGGCGACGACACGGTAGGTACCGGCATGGTCGGCGCCCCGGCCTGCGGCGACGTGATGAAGCTGCAGATCAAGGTCAACCCCGCCACCGGTGTGATTGAAGACGCCCGCTTCAAGACCTACGGCTGTGGCTCGGCCATTGCGTCCAGCTCGCTCGTGACCGAGTGGGTCAAGGGCAAGACGCTGGACCAGGCGGCCAGCATTAAAAACAGCGCCATTGCCGAAGAACTGGCCTTGCCGCCGGTCAAGATTCACTGCTCCATCCTGGCCGAAGACGCCATCAAGGCCGCCGTGAACGATTACAAGCAAAGACACACCCACTGAGTCACTGGTTCTTGACCCGCCCCCATTGAATTGTTGAGTGATTGAAATGTCCGTTACCCTGACCGATGCCGCTGCCCGCCACGTGACCCGCTACATGACCAAGCGCGGCAAGGGCGTGGGCGTCCGGCTGGGCGTGAAGACCACCGGTTGCTCGGGCCTGGCCTACAAGCTGGAGTATGCCGACGAGATCGCGCCCGAAGACGTGGTGTTTGAAGACAACGGTGTCAAGGTGCTGGTAGACCCCAAGAGCATGGCCTACATCGATGGCACTCAGCTGGACTTTGTGCGCGAAGGTTTGAACGAGGGCTTCAAGTTCATCAATCCCAATGAGCGTGACCGCTGCGGCTGTGGAGAGAGCTTTCGGGTTTGAGCCGTTTTTGCGCCTTTGCGCGCCCTGATGGAAGCCGCCAACGCTGACCGTGCTGGCGGCTTTTTAGTGACATGAATCTTCAATCCAACGACTTTGAGCTTTTTGGTGTGCCGATGCAGTTTGCGCAGGACCGGGCTGCGCTCGACGCGCGCTGGAAAGCGCTGCAGCGTGAAGCCCATCCCGACAAATTCGCCGCGCAAGGCGCTGCCGCCCAGCGTGTGGCGATGCAGTGGTCGGTACGCATCAACGAGGCCTACCAGCGCCTCAAGGATCCGTTGAAGCGGGCCAGCTATCTGTGCGAACTGCACGGCGCGCCCATCAATGCCGAGAAAAACACCGCCATGCCGGCCGATTTCCTGATGCAGCAAATGCACTGGCGCGAAGCCCTGGACGAAGCGAAAACCATAGCGAACATGGAAGATATTGCCAGCGAGGTCGATCAGGACGAGCGCAGGCAGCTATCAAAAATAGAGCAGTCGCTGGACGTCAGCAAAGACTTTCTGCAGGCCGCCCAGCAGGTCAGAAGCCTTATGTTTATTGAGCGCTTTGCCAGCGAGGTGGATGCCCGTATCGACCAACTGGGACAATAAGGGTCTACAAGAAAACGCCATGGCACTCCTGCAAATATCCGAACCCGGCCAAGCGCCAGACCCGCACCAGCGACGCATTGCCGTCGGCATTGACCTGGGCACCACCCATTCACTGGTAGCCAGCGTACGCAACGGCGTGTCCGAATGCCTGCCCGACGCGCAGGGGCGCGTTCTTTTGCCCAGTGTGGTGCGCTACCTCGATGCCGAGGGGCGCCAGATTGGCTTTGAGGCTTTGGCCGCTCAGGTCGAAGACCCGCGCAACACCATCTCTTCGGTCAAGCGCCTGATGGGGCGCGGCATTGACGACATTGGCAGCCGCACGCAATTGCCTTACCAGCTCAACGACAAGCCGGGCATGGTCACGTTGCAGACCGTGGCCGGCGAGAAAAGTCCGGTCGAAATCAGCGCCGAGATTCTCGCCACCCTGCGTTACCGGGCCGAAGACACCTTCAATGACGATGTTTATGGCGCGGTGATCACCGTTCCCGCTTACTTTGACGAAGCCCAGCGCCAGGCCACGAAAGACGCCGCGCAACTGGCCGGCCTGAATGTGCTGCGTCTCATCAACGAGCCCACCGCAGCCGCGATTGCCTACGGCCTGGACAACGCCAGCGAAGGCGTTTATGCCGTTTATGACCTCGGTGGTGGAACCTTCGACATCTCCATCCTGCGGCTGACGCAAGGTGTGTTTGAAGTGGTGTCAACTGGCGGCGATTCGGCGCTGGGCGGTGATGACTACGACCGCGCGTTGGCGGACTGGGTGCTGGTCAAGGCCGGTCTGGCGCTCGATACCCTCACGCCCTCCGACAAGGCCGCCTTGCAGCAGGCCGCGCGGGCCTGCAAGGAAGCATTGTCCGTCGCAGATTCGGCGCCTTTTTCGCTACGGCTATCCAAAGCATCGGTCAATTTTGAGATGAACGCGGCTGACTTCGAAACCGCCACCGCCCACCTGACCCAGCGCACCCTGACGGCGGTACGCAAGACCTTGCGTGATGCGAAGCTGGGCAAGGACGATATCCGGGGTGTGGTGCTGGTGGGGGGCTCGACCCGCATGCCGCAGGTGCGCAAGGCGGTCGCCAGTTTCTTCGGCAGTGAGCCCTTGATCAACCTCAACCCCGATGAAGTGGTCGCGCTGGGTGCCGCCATTTCTGCCAACCAGCTGGCCGGCAACAACACCGGCGGCGACTTGCTGCTGCTCGACGTGATTCCCCTGTCGCTCGGCATTGAAACCATGGGCGGACTGGTCGAGCGGATTGTGCCGCGCAACCAGACCATACCGACCGCCATGGCGCAGGATTTCACCACCTACCAGGACGGTCAGACCGCGCTGGCCCTGCATGTGGTGCAGGGCGAACGGGACCTGGTCGCCGATTGCCGTAGCCTGGCCCGTTTTGAGCTGCGCGGCATACCGCCCATGGTGGCCGGTGCGGCGCGCATCCGCGTCACCTTCACCGTTGATGCCGATGGGCTGCTCAGCGTCAACGCCAAAGAGCAGGTCAGTGGCGTCGAGGCGCGTATCGACGTGAAGCCGTCCTACGGTCTGTCCGACGATGAAATCGCCCGCATGCTGCAGGACAGCTTTTCCACCGCGCAGCAAGACATGCAGGCGCGGGCGCTGGCCGAAGCCAGGGTCGACGCTGACCGCATGATTCTGGCCACGCAAGGCGCGCTGGCTGCGGATGCTGACCTGCTGAGCCCCAACGAACTGGCGCAGATTGACGCGCTGATCGCCGCGTTGGGTGAAGCGCGGTTGCAGGGTGATGCCGCCACGGTTGAAGCGGCCACCCAGGCGCTGGCCAAGGGGACCGAAACCTTTGCCGCCCTGCGCATGAACCGCGGCATCAGGCAAGCCCTGGCCGGAAAAAACATAGAGGCAGTCTGACCCGACTGATACGCATGCCCATCATCAAAATACTGCCCCATCCCGAATATTGCCCGCAGGGCGCCGAGATCACCGCCCCGGCGGGTACCTCGATTTGCGAGGCCCTGCTCGACAACAAGATCAACATTGAGCATGCCTGCGACCTGAGCTGCGCCTGCACCACCTGCCATGTGGTTGTGCGCGAGGGGTTCAACTCGCTGAACGAGCTTGATGAAAGCGAAGAGGACCTGCTGGATCGCGCCTGGGGGCTGGAGCCCCACTCGCGCCTGAGCTGCCAGGCCGTTCTGGCGCAGACCGACGTGACGGTGGAGATCCCCAAATACTCCATCAACCACGCCAAAGAAGTCCATTGATTCCCGCATAATTTGCCATGCGCCAAATTGTCCTGGACACTGAAACCACCGGTCTCTCCGCCGAAAACGGCGACCGCATCATTGAAATTGGCTGTGTCGAGATGGTGGCGCGCAAGCTCACCGGCAACAACCGGCATTTCTACCTGAACCCGGAGCGCGACAGCCATGAAGACGCGCTCAAGGTGCACGGCATCAGCAATGAGTTCTTGAAAGACAAGCCCAAGTTCGCCATCATCGCCGACGAATTGCTCGACTACCTGCAGGGTGCCGAGGTCATCATTCACAACGCGCCATTCGATGTCAGCTTTTTAAACAAGGAACTGGAGTTGATGGGCAGGGAGCCGCTCAGGCAGTGCGTGGCAAAAGTCACCGACAGCCTGATGATGGCCAAGGAGCTTTTCCCCGGCAAGCGCAACTCGCTCGACGCGCTGTGTGACCGGCTGGAAGTGGACAACTCCGGTCGCACCCTGCACGGCGCCTTGCTCGATGCCGAACTGCTGGCCGACGTGTACATCAACCTTACACGCGGGCAAAACAGCCTGATGATGGATGTGGGTGGCCCCAGTCAGGACGGCGACGATGCACCCGTCGTTGACCTCAGTACCTTTGTGCTGCCGGTGCTGGCCGCCAATGATCAGGAAATGGCCGATCACGAGAAGCTGCTGCAGGATATCGACAAGGCCAGCAAGGGAAAAACTGTTTGGCGCCTTGAAGCAGCGCTGGCTGAAAAAGCGGCTTGAAACAGCATATAATCTTAGGCTGACCAATAGGGCGGTTAGCTCAGGGGTAGAGCACTGCATTCACACTGCAGGGGTCGCAGGTTCGAAGCCTGCACCGCCCACCAGAATTCGAAGAACAATAAAGAATAAAAAAAAGGCCAAGTCGTTTGACTTGGCCTTTTTCACTTCTGGCTGCCAATACGCAGCGAGCGTGGGCAGCACCGGCGTCAGAGCACCTCGCTGGCAAAGTCCGCCAGCCGTGAGCGTTCACCGCGTGCCAGCGTGATGTGCCCGCCGTGCGGCCAGCCCTTGAAACGGTCCACGGCAAAAGTCATGCCCGACGAGCCTTCGGTCAGGTAGGGCGTGTCGATCTGCGCCAGGTTGCCCATGCAGACAATCTTGGTGCCGGGGCCGGCGCGGGTGATGAGGGTTTTCATCTGCTTGGGTGTCAGGTTTTGCGCTTCGTCGATGATGACGTATTTGTTCAAAAAGGTGCGGCCGCGCATGAAGTTCATGCTTTTCACCTTGATGCGCGAACGGATCAACTCGTTGGTGGCGGCACGGCCCCATTCGCCAGAGCCGCCGCTGTCGGTCTTGCCCAGCACCTCCAGGTTGTCATCCAGCGCACCCATCCAGGGGCCCATTTTCTCTTCTTCGGTACCGGGCAGAAAACCAATGTCTTCGCCGACCGACACCGTGGCGCGGGTCATGATGATTTCGGTGTAGCGGCGATCGTCCAGCACTTGTGTCAGTCCGCTGGCCAGCGCCATCAGCGTTTTGCCGGTGCCTGCCGTGCCGGCCAGGGTCACGAAGTCGACTTCCGGGTCCATCAGCAGGTTCATCGCGAAGTTCTGCTCACGGTTGCGGGTGGTTACGCCCCAGACCGCATTTTTCAGGTGGTTGTAGTCCTTCAGGGTCTTCAGCACCGCCGTCTTGTCGCGGATCTCCGTGACGCGGGCGTACAGCGGCGGCTCGCCTGGCGCCTCAAAAAACACAAACTGGTTGATCAGCAGACTGGCCACTATCGGGCCGGTAATGCGGTAGAAGGTGTAACTGCCTTGCTGCCAGCTTTCCACGGTTTTGCTCTGGCGCGTCCAGAAATCTGTTGGCAGGGCCAGCGAGCCTGAATACAGCAGGTCGCCGTCTTCAAGGGTCTTGTCGTTCTGGTAGTCGTCGGTGGCCAACCCGAGTGCGCGGGCCTTGACGCGCATGTTGATGTCCTTGGACACCAGCACCACTTCGCGCGGGGCATATTCCTTGCGCAGGGCCTCGACCACACCCAGAATCTGGTTGTCGGCCTTGCCTTGCGGCAGGCTCGTCGGTAGCGTGTAGTCCAGCGGCTGGGTCTGAAAAAACAGGCTGCCCCCCGATTCGCGGTGGCCGGTGGTGTCCAGTTTGAGACCTTTGGCGATGTCGGCGCCCTGGGCTCCGGCCAGCGCGTCCAGCGTGCGGCTGGTCTGGCGCGCGTTGCGGGCGACTTCGGTCATGCCTTTTTTATGACCGTCGAGTTCTTCCAGTACGATCATCGGCAAAAAGATGTCGTGCTCTTCGAAACGGAACAGGCACATCGGGTCGTGCATCAGCACATTGGTATCAAGCACAAACAGTTTGCTGGGGCCCGTGCGTTTGGCTTTCTTCGGTTTTTGCACCGCTAGCTGTACCAGTTCGCTCTCTTTTTTATAGCCACCTGTGCCTGTGCTTCCTGGGCTGGACGGGTCTTTTGCCCTGAAGGCGACGGGATGCTCGCCACCCGCGGCGATGCGGCTGTCAAACAGGTCCAGTACCGGCGGTTTCTGGCTTGATTCGGCGTTGTCCTTCTTTCGGGAAGGCCTGGCGGGCGAGCGGGCCGGTGCATCAAAGGCATCGGTGGAGAGCAATGCGGCACGTTTGGTCGGGGCGGGGGGCAGGGGCATAGTGCTTAAAACTCTCTGAAGTTCTGGTTGCAGAAGTGAAAAAGCCGCCCTGAGGCCAGGGCGGCTTTTTCGGTGAGCGCAGTTGTAAGGGTCAACAGCATGAGTTCATTATGCACAAGTCCGGAGGCACGGCAATTGACTGTTGCTGGCAGACCTCAATGTTGCGCAATGTTGCGCACTGCTGCCCGGCAGCGGGGGTCAGGCGGGCTTTTTGAGCGCCTTCACCGCCTTGAGGACATCGTCCACATGCCCGGGTACCTTCAGGCCGCGCCACTCTTCTTTCAGCAGACCGTCGGCGCCGACCAAAAAGGTACTGCGCTCAATGCCTTTGACCTTTTTGCCGTACATGATCTTGTTTTTGACCACGCCAAACATGTGGCACATCTTTTCTTCGGTGTCCGCAATCAACTCGAACGGAAGCTCAAGTTTGGCCTTGAATTCGTCGTGCGACTTCATGTTGTCGCGTGACACGCCAAAAACGGTGGCGCCAGCCTTGACAAAGTCCTTGTAACGGTCACGAAATTGCATGGCTTCGGTGGTGCAGCCGGGCGTGTTGTCTTTGGGGTAAAAGTACAAGACGACGACTTTCCCCAGATGGGTCTGATTGGAAACCTTGAGGCCGCCTGTGGCGATCGCTTCAAATTCGGGAAGTGGTTTATTGACGACGACTGCCATACTGAGTGGACCCTGACGAAAGTAGTTGTAATTAGCCGTGGCCCCTGGCAACGCCCCTGGCGGTAATTCCGGGATGTGCTGCCAAGTGCAACCCTAGATTTTACTCTGAAAGAGGCGATGCTTCAGTCGCTTGCCTCATTAACGGGGCTTTCTGTTTCAATCAGCAGTGCTGCAATTACCCGGCGACCTTCCCCGGCCAGGATGTTGTAGGTGCGGCAAGCGGCCAGCGTGTCCATGGTTTCAATGCCGATGCGTTTTTCCATCAGGCTGCGCAAAAACGCCGGCGGCGGAAAGCGCAGGCGGGTACCGCTGCCAAAAATCACCAACTCTGGCTGCGTTGTCGTCAAAAGCGCGAAATGCTCGGCAGTGAGCTGTTCAAACTTCGGGCAATTCCAGGCAAATCTTTCGCCGCCCGAGCCAATCACGACGCTGTACTCGACTTTTTCGGCCACGCCGTTGTGCCCGAGCCCGACCCAGCCGGGGCCATAACCCAGGATGGATTGGACGTCGAGACGGTCAGGTTGGAGTTTCATGCGAAGTCTGGGGAGGTTCCGGGGTGCAATGCGAGTGCCGGGCCGCGCCCGACCGCCAGCGCCGGACCAGTGAAACCCGCCTTTTATGTGGTCAAATTATAGATTCCGCTTGAATTTTCCCGCGCAACAGGCGCGTCCGGCGGGCTTTGCCTGAATACCCCTCAAAAAAAGCATTCATGAAACCGATCACCAAATCTGCCAAATTGGCCAATGTGCTCTACGACATCCGTGGCCCGATCATGGACGCCGCCAAGCAGATGGAGGAAGAGGGGCAGCATCTGATCAAGCTCAACCTGGGTAACCTGGCGGTGTTCGGTTTTGATGCACCCGAAGAAATCCAGCAGGACATGATTCGCAACCTGCCCACCTCGGCCGGTTATTCGGACAGCAAAGGCATTTTTGCGGCGCGCAAGGCGGTGATGCACGAAACCCAGAAGCAGGGCATCAAGGGCGTGACCCTGGACGACGTTTACCTGGGCAATGGGGCAAGCGAACTGATCGCGATGGCCACCAACGCGCTGCTGGACGATGGTGACGAATTGCTGCTGCCGGCGCCCGACTACCCCTTGTGGACCGCCTCGACCAGCCTGTCGGGCGGCACGCCGGTGCATTACCGCTGCGATGAAGAAAACGGCTGGATGCCGAATCTGGACGACATTCGCGCCAGGATCACGCCCAAAACCAAGGGCATCGTGGTCATCAACCCGAACAATCCGACGGGTGCGCTGTATTCGGATGCCTTGCTGGTCAGCATTGTCGAGATCGCGCGCGAGCACGGTCTGGTCATCCTGGCCGACGAGGTGTATGACAAGGTGCTGTACGACGGCGCGCGTCACACCGCGCTGGCCAGCCTGTCAACCGATGTGCTGACACTGACTTTCAATTCACTCTCCAAGAGCTACCGTTCCTGCGGCTACCGTGCCGGCTGGCTGGTCGTCTCTGGTCCCAAGATGAAGGCGCAGGACTACATCGAGGGCCTGAACATGCTGGCCAATATGAAGCTGTGCTCCAACGTGCCGGGCCAGTGGGCGATCCAGACCGCGCTGGGCGGCTACCAGAGCATCAACGACCTGACCGGCGAGGGCGGGCGCCTGCGCCGCCAGCGCGACCTGGCCTATGAGCTGATCACCGCGATTCCGGGTGTCAGCTGCGTCAAGCCCTGCGCGGCGCTTTACATGTTTCCCAAGCTCGACCCCAAGGTCTACCCGATCAAGGACGACCGGCAGTTTTTTCTGGAGCTGCTGAAGGAAACCAAGGTGATGCTGGTGCAGGGCACCGGCTTTAACTGGGCAGCACCGGATCATTTTCGCATCGTCTTTTTGCCGCATGAGGAAGACCTGCGCGAAGCGATTGCGCGAATTGCCAGGTTTCTTGAAAACTACCGAAAAAATAACCGCTAAACCCTTCCAACATCATGAAACCGAAATTGACGAATCTGACATCCATCAAAGTGGGCCTGCTGGGCATTGGCACGGTAGGCGGCGGCGTGTTCAACGTATTGCTGCGCAACCAGGAAGAGATCCAGCGCCGGGCCGGGCGGGGCATTGAAATTGCCATGGTGGCCGACCTGGACACCGCACGGGCGCAAGCCGCCGTGGGCGATGGCGTGCAGGTGGTCAGCGATGCGCGCGCCGTGATTGCCAACCCCGACATTGACATCGTGATCGAGCTGATTGGTGGCTACGGCATTGCGCGCCAGTTGGTGATGGAAGCGATTGAAGCGGGCAAGCATGTGGTGACCGCCAACAAGGCCTTGCTGGCCGTGCACGGCACCGAGATTTTTGCCGCCGCGCACCGCAAGGGCGTGATGGTGGCTTTTGAGGCGGCGGTGGCGGGCGGCATCCCCATCATCAAGTCGCTGCGCGAGGGGTTGACCGCCAACCGCATCGAATGGGTTGCCGGCATCATCAACGGCACCACCAATTTCATCCTGAGTGAAATGCGCGACAAGGGTTTGGACTTTGACGTGGTGCTGAAAGAAGCGCAGCGCCTGGGTTACGCCGAAGCCGACCCGACCTTTGACATTGAAGGCGTGGACGCCGCGCACAAGGTGACCTTGATGTCGGCGATTGCCTTTGGCATTCCGGTGCAGTTTGACAAGGCCTATGTGGAAGGCATCACCCAGCTGGGCGCGCAGGACATCAAGTACGCCGAGCAGCTTGGCTACCGCATCAAGCTGCTGGGCATCACCAAGAAAACCGACAAGGGCATTGAGTTGCGTGTGCACCCCAGCCTGGTGCCAGTCAAGCGCCTGATCGCCAATGTCGAAGGCGCCATGAACGCCGTCATGGTGCATGGCGATGCCGTGGGCACCACGCTGTACTACGGCAAGGGCGCGGGCAGCGAGCCGACGGCCAGCGCCGTGATTGCCGACCTGGTCGACATCACGCGTTTGCACACCGCCGACGCCGCGCAGCGCGTGCCGCATCTGGCCTTCCAGCCCGACGCCATGAGCGACACGCCGGTGCTGGCCATGGGTGACGTGGTGACCAGCTACTACCTGCGCCTGAAAGTGGCGGACGAAGCCGGCGTGCTGGCCAATGTGACCGGCATTCTGGCCGAGGCCGGCATCAGCATTGATGCCGTGCTGCAGCGCGAGGCCGACGAAGTGGGCGGCGAAGGCTCGACCCAGACCGATCTCATCATCCTGACGCACGACTGTCTGGAGGCCAGGATGAATGACGCGCTGGCGCAGATGCAGGCGCTGCCGACGGTGCTGGCGCCGATCACGCGCATCCGCAAGGAGGAACTGGCCTGATGCGTTACCTCTCGACCCGGGCCTCATCCCCCGACACGGCTGAGCGCAAACGCTTTTGCGAAATCCTGCTGGAAGGCCTGGCGCCCGATGGCGGCCTGTACCTGCCCGAGCAGTATCCGCAAGTCGGCACGGCCACCCTGCAAAAATGGCGCGGCCTGCCCTATGCCGATCTGGCCTTTGAAGTGCTGTCGCTCTACATCGACGACATTCCGGCGGCTGACCTGAAAGCGATTTGCCGCAAGACCTACACCGAAGCGGTCTTTGGCACGAAAGAGATTGTTCCGCTCAAAAAGCTGGAAAACGGCCTGTATCTCGAGTCCCTGTCCAACGGCCCGACGCTGGCCTTCAAGGACATGGCGATGCAGTTGCTGGGCAACCTGTTCGAGTACGAACTGGCGCGCCGCGGTGAGGAACTCAACATCCTGGGCGCCACCAGCGGCGACACCGGCAGCGCCGCCGAGTACGCCATGCGCGGCAAACAGGGCGTGCGGGTTTTCATGCTGAGCCCGAACGGCCGCATGAGCCCGTTCCAGCAGGCGCAGATGTTCAGCCTGCAGGACGCGAACATTCACAACCTCGCAGTGGAAGGCGTGTTTGACGATTGCCAGGACATCGTCAAGGCGGTGTCCAACGACCTCGATTTCAAGCGCCGGTACAAGATCGGCACCGTCAATTCGATCAACTGGGCGCGCTTGATGGCCCAAGTCGTTTACTACTTTGCCGGTTATTTTCAAGCCACGAAGTCGAATACAGAGAAGGTCAGCTTTGCTGTGCCATCCGGCAACTTCGGCAATGTCTGCGCCGGCCATGTGGCGCGCATGATGGGTTTGCCGATCCAGCAGCTGGTGGTGGCGACCAACGAGAACGATGTGCTCGACGAGTTCTTTCGCACCGGCGTTTACCGGGTGCGCGGCAGCGCCGATACGCATGAAACCTCCAGCCCGTCGATGGACATTTCCAAGGCCTCAAATTTTGAGCGCTTTGTGTTTGACCTGCTCGGCCGTGACGGCGCCAAGGCCCGGACGCTGTTTCATGACCAGCTGTCCAGCCAGGGCAGTTTTGACCTGAGCGGCGATGCCGCCTTTGCCCTTGCGGCCCAGCGTTATGGCTTTGTCAGCGGCAAGAGCACGCACGCCGACCGGCTGGCCACGATCAGGGACACCTACCAGCGCTTTGACACCCTGATTGACACCCACACCGCCGACGGCCTGAAGGTGGCGCGCGAGCATCTGCAGCCGGGCGTGCCGATGATCGTGCTGGAGACGGCGCTGCCCATCAAGTTTGCCGAAACCATTGAAGAGGCGCTGGGCCAAACCCCGCCGCGCCCGGCCCGGTTTGAGGGCATAGAGGCCCTGCCCAAGCGCGTCAAGGTGTTGCCGGCCGACGCCGCGGTGGTAAAGCGCCATATTGCCGAAAATACCGGCTAAAAAGGCCTCTGGCCCATATGCAATGGGCGGTAGCAGCTATTTAAATGATAGCGACACAGTTTTCTTCCGTGACCTTGAAGGCCGCCTCATGAACGTCGTTGGATTTGCCGGGTACTCTGGCTCGGGCAAGACCACGCTGGTGGAAAAGCTGATTCCCGCGCTAAAGGCTCGCGGCCTGCGCGTGTCGGTCGTCAAGCATGCCCATCACAAGTTTGACATCGACCACCCGGGCAAGGATACGTACCGCCACCGCCAGGCCGGTGCCTTCGAGGTGGTGGTGGCCTCGCAAAACCGGCTGGCCCTGATGCGTGAGTTCGAGCAGCCCGCCGCGATGAGCGTGCACCAGCTGATTGCCGAGCTGTACGAGGGGGTGGACTGGGTGCTGGTGGAAGGCTTCAAGAGCAGCGACCTGCTCAAGATTGAAGTCTGGCGCGCCTCGTCCGGCAAGCCCACGCGCTACATGGAAGACGATTTCATCGTCGCCATCGCCACCGATTCCCCCGGCCAGCTGCCCGAAGCAACCTTGCGTCCGGTGCTGGATTTGAACGATGCAGAGGCCGTGGCCGACTACCTGGTCAACAATCAGGAGCGCTTTGCCTATTCGTTTGAAAACCGCGACTGGAGCCGCGCCTGAGGCCGTCATTCAGCGCCCCCGATTCAGCCCGAAACCGATGACCATGAGCCCTGCCGATACCAAGCCGTCCAGTCCCGCAACGCCCGTGCGTGCCCCGCTCAAGCCGCTCGATCAGGCGCTGGCCGAGCTGCTGGCGCAGGCCACGCCGCTGCCAGGCATTGAAAGCGTTTTCACCTTCGAGGCCGATGGCCGCGTGCTGGCGCAAGACCTGGTGTCTGCGCTCAACGTGCCGGGGCACGACAACAGCGCCATGGATGGCTATGCGGTGCGCTGCGCCGACTGGGCCGATGCCACGACCTTGTTGCAGGTCAACCAGCGCATTGCCGCCGGCAGCAGCGGGCAAGCCCTGGCCGCCATGTCGGCCGCGCGCATCTTCACCGGCGCGCCGATTCCGTCCGGCGCCGACGCCGTGGTGATGCAGGAAGACTGCCAAACCGTGGGCGCCGATGGCGTGCGCCTTCTGGTGCCACCCCAACCCGGCCAGTGGATTCGCCGCCAGGGCGAGGACGTGGCGGCAGGCTCGGTGGTGCTGCAGCGCGGCAAGCGGCTGGACCCGGCCGCGCTGGGGCTGGCCGCCAGCATCGGCTTTGCGCAGCTGCCACTGGCGCCGCGCGTGCGCGTGGCCCTGTTCTCGACCGGCGATGAGCTGGTTATGCCTGGCGACGTGGCGCCCGCCGACCTGCCGGCTGGCGCCATTTACAACTCCAACCGCTTCTTTCTGCGCGCCTTGCTGCTGCGGCTGGGCTGCGTGGTGACCGATATGGGCATCGTGCCGGACCGGCTCGATGCCACCGTGGCCGCGCTGAAAGACGCCAGCGCCGGGCATGACCTGATTCTGACCAGCGGCGGCGTTTCGGTCGGCGAGGAAGACCACATCAAGCCCGCCGTGCAGGCGCTGGGCCAGCTCAACCTCTGGCAGATTGCCATCAAGCCGGGCAAGCCGTTTGCGTATGGCGAGGTCGGCTCCGCCCACTTTATCGGCCTGCCGGGCAACCCGGTGTCGAGCTTCGTCACCTTCTTGCTGCTGGTCCGGCCGTTTTTGCTGCGGCTGCAGGGCATGACTGACGTTGCTACTAAATCAATAGCAATACCTGCGCATTTTGATTGGGCCAGGGCCGATAAGCGCCGGGAATTCCTGCGGGTGCGGCGCAATCCGGCGGGTGGGCTGGAGCTGTTCGCCAACCAGAGTTCCGGTGTGCTGACGTCGGCGGTCTGGGGCGACGGGCTCGTCGACAACCCGGCCGGCCAGAGCATTGCGCACGGCGATATGGTGCAGTTCATCCCGTTTTCCGCACTCCTGTCCTGAGGCCCGCATGAAAGTCACCGTCAAATACTTTGCCTCGATCCGCGAAGTCATGGGGCAGGGCAGCGAGTTGCGCGACACCGCGGCCACCACCTTGACCGGCCTGCGCGACGAACTGCTGGCCGCCAGCCCGGCGCACGCCAGCAGCCTGGCCCGCGGCAAGGCCGTGCGCATGGCGCTGAACCAGGTCATGAGCGATGAATCGGCTGCGCTGACCGAGGGCTGCGAGGTGGCGTTTTTCCCACCGGTGACCGGAGGTTAAACATGACCTCGCGTGTGTCGATTCAAATCGAAGATTTCAATCTTGCCGAGGAGATTGGGACGCTGCGAAAAAATGACAAGCGCATTGGCGCCGTCTGCAGTTTTATAGGCACGGTCCGTGACCGCAATGACGGGCTGAGCGTCAACAGCATGGAGCTGGAGCACTACCCCGGCATGACCGAAAAGGCCATCGAGGCCATGATTGACGAGGCTTTTCGGCGCTTTGACATCCTGGGCGCGCGGGTCATTCACCGCGTTGGCCTGCTGCAGCCGCTCGATCAGGTGGTGATGGTGGCGGTGACATCGGCGCACCGGGGTGAGAGCTTTCAGGCCTGCGAGTTTCTGATGGACTACCTCAAAACCCAGGCACCGTTCTGGAAGAAAGAGCAAACCCCCGAAGGCGCGCGCTGGGTCGATGCGCGGGTCAGCGACGATGCGGCGCTGGCCAAATGGGGTATTGAAGCCCGCAATACATGAGCTGCCGGGCTGGGTGGCTGGGTGGCTGGCTGGGGGGATGGGTTGAGGGCCTGAGCGGACCCGCCTCAGTTCAAATACCTCGGTTTGTCTGCCTCGTCCGGGGCGATTTCATCGGCCGGGGCGCCGGCCTCCAGCCTGGCCGCTGCTGGCTGCAGTTCAAGCCATTTTGACTTTTTAAGGGCCTGCAGCAGCAGGTGCAGCAGTCCCTGGGTCAGGGGTGGGTCCATCGCAACCTGCGCATCGCGGGTCTGGGTCGGCAGTTTTTCAATCAGCTGCAGCTGCAGCTGCCCGGTCGGGCGCAACGTCAATTTCACTTCAGAAATCAGCCAGGGTTCGGTGCCCTGGCGTGTTGCGGACGCCTGGGCGTGCGGTTTTGCCAGTTCCTGGTAGGGCGTTGAAAAATCCCCCTGGTAGGCGGCCGCCTCTTTCTGAAAGCTGTCCAGCAGACTCTGGCGCTGCGCCTCCAGCGACGCGGCCGGGCTGGTCTGGGCGGTGTAGCGCTGCATCTGGGTGGCCGAGGTGCTGTTGAGCGCCGGCAGCAGCTTGAGCGTCAGGCGGCGGGTAAACCACAGGCGCAGTTCGTCACCGGCACCGGTGTTGATGCGCAGCAACAGCCGGTCCTGCTCCTGCACATAACTGACATTGAGCTGGTGAATATTCATGCGCCGATTTTAGGCGGTGGAGCCGGGTTTGATCTGGCGCAACAGGGTGTTGCCTTTCCGGCTTGAAAATGGGCAGACCAGCCCGAACTACCCAGCAATTCGGAGAAAAACCCATGCGACAAGACAAACTGACCACCAAATTCCAGGAAGCCCTGAGCGACGCCCAGTCGCTGGCTCTGGGTAATGACAACGGCTACATCGAGCCGGCGCATTTGCTGTTGGCGATGCTGCGCCAGGACGACGGGCCGCGCGCCCTGCTCGAAAAGGCCGGCGTCAACGTGGGCGGCCTGGTGCAGGCGGCCGATGCCGCCGTGAAAAAGCTGCCCCAGGTGCAGGGCCAGGACCAGATCCAGGTCGGCCAGGAGCTGGCCAAACTGCTGCAGGCGACCGAAAAAGAAGCCATCAAGCGCAACGACCAGTTCATTGCCGGCGAGCTGT
>NZ_JANOAL010000154.1:0-8038 GCF_031411155.1 Polaromonas sp. | reverse complement strand
GGCGCAGGTGCGGCGCTGGCAGGGCGTTGCCAACCTGGGCTGGAGCGACGCCGACATTGACGACGTGGCCCGCTACCTCAATGACACGATATACCGGTTTCCCCTGCAGCTGACCCGGCTGGGAGCCGAAGCTGACAGCGCCGCGCCATGGCCTGTCGGTCAGCCCGCGGGCGGCCAGTCGCTGAAGGGAAAAGGCGGCGTTTCGGTGTCAAAGCTCACGAACGCGGCGATCTGTGCCAGGTAGCGGCCCACGCTGTGGCCAAAGGTCCGCAGGCGCAGGTTGGCCCCTGCGGTGAAGATGGCAAAGCCCAGCTGCAGCACGGCCACGGCAATCAGCACCCAAGCCGCCAGATGAAAGGCGGCGCACAACAGCAGCATGAGCAGGGCGCGCAGCCATAGCTTGCGCGGGGCGGGAAGGCTGGCGGCATCGGTGTCGGTCATGGCGGGCTCCTGAGGTCAGGGCCCCATCATGCGCCGCCGGCAAGTCAATGCCTTGATCAACGTCAACGCCAGGTCGTGATGCGTAACGCCAGGCGCTTGCCGCGCTGCCGATGGATGGTGTAGAGGGGGCGCCCCTCGGTCAGTTTCATGCAGCCCTTGCCCCTGGCCTGGGCGCTGGCGTTCTGGCGCCGTACACTGCGGCCATGCACCCGACCCTGCAACGCGCAGCCAGTTTTGCCAGCGGGCAGTTTCGCCGGCTATTGGGCGTGATCAAACGGCACCCCGTGCGGGCGGCCCTGGTGCTGCCGGCGCTGATGCTGCTGTACGTGCTGGCGCTGATGCCGTTCACGCCCGGCATTGGCGACTTGCGCAAGGCCAAGTCCGAAACGCCGTCGGTGCTGCTGGCCTCAGACGGCACGGTGCTGGCCGAGTACAAACGCATTAACCGCCAGTGGGTGACGCTGGACCAGATTGCGCCCAGTGTGGTCAACGCCTTGATCGCCACCGAAGACCACCGCTTTTACGATCACCACGGCATCGACTTTAGGCGCACGGCGGGGGCGGTGCTCAGCACCCTGTCGGGCAATCTGCAGGGCGGCTCGACCATCACGCAGCAGCTGGCGCGCAATCTTTATCCCGAGGAAATTGGCCGCGCCACCAGCATCACGCGCAAGGTCAAGGAGGCGATCACGGCGCTGAAGATCGAGGCGGTGTATTCCAAGCGCGAGATCCTGGAGACCTACCTCAACACCGTGCCCTTTTTGTACAACGCCTTCGGCATCGAAATGGCCGCGCGCACCTATTTCGACAAGTCGGCCGACCAGCTGGATGTGCTGGAGAGCGCCACGCTGATTGGCATGCTCAAGGGCACCAGCTACTACAACCCGGTGCAGAACCCCGAGCGCGCGCTGCAGCGCCGCAACCTGGTGCTGGCGCAGATGGCCAAACACGGCAAGCTCGACCCGGCGCGCCTGGAGGCGCTGACCAAACGCCCATTGAAGCTGGACTTTGAGCGCCAGACCGAGCCGCTGGGACCGGCGCCGCACGTGGCCCAGCATCTGCGCAAATGGCTGATCGCCTGGGCCGACCGCAAGGGTTACGACATTCATACCGACGGCCTCAGGGTGCGTACCACGCTGGACGCCAAGATCCAGAAGGCGGCGAACCAGGCGGTGGCGCGGCAGATGGCGCAACTGCAAAAGTTGGCCGACGGGCGGCGCAAGGCCGGCCAGGAGCGGGCCGTGTTGCAGGTCGGTTTTCTGGCGCTGGATCCGCGCAGCGGCGGGGTGCGGGCCTGGGTCGGCAGCCGCGACTTTGCGCAGGAGCAGTTTGACCATGTGAGCCAGGCGCGGCGCCAGCCGGGCTCGACCTTCAAGCCCTTTGTCTATGGCGCGGCCTTCATGCAGGGCTTCGGCCCGTCCTACACCTTGATCGACCAGCCCGTGGCCATCTCGCAGCAGGGCGGCGAGGTCTGGACGCCCAGCGACGCCACGCCGCCGACCTACCAGCCGACCACGCTGCGCGACGGGCTGGCCTATTCAAAAAACACCATCACGGCCCAGCTGATGCAGAAAGTAGGGCCGGCCAGGGTAGGGGCGCTGGCGCAGGCCCTGGGCGTGCGGCAGAGCAAGCTGGACCTGGTGCCCTCGCTGGCGCTGGGCACCAGCCCGGTCACGCTGCTCGAGATGGTGACCGCCTACGGCAGCATTGCCAATGGCGGCAGCTACCGGCAGCCGGTGCTGGTGCTGAGCGTGGAAGACCGCAACGGCCAGCTGCTGGAACAGTTCGAGCCCGTCAGGGAGAGTGAGCCGGCCATGCCGCGTGCGCACGCGCTGACCCTGGTGAACGCCATGCGCGGCGTGATTGACGAGGGCACGGGCACGGCGATTCGCAGCCGCTACGGCATCCAGGCCGACGTGGCCGGCAAGACCGGCACCACGCAGGACAACACCGACGGCTGGTTCATCATGATGAACCCGCAGCTGGTGGCCGGGGCCAGGGTCGGCTTTAACGACAACAGCGTGACGATGGGCGCCTGGGGCCAGGGCGCTAGAGCCGCGCTGCCCATGGTAGGCGAGGTTTTTCAGCAGGCATTTCGCAACCGCTGGCTCGACCCGAACGCTGAATTCGACATTCCGCGGCCGCGGCCCCCACCGCCGCCCGAGCAGCGCCGGGACGACCCGATCACGGAGATCGTGAACAGTGTGCTGGGCCGGATCTTGCGGCAGCTGCGCGTCAACTGAGCTGGGTTGCTATTAAAAACGTAGCTGCTAACGCATGTATTTGTTGGGCTGGAAATTGATTTGTCTGTAAATGACGAGGCGCCAGCGCCGCCACGGCCGCCCGGGTGTGCAGCCGCTGCTGTGTTACCGTCTCGGCTTCTTCTGACCTGCCGGAGCCCTCCATGCCACGCCATCTTCTTGACGAAGCCCAAATTCACCCTGCCATCCGCAGCAAGATTGCGGGCCATCAGCAGGCCATCGTGCAAGAGGTGATGTCGGCGATCAGGGACAACGACGTGGTCGTGGTGGGAATGGGCATGAACCCTTTTCCCCGGCGCGCGCGCAGGGCGCTGGACGATGCCGGGCAGGCTTACCGCTATCTCGAATACGGCAACTACCTGAACACCTGGCGCGAGCGCAATGCGCTCAAGATGTGGACCGGCTGGCCGACTTTTCCGATGGTCTTCGTCAAGGGCACGCTGGTCGGCGGCGCGGGCAATTTGCAGACGCTGATCGACAGCGGCGAGTTGAAGACGCTGCTGGCGTCGCCCGCCAGCGGCGCCTGAAAAGGGCTTTCGGCGTGCGGGCACAATAGCAAGCCATGCTGATTCACCCTCAAATCAATCCCGTTGCCCTGCAACTCGGCCCGCTGGCCATCCACTGGTATGGCCTGACTTACCTGGCCGCCTTCGGCCTGTTCTTTTTTCTGGCCACCCGGCGCCTGCGGCACGAACCGTATGCCTCCATCACCGGCCCGGGCGCCTGGTCGCGCAAGGACATTGAGGACATCCTGTTTCTGGGCGTCATGGGCGTGGTGATTGGCGGGCGCCTGGGCTACTGCCTGTTTTACAAACCGGGCTACTACCTGACGCATCCGCTGGAGATTCTGGCGGTGTGGCAGGGCGGCATGAGCTTTCATGGCGGCATGCTGGGCGTGCTGGCCTCGCAGCTCTGGTTTGCGCGCAGCCGCCAGCGGCCCTGGCTGCAGGTGATGGACTTCATTGCGCCCTGCGTGCCCACCGGGCTGGCGGCGGGGCGGGTCGGCAACTTCATCAATGGCGAGCTGTGGGGCCGTTTCAGCGCGCCGGATCTGCCCTGGGGCATGGTGTTTCCGGGCAGTGGCTCTTCGCTGCCGCGCCATCCGTCGCAGGTCTACCAGTTCCTGCTCGAAGGGTTGCTGCTGTTTGTGCTGCTGTGGCTGTATGCGCGCCAGCCGCGCAAGACGGGCCAGGTCTCGGGCGCCTTCCTGGTCGGTTACGGCCTGTTCCGCTTCATCGCCGAGTTTTTCCGCGAGCCGGATGACTTCCTCGGCATTCTGGCGCTGGGCATGAGCATGGGCCAATGGCTCTGTGTGCCGATGATCGCGGCCGGTGTCTGGCTCTGGGTTTGGGCATCAAAACGGGCTTGAGCCCTGGTAAATAGCGTGCTGGCAGCTATCTATTTGATAGTATCCTGCAGACGGCGACGGATTCTGGATGAAGCGCCAGACAGCCCGTGCGGCAGCCGGAGCACGGCGACCCGCTACGGGTTTTTACCTGTGATGTGGGGCGCACGGTGGCTTGATTTTGAAAGCCTCCCTCTTCATAATTACGCGTAATTACTTGAAATTACCGCGCTGGCCGATGCGGCGAGGGCGGCGATGACAAGTCTGCCGCAGGGAGTGGACCGCCGCCACGCCTGCCAATCCATCAGTCAAGCCGGAGGAAGTTTCGCCATGCGTCTTGTTCCCAGTTCCCTGCATCAGCAGGTTGCCGACACCCTGCGCGAGCAGATTTTTGCGGGCCAGCTGGCGCCGGGCAGCTTTCTGGACGAGCTGACCCTGTGCGAGCGGCTGGAAATCTCGCGCACGCCGCTGCGCGAGGCGCTCAAGGTGCTGACGGCCGAAGGGCTGCTGCGCCACGAGCCGCGGCGCGGCTGCTTCGTCAATGAGGTGACCGAGCAGGACCTGGACGATATATTCCCGGTGATCGCGCTGCTGGAAGGGCGTTGCGCCTATGAGGCGGCGCGCCATGCCAGCGATGCCGACCTGGCGGCGCTGACCACGCTGCACGAACGTCTCGCCAGCCATGCGCAGGCGGGCCGTGTCACCGACTACTACGCCGCCAACCTGGCGATTCACGAGGCGATTATCTTGCTGGCCGACAACCGCTGGCTGGCGCAGGTGATCGCCGACCTGCGCAAGATCTTGAAGCTGGCCCGCCTGCAGTCGCTGCAGGCGCCGGGCCGGCTGGCGCAAAGCCTGTCGGAGCACATGACGGTGTTTGCCGCGCTGAAAAGCCGCGACAGCGAAGGCGCCGAAGCCGCCATGCGCACCCACTTGACGCGCCAGCGCGAAGCCCTGAAAAGCCTGGCCCGGCAGCAGCATTCACGGGTGGCCTCATGAGCCGCCGGGCCGTTCCCAAGGCGACTGGCGCAGTGCATGGCGCGGCGCTTGCCCCATGAGCGCCGCGGACTGGTTCGGCCGCCGGGTGGCGCTCCCCGCGACCGATAAAAAACCCTCAAAAACGGCTGCAGCCCAGGTCGATAGCGCGCAGACAGCTCCTAAAAAAATAGCAACTGCCAACCCGCCCGAGGCCCCGCCGGCTGGCCGTTCGACGCGCGAGCGGCTCAAGGCCACGCTGCGGCAAAAGGAAGAGGCCCTGTCGCCGCGCGTGCTGCGCCGCACGCTGCAGGAGCTGCGGGCGATTGTCGACACCCAGGTCAGCGAGGTCGAAGGCGGCCGGCGCGCCCGCGGCGTGGCCGGCTGGTACGCGGGCGCCACGCTGGACGAGCGGCGCGACATGTGGCTGCTGATGAGCGAGCAGTTTGTGGCCGATGCCGAAAAAGCCAAACTGGCGCAGGCGCAGTTTGTTGCGGCGGTGGGCACGCCCGACGAGGCGGTGGCCGAGGTGCGCCTGCGGCGCGCCACGGTGTCGCCGCGCCGGCGTCTGCTGCAGCGCTTCAGCGCCTTCCCCGAAGGCATCCGCTTTCTGGTCGACCTGCGGGCCGAGATGCTGCCCTACCTGAAAGCCGACAAGCGCCTGCATGCGCTCGATGTCGAGATGGAGTACATGTTCTCGACCTGGTTTGACGTGGGCTTTCTGGAACTGCACCGCATCAGCTGGGATTCACCTGCGTCGCTGATTGAAAAGCTGATCAAGTACGAAGCGGTGCATGACATCAAGAGCTGGGCCGACGTCAAGAACCGGCTCGACAGCGACCGCCGCTGCTACGGCTTTTTTCACCCGCGCCTGCCCAGCGTGCCGCTGATTTTTGTCGAGGTGGCACTGGTGGACGAAATGGTCAGCCACATCATGCCGCTGCTCGATGAAATGGCCGCGCCGTCGGACCTGGCGAAGGCGACCACCGCGATTTTTTACTCGATCAGCAACACCCAGTCCGGCCTGCGTGGCGTGAGTTTTGGCGACTCGCTGATCAAGCATGTGGTCGAGACGCTGAAGGAGGAATTTCCCAGGCTCAAGATCTTTGCCACGCTGTCGCCGATTCCGGGCTTTCGAAGCTGGCTGGGCAAGAACGCGGCCGCCATGCTGGAAAAGCTCGATGACAAGGAGCGCGCCGCGCTGGGCCGCGCGCTGGGGATTGAGCCGCTCTCGGCGGTGCAATTTCTGCGCGCCGCCGACGACGCACTGGCGCTGCCCGAGAAGTCGCCGCTGCGCCGCCTGCTGCTGCAGTGCGCCGCGCACTACCTGGGCCGGTCGCTCGAAGGCGATGAAAAAGGGCAGGGCCTGGGCAAGCCGGTTGACCCGGTGGCGCGCTTTCACCTGGGCAACGGCGCGCGCATCGAGCGGCTGGACTGGGCTGGCGACCCGTCGCCTAAGGGCCTGCGCCAGTCCTACGGCCTGATGGTCAATTACCTTTATGACCTCAAGCGCCTGGACAAGCACCGGGTCCTGATGGCACAGGGAAAAATCCCGGTGTCGGGCGCGATCGAGGCTTTGTATTTTTGAACGCCGGTTTTTTTGATAATTTTCGATTTCACAACGACAGGAGACAACAATGACTTTCAAGTTTTCCGCAATGAGCACGCGGCGCGACGTACTGCGGGCGGGCGTGGCCGGCGCGGCGGCGTATTCGCTCGGCAGCAGCCAGGCCCAGTCGGCCTGGCCCGCCAAGCCGGTGACGGTGATCGTGCCGTTCCCCGCGGGCGGCGGCACCGACGCATTTGCCCGGCCGCTGTCGGGCCAGTTTGCAAAAAACACCGGCAAGTCGCTCATCATTGAAAACCGCGGCGGCGCCGGCGGCACGCTGGGCGCCAGCATCGCGGCCAAGGCCGCGCCCGACGGCTACACCCTGTTCATGGGCGCGGTGCACCATTCGATTGCACCGGCCATGTACCCGCGGCTGGACTACGACATCCAGAAGGACTTTGTGCCGCTGGTGCTGCTGGCCAACGTGCCGCAGGTGCTGGTGGTCAACCCGAAGAACATGCCTTATGCCGACTTCAAGGGCTTTATCGAGGCGGTGCGCAAGGCGCCCGGCAAATACAACTATGGCTCGGCCGGTGCCGGTACTTCGCACCATCTGGCGGGCGAGCTGTTCAAGCAGCAGACCCAGACCTTCATCACCCACATTCCCTACACCGGCGCCGGCCCTTCGCTGCGCGACCTCGTGGGCGGCCAGGTCGACATGATGTTTGACGGCCTCGGTTCGTCCGCCGCCCACATCAAGGGCGGCCGCGTCAAGGCGCTGATGGTGTCGGGCGGCAAGCGCAATCCGGCTTTTCCGGACGTGCCCTGCGCCGCCGAGGTCGGTTTGCCCGACTACACCGTGACCACCTGGTACGGCATGTGGGCGCCCAAGGGCACGCCCGCCGATGTGCAGGCACGCATCGTCGAAGAGCTGCGCAAGGCCGGCGCTTCGGATGAACTCAAGGCCATCTGGGCCAGCAACGGCGCCGAATTCGGCACGCTCACGCCGCCACAGTTCGGCAGCTTCGTCAGCGCGGAAATCAAGCGCTGGGCCGCGGTGGTGAAGGCGTCGGGCGCCAAGCTCGAATGAGCGGTGCAGGCGGCGCGGCGGCGCTGATTGCGGTCGGCGCAGGCCCGCGGCCGTTTGTCGCGTTTGCTGAGGCGCCCGAGGCTCAAGTGGGGTGTTTCGGGGCTGCAGCCCAGGTAATACCTGCGCCGGCAGCTATTTATTTCATAGCAAATGTATTTTTGTGCGGGCGTGGGCGCTGCATTTTTGAGCGTCGATGATGGGCTCGTGACGGCCCCATGCTTGTCTCTTCTTTTTCTTATTCCTGGCGATGAAAAACAATAATCTTTTTGCCGCGCTGCTTGCTTCATTTCCGGCTGACCTCGACGCTGTGGCGGTGGAAACTGACAACGATCTGAGCTATTCGTGGCGCGACCTGGACCGCGCCACCGCGATGATGG
>NZ_JANOAL010000153.1:0-3607 GCF_031411155.1 Polaromonas sp. | reverse complement strand
CTGGGCCGGCGCCACGCCGACCACGTTGCGGTCGCCGATGCGGATCGCGCCTTCGGTGGGTTCCTCCAGGCCGGCAATGATGTTCAGCAAGGTGGACTTGCCGCAGCCCGATGGACCGACCAGGATCAGGAACTCGCCCGGGGCCACGTCGATGTCGATGCGCTTGAGCACTTCGACGGTTTTGTCGCCATTGCCGAAGGTTTTACGGATGCCAGAAATTTTGAGTGCGGATGCCATGTGCTTATCCCTTGACGGCGCCGGCCGTCAGTCCTTTAACGAAATACTGCCCTGCCAACACGTAGATCAGCATGGTGGGCAGGCCCGCGATCACGGCAGCCGCCATGTCCACGTTGTAGTTTTTCACGCTGCTACTGGTGTTGACCATGTTGTTCAGGCCCACGGTGATGGGCTTGCTGTCGGCGCCGCTGAAGGCCACGCCAAACAGGAAGTCGTTCCAAATGTTGGTGAACTGCCAGATCAAGGTGACCATCACGATGGGCGTGGACAGCGGCACGATGATGCGAAAGAAGATGCGCCAGAAACCCGCGCCGTCAATGCGCGCGGCGTTGACCAGTTCCTTCGGCACGGCGGCATAGTAGTTGCGGAAAAACAGCGTGGTGCCCGCCAGGCCGGCCAGGCAATGCACAAAGATCAGGCCGCCGACCGAACTGGAAATGCCCAGCCAGCCCAGCACCTGGCTCATCGGCAACAGCACCACCTGAAACGGCATGAACACGCCAAACAGCATGAAGCCAAACAGCAGGTCGCTGCCGCGAAACCTCCACAGGCTCAGCACGTAGCCGTTGATCGCGCCCCACAAGGTGGAGATCAGCACCGCCGGGAACACGATCAGCACCGAGTTCCAGAAGAAGGGTTGCAAGCCCCGGCAGTCGGTGCCGGTGCAGGCGCTTGACCAGGCCAGCGTCCAGGCCTCGAAGTTCAGGCCGTGCGGCAGACTCAGCAAATTGCCGTTGCGGATTTCCTCGGCGTCCTTGAACGAGGTGGCCAGCATCACATACATGGGCGCCAGAAACAGCACCGCCGCCAGCAGCAGCACGCCGTAGATCAGCAGCCGCGAAAAGTTCTTAGCGATCATGGGGTTTGCTCCGCAGTTCACTGTACAAATAGGGCACCACGATGGCCGCCACGGTGGCCAGCATCATGGTGGCGCTGGCCGCGCCCAGGCCAATCTGGCCGCGGGTAAAACTCATCACATACATGAAGGTGGCGGGCACGTCGGTGGCGTAGCCGGGGCCGCCGCCGGTCAGGGCCATCACCAGATCGAAACTCTTGATCGACAGGTGCGACAACACCATGACGGTGGAGAACACCACCGGCCGCAAAATCGGCAAGATGATGCGCCAGTAAATGCGCGGCAGGCTGGCGCCGTCGATCTGCGCGGCCTTGATGATGCTGTCGTCAATACCGCGCAGTCCGGCCAGAAACAGCGCCATTGCAAAGCCGGCCGACTGCCAGATGCCGGCAATCACCACGCAGTAGATGGCGGTGTCGCTTTGCACCAGCCAGTCGAAGCTGAAACTGCTCCAGCCGATGTCGTGCATCAGCTTTTCCAGCCCCAGGCTGGGATTCAGCATCCATTTCCAGGCGGTTCCGGTGACGATGAAGGACAGCGCCATCGGGTACAGATAAATGGTGCGCAGCCAGCCTTCGGCGCGCACTTTCTGGTCCAGCACAATCGCCAGCGCCATGCCGATCAGCATGGAACCGCCGACGTACAGCACGCTGAAGATGCCCAGGTTCTTCAGGGCCAGCCACCAGCGGTCCAACTCCCAGAGTTTGGCGTACTGCTCCAGACCGGTGAACTCGTCGTAGTTGGGCAGCATGCGCGAAGCGGTCAGGGATAACACCCCGTTCCAGATCATCAGCCCGTAGATAAAGGCAAAGCCCAGCACAAAGCCCGGCGCGATCACCAGCTTGGGCAAGGTCCGCTCAAAGGTCGGTTTCATGGGAGTGACTCTCCAGAAAAAGAGGAGGCCCTCATCCCGCAGGCGAGATGAGGGACGTGCGAAGGGCGCTACTTATTTTGTCGCAGCAGCGGAGGCAATCGTCTTCATGGCATCCGCCACGCTGATCTTGTCGTTGTTCCAGAACTGGCTGACGGCGTCCTTGATCGCGCCTTCAGCCGCCGGGCTGACGGCCATGCCGTGGGCGATGGAAGGCACCAGGCTGCCGGTCTTGGCGGTGTCCACGAAATCCTTGGCAGAAGTCTTGGCGCAGTCGTCAAACTTGTCCATCTTCATGTTCAGACGCACCGGGATGGAACCCTTGTTGAGGTTGAACACTTCCTGGAACTCGGTGCCCATGATCGCCGCAGCCAGGTCGCCCTGGGCTTTTTGCGCATCGGCGGCTTTCAGCTTGAACATGGCGAAGGAATCGACGTTGAAGGTGAAGGCGCTGGCGGTGCCGGGAGCGGCGGCACACAAAAAGTCCTTGCCCGGCACCTTGCCGGCGGCCAAAAACTCGCCCTTGGCCCAGTCACCCATGAACTGGAAACCGGCCTTGCCCTGCATCACCAGCGCGGTGGTCAGGTTCCAGTCGCGCCCGGCGGAGGCGGGGTCGGTGTAGCCCTTGATCCTGCGGAAGGTTTCCAGCGATTTTTTCATGGTGTCGCTGCCCAGCGCCTTGGCATCAAGCTTGACCAGCGCGTCGTTGTAGAACTTGGCACCGCCCACGCCCAGCACCACATCCTCAAAGGTGGTGAAGTCCTGCCAGTTCTGGCCACCGTGGGCCACGGCGATCAGGCCGGCGGCCTTGATCTTGTCGGCGGCGACAAAAAACTCGTCCCAGGTCTTGGGCATGCCGGCCACACCGGCCTTTTTCAGCACCTCGGGGTTGGCCCAGACCCAGTTCACGCGGTGCACGTTGACCGGCGCGGCGACGTAATTGCCCTTGTACTTCATGACATCGGCGACGGCCTTGGGCAGCAGGCTGTCCCATTTCTCGGCCTTGGCGGTGGCGTCGAGGTTGGCCAGCACGCCTTCGGCGGCCCATTCCTGAATCGCCGGGCCCTTGATCTGGGCGGCAGCCGGCGGGTTACCCGACACCACACGGCTTTTCAGCACGGTCGCGGCATTGTCGCCACCGCCACCGGCGACGGCAAAGTCTTTCCAGACATGGCCCTTGGCCTGCATGATCTTCTTGAGTTCAGCCACCGACTTGGCTTCGCCGCCCGAGGTCCAGTAATGCAGCACTTCCACCTCACCGGCTTGTGCAGACACGGCCACGGTGGCAAGTAATACGGCAGCCGTCAGGCTTGAAATCTTGAACATGTTGTCTCCTGATTCGCCCCGTTTGGCACATCAGGCCCGGGGCATGTTAACTCCGGCCAACACCATGCTCGCCGAATTAATTAATTATTCATTAATCTTTCGGATGGATTCATAGGACTTACCCGTAGTCCGGCCCCTGTATCACGTCATCACGTCATCACGTCATCACGTCATCAGGATCATGCCACCAGCGCCAGCGCGCCGTAGTCGCCCACCTTGTCCTGCAGGCCGGCCGGCAGCAGCGCCAGGCCCTGCGTCAGCGCCGGCAGCTTGCCGCTGATCTGCGACTGCAGCCTAGGCAGCAGGTAGTCGCGGTG
>NZ_JANOAL010000152.1:0-4276 GCF_031411155.1 Polaromonas sp. | reverse complement strand
GGGCCTATGCCCATGATGTGCGGCGGCACGCCCTTGGCGGCGTAGCTGACAAAGCGCGCCAGCGGGGTCAATCCAAATTCCTTGACGGCCTTTTCGCTCGCCAGGATCAACGCGCCGGCACCGTCGGAGGTTTGCGAGCTGTTGCCGGCCGTGACCGAGCCCCGCGCCGCGAACACGGTTTTGAGTTTCGAAAGGCCTTCTACCGTGGTGTCGGGGCGCGCGCCCACGTCCATGCTGACAATGCGGGTTTTGGCGATGACTTCACCGGTTTCCAGATTGGCGCTGCGGTCGGTCACTTCCACTGGCGTGATTTCATTCGTGAACTCGCCCGCCTGCTGGGCTTTCAGCGCCTTCATGTGCGACTCGTAGGCGAACTGGTCTTGCGCCTCGCGCGACACCTTCCATTGCTGCGCCACTTTTTCGGCCGTCAGGCCCATGCCGTAGGCAATGCCGATGTTCTCGTCGTTGGCAAACATGGCCGGCGACAGCGACGGCGAGTTGCCCGACATCGGCACCATGCTCATGCTCTCGACGCCGGCGGCAATCATCACCTCGGCCTCGCCGACGCGGATGCGGTCGGCCGCCATCTGCACCGCCGACAGCCCCGAGGCGCAAAAGCGGTTGACGGTGATGCCGCCCACGCTGGTCGGCAAGCCGGCCAGCACCGCACCGATGCGGGCGATGTTCAGGCCTTGCGGGCCCTCGGGAATGGCGCAGCCGCAGATGATGTCTTCAATCGCCTTCGGATCCAGCGTGGGCACCTGGGCCAGCGCGGCCTGCAGGGCTTTGACCAGCAGGTCGTCGGGCCGGGTGTTGCGGAAATACCCGCGGTGCGAACGCCCTATGGGCGTGCGCGTGGCGGCAACGATGTAGGCTTCCTGGACTTGTTTGGCCATGATGGTTTCCTTCGGTTCTTCAGTTGTTTCTTTAGCTCTTACGCGGCCCGGACGGAATCCAGGCCCAGACAAATTCACATTCGACCGGCTCTATGCCGGCCTCATCCAGCACCGTGACCGCCACACTGACTTCACCCTTGTCGCTGGCCTGCATCAGCGCCCGTTGCTCGGGCGTGAGCGTGGCCACCGCGCGCATGGCACCGGTGGCGCGCTTTTTGAACGCCATCCTCAACTCCTTGGCCAGCGGAAGGCAGTCATCGCGCACATTCATGCCCACCACCATGCCGGTGGCGGTTTCGGCCAGCAGGTTCATGGCCGACGCATGCACGCCGCCGATGTGGTTTTGCACCTTCTTGACGTTCCTGATGCCGATCTCGACCCGCTGCGGCGTCATCTCGATAAAGTCCAGCCCCGCCGTGCCGGTGAAAGGCACGGCGCGGCGCAGCACCACACCGCGAAACCAGGGGCGCGCAAAGGCCGGCACTTCCGACAGGCGATCGAGCTGCCGCTCCAGGCGGTTGGGCGGCACCCTCGCCAAATCGGTCATGACGTTCTCCCCACCAGCAAACACCGCAGAACCGGCTTTGCCGGGCTGCTGGTGTTGCCCCCTGCAAGGGGGGAAGGCGCTATACGCAGTAAGCGTCCGACGGGGGTGTGCATCAATTCCTCACCGGCTTGCCGGTGCTCATCATGCCCATGATCCGCTCTTGGGTTTTTGGATGCTCAAGCAGCGAGCAGAAGGCCTTGCGCTCCAGCGTCATCAAATACTCCTCGGTCACCAGCGTGCCGGCATCGACATCGCCGCCGCAGACCACGTTGGCAATCAGGCTGGCGATGTGGAAATCGTGGGCGCTGATGAAACCGCCGTCGCGCATGTTGACCAGCTGGCCCTTGATGGTGGCCAGCCCGTTGCGGCCCACCACCGGAAAAGGCCGGCGGTGCGGCGCCCGGTAGCCGGAATTGAACAAGGCTCGCGCCTCGTTCAAGGCCACAAACAGCAGCTCGTCCTTGTGCGGCACGATCACGTCGCTGGCCAGCAGGTAGCCAATCTTGCGGCTTTCAATCGCGCTGGTGCCCACGGTGGCCATGGCGGCCGCCGTGAAGCCTTCGGTCAGGAAGGGCAGCACGTCCTTGTTGGTCGATGCGGCCGCGTTTTCTGCCGCGCGCCGCGCGATATAGGCCAGGCCACCGGCGCCGGGCACCAGGCCGACGCCGACCTCGACCAGGCCGATATAGCTTTCCATGGCGGCCACGCGCTTGGCCGAATACACCGCCATCTCGCAGCCGCCGCCCAGCGCCAGGCCGCGAATGGCCGACACCACGGGCACGGCGGCGTAGCGCAGCTTGAGCATGACGTTTTGCAGCTCGGCCTCTGCGCCTTCGATTGCCTTGGCGCCGCCCAGCATGAAGGCGGGCAGCATGGCCTGCAGGTCGGCACCGGCCGAGAACATCTCGTCGTTGGACCAGATCACCAGGCCCTTGTAGCTTTTCTCGGCCAGGTCCACGCCCAGCGCCAGGCCTTCGGCCACGTCCGGGCTGATGGCGTGCATCTTGGTCTTGATGCTGGCAATCAGCACATCGTTCTGGTCACCGTCCAGCGTCCAGAGGCGAATCGCATCGTCTTCATGCAGCGTGGTGCCGGCGGTTTCAAACGCCGGCGCCCTGGCACCGAGCACGTTCTCGGGGAAATGCTGGCGTGCGTACACCGGCAGCTGGCGGCGGGCAATGAACCTCTTGGCCGAGGCGCTCCACGAGCCCTCGGGGCTGTGCACCCCCCCGGCCGCGACCACGGACCCGTTGAACACCCAGTCCGGCAGCGGCGCCTTGCTGAGCGCCCGGCCGGCGTCGATGTCTTCCTTGATCCAGTTGGCCACCTGCAGCCAGCCGGCCTCTTGCCACAGCTCGAACGGGCCCTGCTTGGCGCCAAAGCCCCAGCGCATCGCAAAATCGATGTCGCGCGCGGTTTCGGCAATGCTTTCCAGGTGCACGGCGGCGTAGTGGAACTGGTCGCGCAAAATCGCCCACAGGAAGCGCGCTTCCGCGCCTTCGGCTTCGCGCAGCAGCTTCAGTCGCTCACCGGCCGGCTTTTTCAGCATGCGGCCGACGACCTCATTGGCCTTGGCGCCCCCGGCCACGTAGTCCATGCTTTCGGGGTCCAGCCGTAGGATGTCACGGCCGACTTTTTTGTAGAAACCGGCGCCGGACTTTTGGCCCAGGCGCTTGGCTTCCAGCAGCCTGGCCAACACCGGCGGCGTGCCGTAAATGTCGGAAAACGGGTCTTCGACTTTTCCGCTGCCGACGGGACCGAGGTTGTCCTGCAGCGTCTTGATGACGTGCGCCATGGTGTCCAGGCCCACCACGTCGGCGGTGCGGAAGGTGCCCGAGCTGGCGCGTCCGAGCTTTTTGCCGGTCAGGTCATCGACCACGTCGTAGCTCAGGCCAAAGGCTTCGGCCTCCTTGATGGTGGCCAGCATGCCGGCAATGCCGACGCGGTTGGCGATGAAGTTGGGCGTGTCATGGGCGCGGATCACGCCCTTGCCGAGGGCGCTGGTGACAAAGGCTTCGAGGTCGTCCAGCACCCTGGGCTCGGTGGTCGGGGTGTTGATCAGCTCGACCAGCGTCATGTAGCGCGGCGGGTTAAAGAAGTGAATGCCGCAAAACCGTGGCTTGATGGATTCGGGCAGGGCTGCGCTGAGCTGGGTGATGGACAGGCCCGAGGTGTTGCTGGCGACGATGGCGCCTTCCGCGATGAAGGGCGCGATCTTGTGGTACAGCTCGGTCTTCCAGTCCATGCGCTCGGCAATCGCCTCGATGATCAGGTCGCACTCCTTGAGGACGTCCATGTCTTCTTCGTAGTTGGCCTGCTGGATCAGCGCCGCGTCTTCGGGCACGCCCAAGGGCGCAGGTTTGAGCTTTTTGAGGCCTTCTACCGCCTTCATGACGATGCCATTCTTCGGGCCTTCCCTGGCGGCCAGGTCAAACAGCACCACTGGCACCTTGACATTGACCAGATGGGCGGCGATTTGCGCCCCCATCACACCGGCGCCCAGCACGGCGACTTTCTTCACTTGAAAACGGGACATCTTGTTTGTTCCTTATCGATTGCTTAACTTGCTTCGTTGCGCGACTTAAAACTTCAATTCACTGATACCCCAATCCGGGACGCCGTGGAACCGGCTATGCCGGGCCACCAGCGTCGCCCCTTGAGGGGGGATGCGGCTACACGCAGTGAGCCGCAGGCGGGGTGGACTTGATTACTGGACTCGGGACCAGGTCTGGGTGCGTCCGAAGGGGCCGATGGAGCCCCTGACTTCGAGTTTCTTGCCGCCGTCGACGGGGGTCATGCGCAGGGTGTAGTTGCGGCCGTTTTCCGGGTCCAG
>NZ_JANOAL010000151.1:0-10287 GCF_031411155.1 Polaromonas sp. | reverse complement strand
AAAAAGACGCCAGCTGCTCACGCGTCACATGCTTGTTGATTTCGGGGTGCTCGGCCAGCAGGTCGATCAGCGGGCGCTTTTGCTGCAGGGCCGCGCGGCAGATGTCATAGACCAGGTCATGCGCGTATTCGCGGCCGATGTAGGGGCCCAGGCCCATCATCACGGCTTCCGACATCACCAGCCCGTGCGTCATGTCGATGTTGCGGCGCATCTGCGCGGCATCGACTTCGAGGCCGCCGAGGATGAACCTGGTCTGCTTGAGCGCGCCCGACATCAGGCAGAAGATTTCGGGCAGCGCGACCCATTCGATTTCCCACGGGCCGGTGGAGCGTTCGTGGTCGGCGACCATCGCGTCCATCAGCGAGGCGGCCAGCTGGCGCACGACCGAGATGTTGGCGTGGATGTAGAGGCAGGAGATCGGGTTGCGCTTTTGCGGCATGGTCGATGACGAGCCGCGCCCCGGCGCATAGGGCTCGAACACCTCGGCGACCTCGGTCTGCATCATCAGCTTCACGTCCATGGCGATCTTGCCGAGCGAGCCGCCGACCAGCCCCAAAAATGCGCCGACCTCGGCAAAGTTGTCGCGCACGGTGTGCCACGAGATCAGCGGCTGGCCCAGGCCCAACTCCTTCATCAGCCCGGCCTGCGTTTGCATGGCGCCGGTTTCCAGCGACGACAGCGTGCCCGACGCGCCGCCGAATTCACCCACCAGCACGCGCGGCTTGAGCTGCTCCAGCCGCTCGCGATGGCGCTCGATGCCGGCCAGGATGCTGGCCATCTTGTAGCCGAAGGTGATCGGCGTGGCCTGCTGCAGGTTGCTGCGGCCGATGACGGGCGTGTCGCGATGCTCAAGCGCCAGCCTGGCCAGCGAGTTGGAGATGTCCTTCAGGTCTTCTTCCACCAGCGCCAGGCTTTCGCGGATTTGGAGCACGGCGGCGGTGTCGGTGATGTCCTGCGTGGTCGCGCCCCAGTGGCAGTATTCGCCCAGCTTGTCACGGCAGGCGGCGTTGATCTGGTTGACCACGGCAATGATGGGGTAGCCGATCTGCTCGGTCTTGGCCTTGAGCCGGGCCCAGTCGATCTGCTCGATGTTGCAGTTCCTGACGATCTCGTCGGCCGCTTCTTTCGGGATCAGGCCCAGCTCGCCCTGCACCTTGGCCAGCGCGCGCTCGATGTCGAGGTACTTGGCGGTGCGGTTTTCGTCGGACCAGACTTGGCGCATTTTGGCGTCGCTGAACATGTCGCCGAAGATTCTGGAGTCGATGATGGTGGATGACATGGGGGTTCTCCTGTGGGGTTTGTGTTTAGGGGGTGAGACTTGAATCGGTGCGGGCGGCTTGCGCTGCGATGCGCTGGGCTTTGAGGACCACGGGCCGGTCCACCATTTTTCCGTCCAGCTGGAAGGCGCCGGCGCCCGAGGCCTGCCAGGCCTGCAGCACGCGATGCGCCCACGCCAGTTCTTCGGCGCTGGGCGCCAGCGCGGCGCGCACGGCGGCGACCTGCGCGGGGTGGATGCACATCTTGGCGCCGAAGCCCAGGCTGCGCGCATGCCGCATGTCGTCGGTGACTTTGGCGGCATCCAGCGCGGGCGTGACGCCGGCCAGTGGCGACGCCAGGCCGGCGGCCCGCGAGGCGACGGCGATCTGCGACGCCGCAACATCCAGCGCGAGGCTGTCCGCCGGAATGTCCAGGTCGGCCATGTAGTCGAGCGCGCCAAAGGCCAGCCGGGCCACGCCGGGCGCGGCGGCGATCTCGGGCAGGGCCAGCATGCCGCGCGCGGTTTCGATCAGCGGTAGCACGGTCGCGTTGCTTGTCAGCTGGGCCATCACGACAGCCACTTGGGCGGCGGCCTCGCATTTCGGCAGCATGACGCACACCGCCTGCACGCTGCGGGCCAGCGCCAGGTCTTGCGCATGCCAGGGCGTGGCGGCGTCGTTGAGGCGGATCAGCACCTTGTCGCGCATGCCCGGAGCACAGCCTGCCATCCATTCGGCCATCGCGGCACGCGCCGCTGCCTTGTCTGCCGGCGCCACGGCGTCTTCCAGGTCCAGGATGATGCGGTCGGCGCCCGAGGCCAGCGCCTTGGCAAAGCGCTCGGGACGGTTGCCGGGCACGAACAGGTAGGTCTGGGGTGGATGGTCGGACATGTCAGACCACGCCTTCAGCGCGTAGTTCGCCCATGCGCTCCGCTCTGTAGCCCTGGCTGCCCAGGATCGCCTCCGTGTGCTGGCCCAGCGCGGGCACGGCGTCCATGCGCGGCGCGCCATGCTGCCACGAGCCGGGCGGCAGCAGCGCGGGAACCCGGCCGGCCGCCGTTTCCACCTCGCGCCAGCGGTCGCGCGCCTTGAGCTGGGGATGCGCCCACACCTCGGCCATGCTGTTGACCTGGGCGTTGGCAATGCCGGCGTGCTCCAGCCGGCTTGACACCTGTTCGGCGGTGAAAGGGGCGAATGCTTCAACAATCAGCGCCGACAACTCGGCGCGCGCCGCGCTGCGTTTTGCATTGCCTGAAAAGCGTTCGTCGTTGGCCAGCTCGGGCTGCAGCAGCAGTTTTTCGCAGAAGATTTTCCATTCGCGCTCGTTCTGCAGGCCCAGCATCACGGTTTTTCCGTCCCCGGCGGGGAAGGGACCGTAGGGGTAGATGGTGGCGTGGCTGGCCCCCGTGCGCGGCGGCGGCGCGGCGCCGTCAAACGCGTAGTACAGCGGATAGCTCATCCATTCCGTCAGCGATTCGAGCATCGATACGTCGATGTGCTGGCCTTCGCCGGTCTGCTGGCGGTGCATGAGCGCGGCCAGAATGTTGGTGTAGGCGTACATGCCGGCGGCAATGTCGGCAATAGACGGTCCCGCCTTGGACGGCGTCTCCGGCGTACCCGTCACGGACACAAAACCGGCCTCGCTCTGGATCAAGAGGTCATAGGCTTTCTTGTCGCGGTAGGGGCCGTCGCTGCCGTAGCCGGAAATGTCGCAGACGATGATGCCGGGCTTGAGCGCCGACAGCGCCTCATACGACAAACCCAGCCGGGCCGCCGCGCCGGGCGCCAGGTTTTGCACCACGACATCGGCTTCTTCCAGAATCAGCCGCATCAAAATTTTCTGCGCTTCTTCATGCTTCACATCGAGCGTGAGGCTTTCCTTGGAGCGGTTGGTCCAGACGAAATGCGAGGCCAGGCCGCGCACGCGTTCGTCGTAGCCGCGCGCAAAGTCGCCAACGCCGGGGCGCTCGATCTTGATGACGCGGGCGCCCAGGTCGGCCAGCTGGCGCGTGGCGAACGGCGCGGCAATCGCATGCTCCAGTGTGACGACGGTGATGTTTTTCAGGGGTTGCATAAAAGTGTCTGTCCTGCTCAGGCGAGCGTTGCGGTGGCGTCCATCGTCAGCCAGCCTTCATGGTCCCGGCCCCACAGATGCACCGTTTTCCCATCGGCCGAGGGCTGGCCGTGGACGGACAAGGGGTGGATGTCAAAGGTCGGCCGCACGGCCTTGAACTCGAAGCGCGCTACTCTCGCCTCGGGTTGCTGGCGACGCAGCAGGTCCATCAGCAGCGTGGCAATCAGCGGGCCATGCACGATGAGGCCCGGGTAGCCTTCGACCTCGGTGACGTATTTGCGGTCGTAATGGATGCGGTGGCCGTTGAAGGTCAGCGCCGAATAGCGAAACAGCAGCACGTCGTCGGGTACGATGCGCCGTTCCCAGGCCGACGCTTCAGGCGCGGCCTGCGGCGGCGGGTTCACGTCGCCGGGCTGGGGCGCCGCACGATAGACGATGTTGTGGTGCTCGGTCAGCGCCACGTCCGGACTGCCGTTGCGGCGGATTTCGTGGCGCACCTTGACAAAAATCAGGCGGCCCGTGCGGCCCGACTTCTCCTTCACGTCGGAAATCGTTGAGGTCCGGCTCAGGGAGTCGCCAATGACAAGTGTCTCGTGAAAGGTGAAGTCGCTGCCGGCCCACATGCGGCGCGGCAGTGGCACCGGCGGCAAGAATCCACCGCGCCTGGCGTGGCCATCCGACCCGATTTCCGATTGCGGGTAGATCGGCAGAAAGTACAACCAATGCCAGAGAGGTGGCAGTGGCGTGCCGGGCGCCGGGCGCTCCTGGCCCGGCGTTGCCGGCCAGTCGAGTGTGGCGGTCAATGCGGCATAAGGCGTTGCAGTGGCCACATCGTCGATGGTTTCGCTGCGGCCGGTCCAGTCTTGCAAATTCATGGGAGTGCTCTTTCGGAAGGGTTTGGGTTATTCAGCTTTTATCTGGGCTTTGGCCACCACGCTTTTCCAGTGCGCCACTTCCTTTTGCACCAGGGCTTTGAGCTGCTCGGGGGTACCGGTTTCGACTTCGGCGCCCTGGTCCTCGATTCGTTTCTGAACCGCCTTGTCGGCCAGCACGCTGTTCATTTCGCGGTTCAGCCGGTCAATAACGGCCTTGGGCGTTTTGGCGGGCGCAAACATCGCGTACCACTGCGACATGTTGACGTTTGCAACGCCCTGCTCGGCCAGGGTCGGCAGGTCGGGCAACAGCCGCGAGCGCTTTTCGCCCGCAATGCCGATGGCCCTGAGTTTTCCGCCCTTGACCTGCGGGTAGGCGGTGAACAGGCTGGGAAACATGAACTGCGTGTTGCCCGCAATGGTGTCGACCACGGCGGGTGCGGAGCCTTTGTACGGAATGCTGACCACGTCCAGCCCGGCGGACAGTTTGAACAGTTCGCCGGCGATGTGCGGCGCGGTGCCGTTGCCGGCCGACGCATAACTGAATGAGCCCGGCTTGGCCTTGATAAGTTGCACCAGTTCCTTGACATTCTTGGCGGGCACCGAGTTGCTGACCACCAGCACGGTCGGGGAAGCGGCCACCATGCCGATGGGCTCGAAATCGGCCACCGGGTCGTATTTGAGTTTTTGCAGCGCCGGGTTGATGCCGTGCGTGGCGATGTAGCCGAACATGATCGTGTAGCCGTCGGGCGCGGCGCGGGCCACGTACTCGCTGGCAATGGCGCCATTGGCACCGGCCTTGTTTTCAACAATGACCGGCTTGCCCAGCCGGACGCCGAGGCCCTGGCCGATGATGCGCGCCATCGCGTCATTGGCGCCGCCAGCGGCGGTGGGCACTACGATGGTGATGGTTTTCTCGGGCCAGGCTTGTGCCAGCGCCTGGCCGCAGGTCGCGGCCAGAAGCGCCATGCAAAGCCCGGTCAGTGCGGGCCTGAAGGGCATGGGGCGCGTTGAAGGTGTCAACGACATGGATGATGGGGAAGTTCGTGAATGCGGCATGGATGTCTCCTTCGATGGGGTTTTGGATCAGGTGCATGACCTTGGCTCAGGACGTCATCATCCCGCTATCGTTAATGGCTGTGAAGTGCAACTTTTGCTACGATTGCTGCATGGCACGCATCAATTTTGATTTACAGCAACTGCAGGCTTTCGTGGCCGTGGCGGAGCGGGGCAGCTTTCGCGCTGCAGCCGACCACATCAACCTGTCGGCCCCGGCCTTGAGCCGGCGCATCGACAAGCTGGAAACCATCCTGGGCGCGCGCCTGTTCAACCGCACCACGCGCGAGGTGGAGCTCACGCCGCTGGGCCGGGTGTTCCTGGAGCGCGCGCGCACCGCGCTGGACGACCTGGAGGCGGCCATGCTTGGCATTTCAGACATCGCCCCCCACCGGGGCGGGCGCGTGACGGTGGCCTGCGTGCCGTCGGCCGCCTTGTACTTCTTGCCCAGTGTGATCAGCAGTTTTTCCCGGAACTACCCCGGCATCCGCGTGCGGGTGGTCGATGGGTCGATGAACCAGGTGCTGCAAAGCGTGCTCTCGGGCGATGCTGACTTTGGCATCGGCTTCATGAATACCTTGATGCCCGAGATTGGCTTCGAGTCAATCCGCGACGATCCCTTCGTGCTGGCAATGCCGCGCACTCACCCGCTGGCCGGGCGCAAGGCTGTGAACTGGGCGGATGTGGAAAAGGAAAGCCTGATTGCCGTGGCGCGAAGCAGCGGCAACCGCCAGCTGCTGGACGACTCACTGACCAAGGCAGGCCTGAACCCGAGCTTTGCGTTCGAGGTGAGCCACGTCGCGACGCTGCTGGGCATGGTGGAGGCGGGCCTGGGCCTGGCGGCCGTGCCGCGCATGGCGCTGTCCACTACGCACGCCACGCTGGTGGGCATCTCCCTGCGCCAGCCGCAAACCGTGCGCAGGGTGGGACTGCTGACGCGCCACGGCGTCACCCTGAGGCCGGCGGCCGAGGTGTTTCACCAGCATCTGCGCACGGCATTGGAGACCCGCAAGCCGGCTGCGGGCGATCCGGCCTGAAGACCGGGACCGTATTACGCCGCTGCCTGGTGGGCGGGCACGGCCATGGGGAAGGGAGGGATGTCTTGCTGTGTCGCTTCCGCCTCCGTATAGCCTTGTGCCAGTTCACGCAGCAGCACGTCGTTGTCGCAGGCGCGCTCCCATTTCGAGACCACGATGCAGGCCACTGCGTTGCTGATGGTGCTGGTGAGCGCGCGCGCCTCCGACATGAAACGGTCAATGCCCACGATCAGCGCGACGCCGGCCACCGGCAGGTCGGGCATCACGGTGAGCGTGGCTACCAGCGCAACAAAACCGCTGCCCGTGACACCGGCCGCGCCCTTGGAGGTCAGCAGCATCAGGCCCAGCATGCCGGCAATCTGCACCCAGGTGAGGTGGATGTCGCAGGCCTGCGCAATGAACATGGATGCCAGCGTCAGGTAAATTGCGGTGCCGTCGAGATTGAAGGAGTAGCCGGTGGGCAGCACCATGCCGACCACGCCCTTCTTGCAGCCCAGGCGCTCAAGCTTCATCAGCAGGCGCGGCAGCACCGGCTCGCTCGATGAGGTGCCGAGCACCACCAGCAGTTCCTCGCGGATGTAGCGCATCAGCTGCCACAGCCTGAAACCATGGGCGCGGACCAGCAGGCCGAGCACCACGGCGACGAAAAAGATGCAGGCGACGTAGAAGGTGCCGATCAGCAGGCCCAGCGAGCCAATCGACTTGATGCCGTAGCGACCGACCGTGAAGGCCATGGCGCCGAACGCGCCCAGCGGGGCCACGCGCATGATCAGGCTGAAGGCGGCGAACAGCATGTGCGAAAAGCTGTCGATGCCGTCGAGCACGACCCGTCCCGCGCGGCCGATGTGCGTCAGGCCAAAGCCGCACAGCACCGCGAGCAGCAGCACCGGCAGCACTTCGCCCTCGGCAAAGGCGCCGAAGAACGAGGTCGGGATGATGTGCAGCACGAATTCCGTAAAGCCCATGGGCCCACCTTTGCTGAACCTGGCAGCGACGGTCGCGTCCAGTGTCTTGGGGTCGATGTGCATGCCTGCGCCGGGCTGCAGTAAAAAGACGGCGGCCAGCCCGGTGAGCAGCGCCAGAATTGTCAGCACGTAGAACAGGCCCATGGACTTGATCAGGGTCTTGCCGATCTCCTTGGACTCGCCCAGCGAGGTGATGCCGCTGACGATGGTGCAAAAGACGATGGGCGCGATCATCATCTTGACGAGCTTGACGAAGCCGTCGCCCAGCGGCTTGAGCGACGCGCCGAACTCGGGCCAGTAGTGGCCGACGGCGATGCCGAGCAGCAGGCCGATGAGGACCTGGACGTATAACAGTTTGATGAGCTTGACGGGTTTCATGGTTGTCTCCTTGTCGGGTGCATATGGTTGCAATTTCAATTCCGAAGTGGGTGCATGCCTGGGGGCAAACGGCTGGCTACTCGGCCAGCTGCGGCTCCATCCGCAAGCCGGTCTGCTGCACCACCTGCCGCCACTTGGTCCGCTCGGCGAGCAGCAGACGGTGCAGCGCTTCGGGCGTGCTGGTCTGCACCTGGGCGCCGTCGGCGTCGAAGCGGGCGATGATTTCAGGGTCCTGCAGCACGGTGTTGAGCGCCTGGTTCAACTGCGCCACCACCGGCGCCGGCGTTTTGGCCGGCGCGAACAAGGCGTACCACTGCGTCAGTTCGATGCCGGCCACGCCCGCCTCGGCCAGCGTGGGCAGGTCGGGCAGGCTGGCCAGGCGCGCCGGCCCGGCCACCGCCAGCGCCCGCAGCTTGCCGCTGCGCAAATAGGGCTGGGCGGTAAAGAGGCTGGGAAACATCAGCTGGGCGTTGCCGCGCGCGATGTCGGCAATAGCCGGTGCCGCCCCGGCATGGGCCAGGCCGGTGAGCGTGATGCCGGTGCGCAGCTTGAACAGTTCGGCCGCCAGGTGCGGCGCCGTGCCTTCGCCGGCCGAGGCGTAGCTGAAGCGGCCGGGCTGGGCCCGGATCAGGGCCACCAGTTCCGCCACGCTACGCACCGGAAGGTCGGCATGAACGACCAGCAGCGTGGGCGAATGGCCGACCAGTCCGACCGGCGAAAAATCGGCCACCGGGTCGTAGCGCAGCGCCTGCCAGGCCGGGTTGATGCCGTGGGTGGCGATGTAGCCCAGCATCAGGGTATGGCCGTCAGGCTGGGCTGCGGCCACGTAGTCGCTGGCAATGCTGCCGTTGGCCCCGGCGCGGTTGTCCACCGTCACGGCCTGGCCCAGCACCGGACCGAGCTTGCGCGTCAGCGTGCGCGCCATGGTGTCGTTGCCGCCGCCGGCGCTGGTCGGCACGATGATCTGGATGTCCTTGCCGGGGAAGGGCCGGGCCGCATCAAGGCTCGCTGCCGGATCGGGGCTGGATCGGGAAAACACGTAGCCGGGCAGGTGCAACTCGCCTTGCATGATCTTGCGGGCGGTGCGAACCAGCGCGGCGCGCTCGATCGTGGCGTCCTGGCCTTCGCCTTGCAGCTCGACTTCAATGTCGATCTGCCCGGCCGGGTGCAATACCGTCAGCGGGTGTTTGCCCGCCGTCCTGGCCATGCCGCTGGCCACCGTGCCGGGCAGGGCAAAAGCGGTCGCCACGCCGATGGCGCCGGTCACGGCATGCGACGCATGGCAGCGCCGGGGCGTGAAGTAGCGCGAGGTGATGCTCAGCGGACCGTCGCCCGCGCTGACCAGCACCGGCTTCGGAATCACGCTGTCCGACACATCGCCCAGGCCCATGCGGGCGCCGGCCACCCGGCGCAAGGCCTCGATGCGCGCCAGCAGCGCCGTGTTGGCATCGAGTTCCGCAGGCCGCTCGCGGCCCGTCAGGCCCAGGTCGCTGGCGCGCAGGATCATCAGCGGCATGGCCGCGTCGATGCAGGTCAGCGCCAGCCCGTCGATCACGTCGATGCGCTGCCCGGTCGGGAACAGCTGGCCGGTGATGGCGCCCCAGGCATCGAGGAAGTTCAGCAGGATAGGCGCGGCGGTGCCGGCCACGCCGTCAATCCGCGCATCGCCTTCGTACGTGACGCGGCCGCCGGGCGTGCAGACGGTCACGTCGATGCGCGCGCCGGTGTTGACGTTGTAGACCCGTGCCGTGGTGTGGCCGTCCTGCGCCGGGATCAGCCCCTGTTCAATCGCGAACGGCGCGACGCCGGACAGCATGTTGCCGCAGTTGGGCCGGGTGTCCACCGACTGGTGGCCGACGCCGACTTGCGCGAACAGGTAGTCCAGGTCGCAGCCGGGCTGGCTGGAGCGCGACACGATGGCGACCTTGCTGTTGAGCGTGCTGCCGCCCCCCAGGCCATCGAGTTGCAGCGGGTCTGAAGCGCCGATGGCGCCAATCAGCGCCTGGTCGCGGGCTTCATCGCCATGGGGCAGCCATTCGCGCAGGAAAAACGGGCCGCGCGAGGTGCCGGCGCGCATCAGCACGCAGGGTATTGTTCGGTTCAGCATGGCGAGCTTGCTAGCCGGCAGCAAGCGGTGATCAGTTTCAACATCGGGTTTCCTGTGCGTGGCGGAGTTTGCGAGGCTCCTGCCGCCGCTTTATGTGAAGGGAGCGGCCCATTGCACAGCCACGCGGGCGGGCAACTACAAGGGCTTTGACAGGAGGCTGATTTTTCGCCAAGGGCACTGCGTTGTAAATTGCATCTTTTGATGCAATTGGTGCGTTGCTTGCAGCAATAGGCGCATGGAGGCTTGGGTGGCTCGCTTGCGCAGCTGGCCCCTGCCGCGTAGCGGTGCAGGCCCTGCCACGCTATCGGGGCTGTCCTGCTACAGGATTTCAGAGTGAAATCGGAATTTTGCGCAGGCTGTATATGTGTATACAGCTATTTTATAGCAATACCGAGGGGTCCGTGGTGATCAGTGCGAGCGGGTAGCGCCGTCCGGCCAGGTAGTCTTCGAGGCAGGTCAACACCAGCGGGCTGCGGTGCCGGGGCACGCAGGCCCGGATTTCATCGGCCGTCAGCCACACCGTGCGCACAATGCCCTCGTCC
>NZ_JANOAL010000150.1:0-18676 GCF_031411155.1 Polaromonas sp. | reverse complement strand
TGCTGGGCAAAGTCCTGGGCCACGCGCTGCATGCGTTCCATGAATGACGGGGCCAGGCTGCGGCTGATGGCGCCGTGCACCAGCAGCAGGCCTTCGCCCGCGCCGTCGAAGCCGCCTGAAAAATAGTCGAGCAGGGCGTTGTCGCGAAAATAGTCCATCACCGGGCCGTGGGGCCGCCAGCGAAAGGTCTTGGCCAGCTTGAGGCGGTAGCGGTTCAGCGGTTTCAGCTCGATGATGCCGATGCGGTCGAGCTGCACCAGGTACTTGATGCATTCGGCCTCGCTCAACCGGTAGCTGCCGGTCATCTGCTCCAGCGTCCATTGCGACAGCACGCAAATCGCGACCAACAACAGTTTTTTGTCGGCCACCACGGCTTTCTCCTGCGCCTCGGTCAGCTCGGCCAGCAGCGGCTGGCTGTCGGCCACGCGCCTGGCCAGTTCGGCAAAGTCGAGCTTCAGCGCGCGGCAAATCGCATCGACGCGCGACAGCGGCATGTCGCCCCTGGCCAGCATGCGCTTGACGCTGGACTCGGCCATGCCCAGCGCGCGCGCCAGGCCGGCATAGGTCATCTGGGCCTGTTTCAGTTCCTTTTTCAGGGCGGTGACCAGGTCGGCGCTCGTGCTCATTTACTTGACTCCTGCTGTCAAAACCCCTGTACGGTATCAATAATCGATACTCCGAGTCCAGTGTTTTTCGCCTCGGTGCATTCCGGGTCGGTTTTCTTCAGGCTGGCCGCCACACTGCATGCAGGTTTTGCGGGGCGGCGCGATGGCGGGCCTGGCGACGGCGGGGGAGCTGCAAAATCAGGGCAGAATCCGCTTCAGTTAGTCAGGCCATGCCCGCAACAGCCCGCCTGCAAAGCAACGGCATAACCATCGAAAAGAGGAGTCACGCATGAGTGTTGATCTGGCCAACCCCGGCGCCACGGCGGCCGCACCGCCCGCAACGGCGCACGAACACCCGAACCAGTTTGCGCTGCTCAGGCAGCGCCGCTTTGCGCCTTTTTTCTGGACGCAGTTTTCGGGCGCGGCCAATGACAACCTGTTCAAGTTTGCCTTTACCGTGATGGTGACCTACCAGCTCAGCGTGAGCTGGCTGCCGCCGGCGCTGGCGGGGCTGGCGATTGGGGCGCTGTTTATTTTGCCGTTTTTGCTGTTTTCGGCCACCAGCGGGCAGCTGACCGACAAGTTTGAAAAAACCCGCGTCATCCGTTTCGTCAAAAACCTGGAGGTGGTGATCATGCTGATCGCTGCCGTCGGCTTCATGAGTGACAACGTGAATCTGCAAGCCATGATTTTGCTGGGCTGCACGTTCTTGATGGGGCTGCATTCCACGCTGTTTGGCCCGGTCAAGTTTGCCTATCTGCCGCGGGCGCTGAACGAGCGTGAGCTGACCGGCGGCAACGGCATGGTCGAGATGGGCACCTTTGTGGCGATTTTGCTCGGCAATATCGTGGGCGGCCTGATCGTGGCGCTGCCGCAGGTCGGGCCCGACTATGTGGCAATGGCCTGCGTGGCGCTGGCGCTGGCGGGCCGGGTGGTGGCGCAGTTCATTCCGCTGGCGCCGGCGACCGACCCGGGCCTGAAAATCAACTGGAACCCGGTGACCGAGACCTGGCGCAACCTCAAGCTGGCCAGTGTCAATGTGGTGGTGTTTCGCTCGATGCTGGGCATCAGCTGGATGTGGTTTTTTGGCGCGGTGTTTTTGAGCCAGTTTCCCAGCTTTGCCAAGGAGGTGATGCATGGCAACGAGCAGGTCGCGTCCTTGCTGCTGGTGGTGTTTTCGATTGGCATTGCGACCGGCTCGCTGCTGTGCGAGGTGCTGAGCAAGCGCCATGTCGAGATCGGCCTGGTGCCGCTGGGCGCGATTGGCATGAGCATCTTTGCGATTGATCTTTACTTTGCCTCGCGCGGCCTGCCCCCGTCTGCCGTGATGAGCCTGGCGGCCTTTGTGGCGCAGCCCGCGCACTGGCGTGTGATGATGGACCTGGCGCTGCTCAGCCTGTTTGCGGGCCTGTACAGCGTGCCGATGTACGCACTGATCCAGCTGCGCAGCCAGCCCACGCACCGTGCCCGCATCATCGCGGCCAACAATATTCTCAACGCCCTGTTCATGATCGTCAGCTCGATCCTGGCGGGCGCGCTGCTGAAGGCCGAGTTCAGCATTCCGCAGATATTCCTGTTTGTCGGTCTGGCCAATGCGGTGGTGGCGTTTTACATCTTCCTGCTGGTGCCCGAGTACCTGCTGCGCTTTGTTGCGCTGCTGGCCTCGCGCTGCATTTACCGCTTCAAGATTACCGGCGACGACAACATTCCGGCCCAGGGCGCAGCAGTGCTGACCTGCAACCATGTCAGCTTTATCGACCCGGTGCTGCTGATGGCGGCCAGCCCGCGCCCGATTTACTTCGTGATGGACCACCGCATCTTCAAAATGCCGGTGCTGGGCTGGCTGTTCCGCCTCGCCAAGGCGATCCCGATTGCGCCGCGCGCCGAAGACCCGGCGGCCTACGAGGCGGCCTTTGAAGCCGCCGCCAAGGTGCTGCGGGACGGCGACCTGCTGGCCATCTTCCCCGAAGGCGGCATCACCAAAAACGGTGAGCTGCAAGCCTTCAAGGGCGGCATCATGAAGATTCTGGAAAACGCCGAGCGCGACGGCCTGAGCGTGCCGGTAGTGCCTATGGCGCTGACCAATCTGTGGGGCTCGTTCTTCAGCCGGGCCGAGCGGGTGGCCGGCGAGCAGGTGGCCATGGTCAAACCGTTCCGGCGCGGCTTCTGGAGCCGCGTCGGCCTCAATGCCGGGCCGGCGCTGGCGCCGCATGAGGTGCAGCCCGACACGTTGCGCGCCCGTGTGGCGGCCTTGTTGGGTACGTAAAAGTATCGAAATAAGATACTCAATGACTCTTTCAAAGAAACTGTACCGGATTGCGCTCTGCTTTGAGCGTGTCTGGCGCTACATTGCGTTCACTTCAACCCGCTCACCCTTCAAAGGTTTCTATGCAAACACTGATCCACCGTGACTCCAAACCCTGGCAGGTTCAGGTCTGGGCTTCCTTTCTGATCGCCGTGTTTCTGTGTGCGGTCGGCTTGTCTTACCTGCCGGGCCGCGACCTGGACCGCGCCTTCATGGTCATGGGTTACTTCTTTTGCCTGTCGGCCGCCTTTGTGCTGGCCAAGTATGTGCGTGACCAGGAGAAAACCCAGGCCGAAGGCAAGCCGGCCGACACCCCCATGTTCAAGCTGGTGGTGTGGGGCGGCTTCTTTCTGGCGATGTCGCTGACCGGCTGGGGCCTGTGGCGCATGGAGGTCAATGAAACCTACAAGGCGTTTCTGGGCGTGAGCTGGCTGTATCTGATTACCTGCACCGTCACGCTGGCCAAAACCCTGCGCGACCGGCATGAGGCTGACCTGAACGAAGCCCGCATCAGCGGCCGCGCGCCGCGCGGCGCGGCCGACGCAGGCTGATTTACCAAGTCCAAACTGCTCACAGGAGGTTTTCATGAAACATCAAATTGCTACTCTTTTGATAGCTGTTTGCGCAGCATTGACGGGGGCCACGGCCTCATTTGATGCCAAGGCGCAGAGCGAGGCGTCGGCCCTGAGCGCGCTGTCGGCGCTGCCGGTGGCCTCCGTCGTGGTGGCCGGTTCGGCCGTCAGCAGCGTGGTGGCGGTTCCGGTGGTGCTGTCCACGGCCGGCGCGGTGCTGGTGGTCAGGGTGGTGGAAGTCTCGGCACGCGGCACGGTCTATGTGCTGGAGCGGGCCTCGGACGGTGCCCGGGCCAGCATCGAGATTGTGGGCAAGGGTCTGGCCGGGGCTTCCATCGTCGCCGGCACGGTGCTGACGGTCAGCGTGATCGGGGCTGGCGTAGTGCTGTCGGCGGCCGGCCAGGCGATTGCCTTTATTCCCAATGCGCTGGGGCAGGCCCTGCTGCACAACGAACGTCTGACGCATTGAGGTGATGACGATGAACACCTCGCCATTTGTCCGACTGCTGCTCTGGCTGTGCGGGCTGGCTACCGCACTGGCCAGTCTGCCAGCCCAGGCCGGCCGCTCCTGCGAAGCCGAGCAGCCGCCGCAGGCGCAGACGGTGTTGCGCGGCCTGAATCTGGCCGAGCGCACGCTGGCCGCGCTCGATGCCAGCGGCCAGCGCGTGGTGCTGCTGGCGCGGGCCGGGCAAGACCTGAGCAAATACGGCATTTACTACTCGCACGCCGGGTTTGCCTACCAGCAGCCGCAGGTCTCGGCGGACGGCAAAAGCGGCCATGTCTGGCGTGTGCTGCACAAGCTCAACCAGTGCGGCACGGCCGACGCGGCGGTGTACCGCCAGGGCCTGGGCGAGTTTTTTCTCGATGACCTGTGGCGCTTCGAGGCGGCCTGGGTGGTGCCCACGCCCGAGGTGCAAGAGCGCCTGCTTCCGCTGCTGCTCGATGCCAGCCAGCCCAGCCGGGCGCTGAGCCTGCACCAGAAGCCCTACAGCATCGTCAGCTACGCCTGGGGCCGCAAATACCAGCAGTCCAACCAGTGGGCCATCGAGACGCTGGCGCTGGCGATGGAGCCGCAGATTAAAACCCGCGAGCAGGCCCAGGCCTGGCTGCAGTTCAAGGGTTACCAGCCCGCCACCTTGCGCATCGGCCCGCTGACGCGACTCGGCGGACGCGTGACGGCGGCCAACGTGGCGTTTGACGACCACCCGAACGACAAGCGGTTTTCCGACCGGATCGAGACCGTCACCGTGGATTCGGTGTTCCAGTGGATGCAGCGCGCCGGCCTGAGCGGCGCGACTGTCACCCTGCGTCAACCTTAAAGAAAGCCCGTATGAGCAAAACCCTGCGACTGACCGAAAAATGGATGCAGCGCGGCCTGTGGCTGGTGGCGCTGGTGTTTGCCGGCTTTTTGATCGGTCTCGGCGGCACCGTGGTCGGTGATTTGCCCAGGGTGGAAAAGCAGCTGTCGCTCGACGACTTCATGGACGCCGCCCCCAGCGGCGCGGTGCGCAGCGCGATCAAAAACGCCGAGCTGGCCGGGCGCAATGCCGACGCGGCGCTGGCGCAGGCGCAGCTCAAACGCCGCGCCGCCCAAGCCGACTCCGCGGCCGCCCGCGAGACTTTCAACAACTGGTTGGCCACGCGCGGCGCCACGCAGCTGGCCGGGCAAGACCCGGAGCTGGTGGCGCGCACGCGGGCGCTCGATGGGCTGAAAGACAAGGAGCGCGCCGCTGGCGTGGCGGTGGAAGCCCAGCAGCAGGCCGCGCTCGATGCGGCGCAAAGCCTGACGCGTGAACGCCGCAAGCTGGGCGAGATGGAGCAGGCCGCGCAGCAGCAGCTCAACGCCGAGTACCGCCGTGTCGAGCTGCGGGTGTTTTTGTACCGGCTGGCGCTGACCTTGCCGCTGCTGGTCGTGGCCGGCTGGCTGTTTGCCAAAAAGCGCAAAAGCACTTACTGGCCCTTTGTCTGGGGCTTTATCTTGTTTGCGGTGTTCGCGTTTTTTGTGGAGCTGGTGCCCTATCTGCCCAGCTACGGCGGCTATGTGCGCTACCTCGTCGGGATTGTGGTCACGGCGCTGGTGGGGCGGCAGGCGATTGTGTCGCTGAACCGCTATCTCGAAAAGCAGAAGCTGGCCGAGCAACTGCCCGATGCCCAGCGCCGCGAGGAACTGAGTTACGACACTGCATTGGCCCGCTTATCCAAAAGCGTATGCCCCGGCTGCGAGCGGCCAGTAGACCTGAAAAACACCGCGATCGATTTTTGCCCGCATTGCGGCATCGGGCTGTTTGACCACTGCCACCAGTGCAGCGCCCGCAAGAGCGCGTTTGCCAAGTTCTGCCATGCGTGCGGAACCACTGGCAAGACCGGCAGCGCGACGGCTTGACGAGGGGTCAGACCGGACGGCCGTAAAAAGGATAAGCCGGGTCGTTGTAGCCGGGGCTGGAGGCATGGCCCGGCATCACCAGCGCATTGACGAAAGCCTCGTCTTCCGGGTCCAGCACCAGCTCCAGCGCGCCGTAAACATCTTCCAGGTGCGCCAGCGTGCGCGGCCCGACGATGACAGCGCTGATGAGCGGGTTGGCCAGCACCCAGGCGGCGGCAAACTGGCCCGGCACCCAGCCTTTGGCATCGCAGCGCGCCTTGATTTTTTGGGCGATCAGCAGCGACTCGTCGCGGAACTCGGTTTCCAGAATGCGCTTGTCGCCGCTGCCGGCACGCGTGCCCTCGGCCGGCGGCTGGCCGGGCGGGTATTTGCCGGTCAGCACGCCGCGCGCCAGCGGGCTGTAGGGCACCACGCCCAGGCCGTAGTGGGCGCAGGCCGGCAAAATTTCGACTTCGGGGCCGCGATTCAGCAGGTTGTAATAGGGCTGGCACACCACGGGTTGCGGCACACCGAGTTCCTTGCACAGGCGCACCACCTCGGCAATGCGCCAGCCGCGAAAGTTGGACAGGCCAAAGCTGCGGATTTTGCCGGCGCGAATCAGGTCGCCCAGCGCCCGCACCGCTTCGTCCAGATTGGCCTGGTGGTAGTCGCGGTGCAGGTACAGGATGTCGAGGTAGTCGGTTTGCAGCCGCGCCAAAATGGCATCGGTTTCCTGGATTAACCAGCGGCGCGAGTAGTGGCCTTCGTTAACCGCCGTACTGACCGGGTTGCCCAGTTTGCTGGCCAGCACCCAGTGCTGGCGCTGGCCGGTGAGCAACTGGCCCAGGTCTGTTTCAGACTGGCCCTTGTTGTAGACGTCGGCGGTGTCGATGAAGTTGAGCCCCTGCTCGCGCGCCGAGGCCACGATGCGCGCCGCCTCGTCCCGTGGCGTTTGCTGGCCAAACATCATGGTGCCCAGGCACAGGGTCGACACCTTCAGGTTGCTGCTTCCGAGACGGCGGTATTGCATGTTGGGCTCCTTGCTGAAATGTTGGGGGTGCTTGACCGGATGCTTGACGGGCTCAGGGCGCCAGCCCTTCCACCAGATATTCCTGCGCGTAAAAATAGGTGTCGGGCGAGGTGAAGGCGGCCATCATGCCGTCCCTGTCGCCTTTGCGCGCGCGCAGGTCCCAGCGCATGTCAATGATGCGGCATTGGGTGCAGGGCAGCTGGCCGATGCGCCGCTGCACCAGCGCGTAACGGTGGGCTTGAAGCAGCGCGTCCACCTCGGTGTAGTCCACCGGTTGCTCGGCAAAGTAGGGCATGACCCGGGCACCGGGGATGATGAACTCGTAGCGCTCAAAGTGGCCGTTGAAGCTGCTCGGCACCGCCACGGTCTGGCCCTGCAGCCGGGCCACGCTGGCCGCCTTGAAGCGCGCCAGTTCGCCGTTAAAGGGCGCCGTGACCCAGGCCAGGGCAAACAGCACCGCAAAACCCGCCACGGCGGCGACCGGGCGCGTCCATTCCCTTTTGATCAGCCCGCCCACGCAGGCGGCCAGCAGCCCGGCCAGAAACAGCCAGTAAGCCCATGAATAAAGCCCGGTGTCGTGCACCGCGCGCAGCGCGCCGTAGGCGATCAGGCCCATGGCCAGCGCGCCCAGCGCGCACGCCAGCAGCGTCAGGGCGAACCAGAAGCGCGCAATGCGCTGCCAGTACAGCGCCACCAGCACGGCCAGCGCCGGCATGGCCGGAATCAGGTAGCGGGTGGAGCGCTGATTCGGCAGCATGAACACCAGCGCCAGGCCAAAAAGCCAGAGCCACAGGATTTTTTCGGCGTCACTGAGCGGCACTTTTTGCCGGTAACTGCGCCAGGCGGCCCAGGCGCAGCCCACGGTGATGGGCAGCAGGAAAAGCGCATTGGAAAAGTAGCCGGTCAGAATCGTCAAGAACCCGCTGCCGCCGCTGAAAGCCACCTTGAAGTAGCCCGGCGATGACTTGAACTTGCCGGCGTTTTCGCCCACCACAAACTCGCGCCAGACCTCGCCGGGCTGGGGGTCCAGCGCAAACCACAGGCCAAAAATGGCCAGCGCCAGCGCGCAGGCGGCGGCCACCTTGAGGCCGTCCACGACGATGCCGGGCCTGAAAATCTTCCACGGCGGCTGCCGCGCGCCCACGGTCTGGTAGCACAGCGCCAGCGCAAAGCCCAGCGGCGCCACCATGGCAAACGACTTGTAGAGGCAGGCGATGCCGACCGCCACGCCGGCCAGCAGCGGCAGCTTCCAGCGCGAGGCCAGCAGTCGGGCGGGTGACCAGGCCAGCGCAAAAAAAATGCCGAACAGCCAGAAGGTCTCGGGCCCGCTGGTCATGTAGGAGCGGCCATAGCGGTAGGTGGTGAAAAACGAGAGGTAAACCAGCGCCGCAATCGCCCCCATGGTGACCGCGTGGCGGCGCAGGCCGTCGGTGCTTGGTGTCGGGTTGATGGACGCGGCCTGGCCCTCGTTGCCGCCAACGATTTTCCAGGTCAGCAGCCCCACCATCAGGGCCGTGGCCCAGGTGTAGAGCACACCGGGCAGGCGCAGGTTGAACCAGCTCCAGTGCTCACCCCAACCGCCCGCCACCATGGCCTGCCAGAACAGCAGCGGCGGCTTGGTGTTGCGCATGAAGTCATACGAGCTGACCAGCGGCAGCCAGTGGCCGGTGGCGGCGGTCAGGCGCGCGATATGCGCGTACACCAGTTCATCGCCGCCGCGCGGAATATGGTCGCCGCCCAGGCCGAACAGATAGCCCAGCGCCACCACGATGCCGAGCGCCAGCCAGCGGTAGTGCACGGGGAAGGTCGTGGATTTTTCAGGGCTTGTCATGGTCGGCAGGAGGCGCGGCGCTGGTGGCTGGCGCTTCGGGGGTTTTGATTTTCACGCGACGGCGGCGAAAAGTCATGCGGTCATTGACCACGAAGTTACACACGCTGGACAGCACGATCGCCACCAGATTGGCCACGATGTAGTGCAGGTACAGCGCCAGCCATTTGGTCAGCAGCGACTGAATCACAATCGCCAAACCGGCCGCCATCACATACTTGAAGAACAGAAACAGCGTCGAATAATGGGCCGCGTGCTTGCGGTCGCGCCAGGTCAGGCGCTGGTTCCAGTAAAAATTGCTGATGGTGGCGCAGCTGATGGCCAACGCAATCGAGTAGTTGAGCCGCGAATGAAAGTCGGTGATGCCTGTCAGCAAAAACTCCTGCGCCGCATACAGCACCGCAAGATTGATGACCGTGCCGCTGGCCCCCACCACGCCAAACTTGATGAAGCGCCAGCGCGCCATCGGCTGCAGCCTGGCCGGCAGGCGGCCGATCAATGCCTCGGCCAGCGACCGGAGTCTGGACATCAGGCGCTCGCCGGGTGGGAGGCCGGGTCTGCCGCCAGGCATTCGCGGGCCTTGGCCAGCACGGCGGCCGGCGCAATCACCTTGAGGCACTGGTTGTCGCCATCGCAGTACGACGAGCGGTGGTTGTAGGCCGTCAGGCAGGGCGAGCACGGCCACTGGCTGTAAAACGAATGACAGCGCGGCGTGCGCGGGGCATACAGGGCGGGCGTTTCGGGGCCAAACAGCATCAGCGTCCAGATCGGTGTCAGCGCCGCAAACTGGCCCGGCCCGCCATCGTTGGTGACCAGCAGGCGCGCCCCGTGAAACAGCGCCAGCAATTCGGAAATCGAGCGGGTGTAGCCGGTCAGGTCAACTATCGCCCCCATGCTCCCCACTGCGTGTGGTTCGCTGCCCCCCGAGGGGGCTGGACTTGCTCGGGGCGGCCCTTCGCTGCGTCCGCTCGCGTTCTTCTGCTCATCGATGCCAGCCTGAACCTGCGCGACCAACTGCTGCGCCAGCGCCCGGTCGTCCTTCAGGCCGATCACCGCCACCGCGCAGCCGTCGGCCACCAGGCCTTCGCACAGCGCGGTGTAGGAGGCCAGCGGCCAGGCGCGAATCGGCAAAATGCCGCCGCCCGGATACACCAGCACCAGCGGCTTGCCGGCAATGGCGGGAAAGTCCTGCGCCAGGCGCTGCGCAATGCCGGTGATCAGCGTCGGCTCCAGCGCCACCTGCGGCGGCGCTTTGCGGCTCACCATGACCGGCAATTTGGATTTCGGCACCGCCGTTGAATCAATCGCCCGCGCCAGCGCCAGAAACTGCGCGCTGATGTGGTGATAGGGGTTGTAGGGCACGGGCCGGTTGATGTGGGAGCCGCGGTACAGGCCTTCCTGGGTGTGGCGGTGAAAGCCCACGCGCACCTGGGCACCGCTGGCAAACGACAGCAGGCTGCTGATGCGCGAGAACAGCTCGCAGTCAATCGCCACGTCCACGTGGGCGCGGCGCAGATCGCCCATGGCCTTCCACAGACTGCGCAGCAGGCCGGGCAGCGACTGGTCATCGACCGTGTGCACGTTGGCCGGGTCTATCACCCGCATCAGGTCCAGAATCTCGCGGTTCTTGCCAAACAGCAGGGCGTGCAGCGCTGCGTCGGGGTAGCGCGCCTTGAGCCGCGCAAACATGTCGTGGGCCAGCACCAGGCTGCCCATTTCAGACAGCAAAATCACGACGATGGCACGCGGCGCCTTGTCGGCCTGCGGCTCGGGTCGCAGGCGGCGGCTCACCGCGTCCAGCGCGGACACGGCCGTGCACAGCGGAATGCCGACCCAGCGGTCTATCCAGCGCTGCAGACGGATGTCCATCGGCTACACGCCCCGCCGCCGGTCCGCGCGGAAGCGGGCCGCAAACTCGCCAAAGCGGCCGGCATCGAGCGCATCGCGCACTTCCTGCATCAGGTTCAGGTAGTAGTGCAGGTTGTGGATGCTGGACAGCATGGGGCCCAGCATTTCGCCGCAACGGTCCAGGTGGTGCAGGTAGGCGCGCGAAAAGTTCTTGCAGGTGTAGCAGCTGCAGCTCGCGTCCACCGCTGCATCCTCGGTCTTGTAGCGCGCATTGCGGATTTTCAGGTCGCCAAAGCGCGTGAACATGTGGCCGTTGCGCGCGTTGCGGGTCGGCATCACGCAGTCAAACATGTCGACGCCGGCGGCCACGCCTTCCACCAGGTCCTCGGGCGTGCCGACTCCCATCAGGTAGCGCGGCTTGTGCGCCGGCAGCCGGTGCGGCGTGTGCGCCACGATGCGCTGCATTTCTTCCTTGGGTTCGCCCACGCTGACGCCGCCGATGGCATAGCCCGGAAAGTCGAGTTCAACCAGCGCCTCGAGCGATTCCTGGCGCAGGTTCTCAAACATGCCGCCCTGCACAATGCCAAACAGCGCGTTCGGGTTTTCCAGCCTGGCAAATTCGTCCTCGCAGCGTTTGGCCCAGCGCAGGCTGAGCTCCATCGAGGTGCGCGCCTCCGCTTCGGTGGTGAGGTGGCCCTTGGTGTCGTAAGGCGTGCACTCGTCAAACTGCATCACGATGTCGCTGTTGAGCACCGTCTGGATCTGCATGGAGATTTCAGGCGTTAAAAACAGCTTGTCGCCGTTGACCGGCGAGGCAAACTTCACGCCTTCCTCGGAGATCTTGCGCATCTCGCCGAGTGACCAGACCTGAAAGCCGCCGCTGTCGGTCAGGATGGGCTTTTGCCAGCTTTCAAACTTGTGCAGCCCGCCAAACTGCTGCATCACGTCCAGCCCCGGCCGCATCCAGAGGTGAAAGGTGTTGCCCAGAATGATTTGCGCGCCCATCTCATGCAGCGATTGCGGCATCACGCCCTTGACGGTGCCATAGGTGCCGACCGGCATGAAGATGGGGGTTTGCACCACGCCGTGATTCAGGGTCAGGGTGCCCCGGCGGGCCTGGCCTTCGGTCTTGAGTAGATCAAATTGAAGCATCTGGAAGGGAGTACCGCTAGTCTCTGTCGAAAAATTTAACGCCAGCCAGGGCCTTGAAGTGGACATCCTGAGTCCACAGGGTGGCGCCGCGCATTTGGGCCGTGGCATAAATCAGGCTGTCTGCCATGGGCAAGCCATTGGCCGCTGCGCTGAGCGCGATATTCAGGTTGATGTCAATCACATCGCCCTCGCGCATCAGCGCCACCGCCTGATTGGCATGCGCCACGCCGAATTCGCGCAGTGCGACCTTGTACACCTCGTACAGGGTGATGATGGGCACAATTAGCGCGGCCGTGTTTTCTATCACCTCGGCGTAGCGTTTGGCGCGCGGTGAGTTGCTGAAATATTCGAGCCAGCAAGAGGAATCGAGAACGACGGGCGCGGCTGGAACTGTTTTGCGGCGAGCCATGGGGCTTAAAAGCGTTCGGGGTCGGCGGGCACCTCGGTACTGGACAGGCCGGCGAGCAGACCCCGGTAATCGGCGGCCGGCTTGACGGGCACCAGCTGGATGACACCGTTGACCTCAAACACGCTCATGCGGCTGCCGGGCTTGATGCCGCCGGCCTCGCGGATTTCGCGCGGAATGACCACCTGGTACTTGGGCGAGACGATGACGGTCTGGTTTTGCATATCGATCATTTTATCGTACAACGAATGGCTTGTCGATCATCGGACCGTTCGTTCAAGCAGCATCGCATCGCCATAGCTGAAAAAGCGGTAGCGCTGCGCAATCGCGTGCCGGTAAAGCGCCATGATGTGCTCGTAGCCCGAAAACGCGCTGACCAGCATCATCAGCGTGCTTTTGGGCAGGTGAAAGTTGGTCAGCAGCAGATCGACCACGGCAAATTCAAAGCCCGGCGTGATGAAGATGTTGGTGTCGCTGCAATCGGGGCCAAATTTGGCGGCGGATTCCAGCGCCCGCACCGTGGTGGTGCCCACGGCCACCACGCGCCCGCCGCGTGCCTTGCAGGCGGCAATCGCTTGTTGCGTGGCCGGCGGCACTTCAAACCGTTCGAAATGCATGGTGTGCTCGGCAATATTGTCGGTTTTGACCGGCTGGAACGTGCCCGCGCCCACATGCAGCGTCACGCTGGCGCGCGCTATGCCGCTGGCCGCCAGCTGCGCCAGCATGGCCTCGTCAAAATGCAGCGCCGCTGTCGGCGCCGCCACCGCGCCCGGGTTTTTGGCGAACACCGTCTGGTAGCGCTGCTCGTCGTCAGCCGAGTCACTGTGGGTGATGTAAGGGGGCAGCGGCACATGGCCATGCTGGGCCATCAACGCATAGGGGTCGCCACTGAGCGCCAAGCGGTAGAGCGGCCCGTCGTCGTTGGGCCAGCGGCCCAGCAGCGTGGCGGTGAAGCCGCCATCCATCTGCAGCACCGCGCCGGGCTGGGGCTTTTTGCTGACCTTCAGGTGCGCGGCGACCTCATAATCAGAGTCGTTGGCCATGGTATGCGGCGCCAGCACGCGTTCGATCAGCAGCTCCAGCCAGCCGCCACTGGCCTTCTGGCCAAACAGCCGCGCCTTGACCACCTGGGTGTCGTTGAATACCAGCAGGTCGCCCGGCGCGAGCAGCGCGGGCAGGTCGGTAAAGCGGCGGTCTACGGGCGCACTGGCGCGGCCGTCGAGCAGGCGCGAAGCGTTGCGCTGGGGGGCAGGGTGCTGCGCGATGAGTTCTTCGGGCAGTGTGAAATCAAAATCGCTGAGGCTGAAATGCGTCTTCATGAAGGCACAATTGTCCCATGTCGCCACCGGCTGCCCTTGCCTCTGAAACCGCCCAACCCGAAGGGCCGGCCGGGAGCCGGGCTGCACCCAAATCGCCGGCGCAAAAGGCCCTGGAAAAACTGGGCCTGCGCCGCGACATAGACCTGGCCCTGCACCTGCCGCTGCGCTACGAGGACGAAACCCGCATCGTGCGGCTGCGTGATGCGCGCGACGGCGACATGGTGCAGATCGAGGCGCAGGTGACCCACAGCGAAATCACTTTCAGGCCGCGCCGCCAGCTGCGGGTGACGGTGGACGACGGCAGCGACACTTGCGTGCTGCGCTTTCTCAATTTTTACCCCTCGCACCAGAAGACGCTGAGCGTGGGCGCGCACCTGCGTGTGCGCGGCGAGCTTCGCGGCGGTTTTCTGGGCCGCGAGATGGTGCACCCCAGCTTCAAGCTGGCGGGCGGTGAGTTGCCGGAGGCGTTGACGCCGGTGTATTCCACCGTGGCCAGTTTGCCGCAGGCCTATCTGCGCAAGGCAGTGCTCAGCGGCCTGGCCCGCGCCGACCTCAATGAGACCATTCCTGCGCAGTTTTTAGGTAAAAACCTGCCGCAGCCCTTGTGGAATCTACGGGGAGCGCTACAGTTTTTGCACCATCCGACGCCCGACGTGGCACTGGCCACTCTGGAGGACCACAGCCACCCGGCTTGGCAGCGCCTGAAGGCCGAGGAGTTGCTGGCCCAGCAGCTGTCGCAGCTGCAGGCCAGGCGCGTGCGTGCCGCGATGCGCGCGCCAGCGTTGGCACGGCCGGCGATGCGCAGCACTTTTGGGGATGGCGCGACCCTGAACGGGCCGCACTGCACTTTGCACGAGCAACTGCTCGAACGCCTGCCTTTCCGGCTCACGGCCGCCCAGCAGCGCGTCTGCACCGACATCGAGGCCGACCTGCAAAAAAACATTCCCATGCACCGCCTGCTGCAAGGCGACGTGGGCTCGGGCAAGACCGTGGTGGCGGCGCTGGCGGCGGCCCGCTGCATCGATGCCGGCTGGCAGTGCGCGCTGATGGCGCCGACCGAAATTCTGGCCGAGCAGCACTTTCGCAAGCTGATCAGCTGGCTGGAGCCGCTGGGCATCACCACCGCGTGGCTCACCGGCAGCCAGAAAACCAAGGAGCGGCGCGAAGCCCTGGCGCTGATTACCAGCGGCGAAGCCGGCCTGGTGATCGGTACGCACGCCGTGATTCAGGACAAGGTCAGGTTCAAAAACCTGGCGCTGGCCATCATCGACGAGCAGCACCGCTTCGGCGTGGCGCAGCGGCTGGCGCTGCGCAGCAAGATGACCGAGGGCGGACAGGAGCCGCATCTGCTGATGATGACCGCCACGCCGATTCCGCGCACGCTGGCCATGAGCTACTACGCCGACCTCGATGTCTCGACGATTGACGAGCTGCCGCCCGGGCGCACACCCATCGTGACCAAGGTGGTCAACGATGCCCGGCGCGACGAAGTGATAGCGCGCATACGCGCCCAGCTGGCCGAGGGCCGGCAGATTTACTGGGTCTGTCCGCTGATTGAAGAGAGCGAATCGATCGATCTGGTCAACGCCACCGAAACACACGAGGCCCTGAGCCGCGCGCTGCCCGACGTGGGCGTGGGCCTGCTGCACTCGCGCATGCCGGTGGCCGAGAAGAAAGCCGTGATGAGCCTGTTCACCGACGGCGTGATGGGCGTGCTGGTCAGCACCACCGTGATCGAGGTCGGCGTGGACGTGCCCAATGCCTCGCTGATGGTGATCGAGCATGCCGAGCGCTTTGGCCTGAGCCAGTTGCACCAGCTGCGCGGCCGGGTCGGGCGCGGCGCGGCGGCCTCGGCTTGCGTGCTGCTGTATTCAACCGGTGATGGAGCGCGGCTGGGCGAAATCGCTAGAGCCCGTCTCAAAGCCATGGCCGAGACCAATGACGGGTTTGAAATCGCCCGGCGTGATCTGGAGATACGCGGGCCGGGCGAGTTTTTGGGGGCGCGGCAGTCGGGTGCGCCCTTGCTGCGGTTCGCTGACTTGACTACCGATGCCGAGCTGCTAGCCTGGGCGCGGGGGGTGGCGCCGGTGATGCTGGACCAGCATGCCGGGCTGGCGCAGCGGCATATTTTGCGGTGGCTGGGGGGGAAGGCTGAGTTTTTGAAGGCTTGAGTTGTGGCGGCCGTTCGATTGATGGGGTTAGGTCTACGGCAGAACAGAGAGGTATTGATTCACATCTCCTTTGAATGCCACACATGCTTTGTAATGATCGCTTTTGCTGGGCGATTTGGCTCGCAGCTCTCGTCGAAGTGGACCTTCACCGAGAGAAAGGTAACCATGCGGTGGGTCCTTGAACGTCTCGAAGACCAAATGACCTTTGCGGGAATAGACGTAAGCTGCACCTGGAGTTGAGGGGGCAGAGAACGAGTCGTTGAACTGAATCTCGAATCGACCATCTCCCAGCTGCCCTGCGAACCGGCCAGAGGGAGACTTGTTCCAAGATTCGAGTCCGTAATCTTGCTCAGCCAATCCACAGAGCAGCTTCCCTGTTCGAAGCATCCACATGTAGGTTGGGGTCGGCCGCCGTCCCATCGATCGGCAATCGGCATCGCATGGACCGATGTACGACCAAGCCGAAAAACCTTCAGGTACTTGAGCGAAAGCCTGTGGCAGCGCGAACGCCGCCAACGCAAGGAACAGAAACCGGCGCATAGGACTTAACGACTAATGTTTATCTGCCGCGAGGCCAAGCTGATAAAAACCAAGAGCACCTCCTGTGGCAGATAAACCTTGTTGGACTGAACCGCCGGCTGGGATGGCCGATGGTGGTGGCACAGGGGTTTGTCATCTTCACCCTGTCTGCTTGAGCAAATTATGACCGGGCTTTTTTTCACGGATTGCTGCGACCCATGCCCGAATAGCGTGAATTGACATGGCCCATGACGGTGGGCCGAATTTGAGTGAAAACCTTGGTTTCAGGCATAAAAATGGCAGTTGGTCCTTTAGATATGGGTGTTAGTAGCTACTGAATTTGTAGCGCTATCAGGGCTCCGGGTTGGCTTGTTCAGGTCGTTGCTGGTTTGGCCTGAGTGCCCTTCACTACCAGGCCGGGTCTCGCCCCGGCGGGCGAGGCACTTGTTCTTTGCTTCGCCAAAGAAAAGTACCCAAAAGAAAGGCGACCCTACTGTCTGCGACCCTTCGCTTCGCTTCGCTACGGGCACCTTGCGGTGCTCAGTCCAGCCGGGGTCTCGCGCAAACTCGCTGCGCTCAAACAAGCGCGAGCCCTGATCCGTCTGGCCTTCCGCTCCTCAGCGCATACAGAAGGGGGTGGGGGAAGCAAATACCAACAGCCAACTTCCGCAGAACGCGCTTTGCGCGTTCTGCTCCCCGATTCCGATGTCTTTTGCCCCAACCCGTTCGGGCTGGGCTGAGCAGCGCAGATGGAGGCGGGATCAGGGCCGCAGTTGTTTGAGCGCAGCGAGTTCTGCGGACCCCCGCCGGAGTCGAGCAGCGCAAGTTGCCCGGAGCGCAGCGCAGGGACCCAGACTGCGGGTCGCCTTTCTTTTGGTGACTTTTCTTTGGCGAAGCAAAGAAAAGTTACTAGCCGCCGGGCTACCCCCGGCCTGGTAGTGAAGGGCAGGGCAGCCAACCCAGAAACAACCTCAACAAACCCAGCCCGACCGCACCGCGAAAAGCAGCACAATAAGCCCATGACGCTGACCGAACTCAAATACATCGTCGCCGTGGCCCGTGAAAAGCATTTTGGCAAGGGTGCTGACGCCTGCCATGTGTCGCAGCCCACGCTCAGCGTCGCCATCAAGAAGCTCGAGGAAGAGTTGCAGGTCAAGCTGTTCGAGCGCAACGCCAACGAAATCACCGTCACGCCGCTTGGCGAAGAGATCGTGCGCCAGGCGCAAAGCGTGCTGGAGCAGGCCGACAACATCCGCGAAATCGCCAGGCGCGGCAAGGATCCGCTGGCCGGCAGCCTGCGGCTGGGCGTGATCTACACGATTGGCCCCTATTTGCTGCCTGATCTGGTGCGCCAGACCATCCAGCACACGCCGCAAATGCCGCTGATGCTGCAGGAAAACTTCACCGTCAAGCTGCTGGAAGAGCTGCGCACCGGCGAGATCGACTGCGCGATTCTGGCCGAGCCGTTTCCGGATGCGAATCTGGCGATTGCGCCGCTGTATGACGAGCCCTTCATGGCGGCGGTGCCCAGCACCCACCCGCTGGCCGCGCGCAGCAGCGTCACCGCCGAGGAGCTGAAAAAGGAAACCATGCTGCTGCTGGGCACCGGCCACTGCTTTCGCGACCATGTGCTCGAAGTCTGCCCCGAGTTCGCCCGCTTTTCGAGCAGCGCCGAGGGCATTCGCAAGAGTTTTGAGGGCTCGTCGCTGGAGACCATCAAGCACATGGTGGCCGCCGGCATGGGCATCACGCTGGTGCCGCGACTGGGCGTGCCCAAAGAGGCACTGGCCGGGCAATTGGCCGGGAAGCAGGCCGACAAGGCCGCGGCCAAGCGCAAGACGCCCGCAGCGGTGGCGCCAGAGGCATCGACCGCCGGGCCGGCCTCGTACATCACCTACCTGCCCTTCAAGGGCCATGTGCCAAGCCGGCGCGTGGTGCTGGCCTGGCGCCGCAGCTTCACCCGCTATGAGGCGATTGCGGCGTTGCGCAACGCGATTTATGCCTGCGAGCTGCCAGGCGTGACGCGGTTGTCCTGAAGGCCGCCTGCAGGGCGCCCGACAATTTTGTACAGTAGCTGTTTTTGAAAGGGAAACCCATGGCCAAGTCGTCTGAAAAAACGCTGCGTTCCGCCCCGCCCATCAACATCGGCATCAATGACAAGGATCGCGCGGCGATTGCCAAGGGGCTGAGCCGGCTGCTGGCGGACACCTACACGCTGTACCTGACGACGCACAACTTTCACTGGAACGTGACCGGGCCGATGTTCAACACCCTGCACCAGATGTTCATGGTGCAGTACACCGAGCTGTGGGCGGCGGTGGACCCGGTGGCAGAACGCATCCGCTCGCTCGGTCACCCGGCGCCGGGCTCGTACGCGCAATTCAGCAAGCTGGCTTCGGTGCCGGATGCGCCGACCACGCCGCCGAAAGCGCTGGAGATGGTGCGGATTCTGGTGCAGGGCCACGAGGCGGTGGCCCGCACCGCGCGCGAGCTGTTTCCGCTGGCCGACAAGGCCAGCGACGAGCCGACCGCCGACCTGCTGACGCAGCGCCTGACCGT
>NZ_JANOAL010000149.1:0-11206 GCF_031411155.1 Polaromonas sp. | reverse complement strand
GTGGTACATGCTCCAGCCGTCCTGGCGGCTGAAGTCCTGGCCGATGTCGCGCCCCGCCAGCGAGGCGGCCGGCCCCATCTCGGCATTGGCCGCCGGGTAGGCGTCGTCGTGCCAGACGCAAAACAGGAACGGGTCCAGCGTTTGCCACGGAAACCCGAGCGCCTCGAGCTGCAGCAGGGGGCTGGAGGAAGCGGAGGAAGCAGGGGAAGGGGTGGGCATGGCAGTGCTTTCAAAAAGCACAGTTGGGGCGGTCCGCGGCCGGTTTCAAGGCTTGCCACCCTGGCCAACTGCGAACTGCAGCGTTTGGAGGCGAAGCAGGCCGCCAGCCCAGGTACTATGCGCACCTGCAGCTATGAAAAGTATAGCGTCGGCTGTTCCCGCCGTGGCCCGCGGGCCTTCATCCCGCGATACTGGAGCGCCGGAACAGGCCTTTGGGCAGCAAGCCGGCAAAAAGCGGTGTGATGTGGTCGGCCAAGATGCTGCGGGCCTGGGCCTCGCCATGCAGCGACGACAGCTCCAGCATGATCTCTGGCCTCAAGTACCACAGGCTTTGCAGGTTGGGGGAATTGGCCACGCGGTGTACCAGCGGCGAGCTGTCCGTCAGGCCGCGCTGCTTGAGTGTGCTGATGATGCGCAGGCGTACCTCGAGGGCGCGCGCCTCGTTGCTCAAACCCTCGGTGGCCTTGTCTTGACCCATCAGCCAACCCCAAAAACTTTCGGACAGCTTGGGCTTATCGTTCCGGTATTTCATGGTGCGCCCCGCCTCCCTTGATAAACCCCCCGGTTGCAAAATAGCAACTGGGTTCGATACTTGCAACGCATAAGACATGCCAAGCCGTACACGCTCCAAAAATCGTTATAAAACAATCACTTACAAAACGGGTGCGGGGCGGGTTGCGGCATATGCCCCAGCCAAACCCCCGTTTTTGGGTGATTTGCCCCAAATTTATTCGCAACCACGGCCAGGAAGCGGATACTGATGTTCATGACCAATGAAGGCCAGTCGGTCAAGCCGATCAATTTGACGCGCCGTTTTGCGTTCACCAGCTTTGGCGTCATCGCGGTGATCGCGCTCGGCTTGGGCTGGCTGCTGTCCAACATGCTGGCCGAGCGGCTGCTGCAGCGCGAAGGCGCGGTGATGCAGGAGTTCATCCAGCTGCTGCTGCGTACCGAAGACTCGGCGGAGTTTTTTGTCGACCCGGCCAATCCCGAGTTTCGCCAGCGCTTTCGCGCCTCCATGGCGCACGTCGAGGCCATGAAGGAGCCGGTGCGGGTCAACGCCTATCGGCCCGACGGCACCGTGCTGTGGTCCACCGACAAATCCCTGGTGGGCCGCAAGTTTCCGGTCAATGACGAACTCGAGGAAGCGCTGGCCGGAAAAATGGTGGTCAACAGCGGCAGTGCGGGCCTGGGCCTGCCCGAGAAGGAAGAGCACGAAGGCCTGGCCGTTTACGGCAGCAACTTCGTCGAGAGCTACATCCCGATTTACGGCAAGGATGGCGGGCCGGTGGTCGGCGCGATGGAGTTCTACAAGATTCCGACGCTGCTCAATGAATCGATCCATGAAGGCGTGTTGCGGCTGTGGCTGGCCTGCCTGGCCAGCGGCCTGGCGCTGTTCGCCACGCTGTACTGGACCGTGGCCCGCGCCGACCGGGTGATGCGCCAGCAGCAGGGCCGGCTGGCCGAGGCGCAGACGCTGGCCACGGCGGTCGAGCTGGCCAGCGCGGTGGCGCACAACCTGCGCAACCCGCTGGCATCGATCCGGGTGTCGGCCGAAATGCTGCAGCAGCCCGACGTGCAGGCGCACGAAGCGCTGGAGCACAGCCAGGACATCACGCAGGCGGTGGACCGGGCCGACCGCTGGATTTCCGAGCTGGTGCGCGTGTCGCAGGCACCGAACCTGACGCCCGAGCCGGTGCCGGTGGCAGCGCTGATCCGTGACTGCCTGCAGGAGATGCAGACTGAGCTCAGGCGGCGCCAGATTCGCGTCGAGACCGGGACCGGCGCCGACCTGCGGGTGGTGGCCCATCCGGCCATGCTGCGCCAGATCGTCCTGAGCATCATTGCCAACGCGATCGACGCCATGACCCAGGGCGGAGAACTCAGCGTCGGCTGGCAGCAGACCGGGGCGATGGCGGTGCTGACGCTGTCCGACAATGGTTCCGGCCTGTCGCAAGAGGCCAGGCAGCGTATTTTTCGGCCGTTTTTCAGCACCAAAAGCGGCGGCCTGGGCATTGGCCTGGCGCTGGTCAAGCGCATGGTCGAGCAGTGGCGCGGCAGCGTTGCGCTGATACCCCTGCTGCCGCACGGCACCGCGGTCGAGATTCGCCTGCCGCTGGCGCCGTAACGGCGCCATAAAGACGCATCACGATCACGGGACGATTCATGGCAAACATCCTGGTCATTGAGGACGAGGTCACGCTGGCAAAAAACATTGCCCGCTACTTTGAAAAACTCAACCACACGGTGGCGATTGTTCACGATGGCCCGGCCGGCGTCGAGGCCGCCAAACGCACCATGCCCGAGGTCGCCATCGTCGACTACCAGCTGCCCGGCCTGGACGGGATTGAGGTCATACGCGCCCTGCATGCCAACGACGACCAGGTGCGTATCGTCATGGTCACCGGGCATGCCAGCGTGCCGATGGCGATTGATGCCATGAAGGCCGGCTCGTTTGACCTGCTGACCAAGCCGGTCGCGCTGGCCAGCCTGCGCAGCGTGGTCGACCGGGCGCTGGCCGAGTCGGGCAACCGCAAGGCGCTCGACTACTACCAGCGGCGCCAGGCCAGCGAGGCCGGACTGGAGGCGCTGCTGGGCGAGTCGGCGGTGATGCGGGCGCTGCGCGACCTGGTGCGCACCTTGGCCCTGAGCGAGCCGACCGACCGTTCGCCGGTGGCGCCCATCCTGGTGCTGGGCGAGACCGGCGCCGGCAAGGAACTGGTGGCCCGGGCCTGTCACTTCGCCGGCCGGCGCGCCCAGGCGCCGTTTGTCGAAATCAATTGCGCCGCGCTGCCCGCGCACCTGATGGAGGGCGAGCTGTTTGGCTATGAAAAGGGCGCTTTCACCGACGCGCAGACGCGCAAGATCGGCCTGATCGAAGCGGCCGATGGCGGCACCCTGTTTCTGGACGAGATTGGCGAGCTCGATCTGGCGCTGCAGGCCAAGCTGCTGCGGGTGCTGGAAAACCTGCGCGTGCGGCGCCTGGGCGCGGTGCAGGACCGGGTCGTCAATGTGCGCGTGGTGGCCGCCACCAACCGCGACCTGGACGAGCTGGTGGCCGCCGGAAAATTTCGCAGCGACCTGCTGTACCGGCTGCGCGTGTTCCAGATCCATATTCCGCCGCTGCGCGCGCGCGGCGCCGATGTGCTGCTGCTGGCGCGGCGCTTTATTGAGCAGTTTGCCGCACGCTATGCCAAGGCCGCGCCCACGCTGGACGACAGCGCGGTGCAGGCGCTGCAGCAGCACCCGTGGCCGGGCAATGTGCGCGAGCTGCGCAATGTGATAGAGCGCACCGTGCTGCTGGGCACGGCGGCGCAATTGAGCGCCGCCGACCTGGGCCTGGTGGCGGCCGCGCCGGCGCCGGGCCGCAACGCCGAAACGGCTTCGGCGCTCAGCGCCACCCAATCGCTGGAGGCGCTGGAACGCCAGCACCTGATCGCGGCCCTTCAGCAGACCGGATGGAACGTCACCAAGGCCGCCCGCGCGCTGGAGATCAGCCGCGACACGCTGCGCTACCGGATTGAAAAGCACGGGCTGCGCCCGTAGCGGCAACGCGCCCCGGGCGCGGCCACTAAGGCGGCGGCTTTTTGGCCACGAAGCCAATCACCAGCCCCTGCGCCGTCACCGTGATGCTGTCCGGCTGCAGGCCCATGCCATCGGGCAGCGCCAGGTCTTGCGGCTTGAGCTGGTGCAGCACCGCGTCCTGCAGCGTCTGCTCGGCCAGCCGCGGCCCGTAGCCGGCCAGCAGGCCGGCGGCCTGTGGCGGCAAGTCATCAAAGCGCAGCGCATTGACCCGCAACTGGTGCGCCCGTATTGTCAGGTCGCTGGCCTCGTAGCGCAGCGCAAAATCCACGTCAAAGGCACCGGCATAACTGCGCCGCAGCAGCGGCCCGGCGGCATTCACCACCATCTCGGCAGCCAGCCGGTTCTGCTCGGGCAGCAGGCGCAGGCGCGGCGCCTGCGCATCGATGTCGAGCCAGCCGCCGACCGGGTAGCGGCGCGGAAAGCGCCTGGCCACGGCCTGCTGCAACTGCGCGGCCGACACGCTGTAGCTGGGCTGGGCGCGCGCCGCCGGTAGCGCCAGGACCACCGCGCCGCCCAGCGCCAGCCGGGTGGACAGCGTCAACAACAGTCTTCGTTTCATGGGTTTTCCTTGGGGCTTCTCGCCAATGCCCGCATCTTCGGCCCGGCCCGCCGACGCCGGCGTCATTCAAACGCCCGAATCGGCATCAGCGCATGGCCATGTTGTACCCCGGCCACCCTGGCGCCCCGCGCACGCCATGTAAAGCGCAGGTAGCGAGTTGCAACGTAGTGTGAGTGGGGTAAACCCCAGGCCGGGCAAGCCCGTTGAACACCTGGTCATCCTGATTTTCAGGATTCCAGCAACTTATCCAAAAGGACTTTCATGAACAAATTACTCGCTACCCTGATCGCCGGCCTGTTTGCCAGCGTGGCATTTGCCCAGGCACCTGCCGCCGTGGCTCCGGTCACCGCTGCCGTGCCGGCAACGGCTGCCGTGGTCAAAGCAGAAGCCAAGGCCGACAAGGCCGTGGCCGCCGCCGTCAAGAGCGAAGCCAAGGTCGATGTGAAAGCCGACGCCAAGGTCGAAAAAGCCGAAGTGAACGCGGCGGAAAAGAAAACCACCGCCCACACCAAGGCCGCCAAGGCCAAAACCAAGGCCCACGCCAAGGTCGCCAAGGCCGATGCCGACGACAAAACCAAGGCTACGGCCAAGGCCGAAACCGTCGATGCCAAGGCTGACGCCAAGGCCGGCAAGGCCGTGATCAAGGCCGATGCCAAGCTCGACAGCGTCAAGGTCCAGGCCGTCGCCGACAAGGCCATCGCCAAGACCGAAACCGGCGCCGTCAAGGCCGAAGCCAAGGCCGACGTGAAAGCCGTTATCGGCAAGTAATCCGGCAGGCCGCGGGCCGGTTGCGAAACCTGCCTGCGCCAGACAAAAAAGACAGGCCTGGCCTGTCTTTTTTTATGGGCGCCTGCTTTGCGTCAGCCGCGCCACGGCCCGGGCCCAGCGGCCGGCCATGGCCGGGGTGTTGAAGCAGGTGGTGGCCTGGTGGGCGCTGCACACCGCGCGCTCCAGCAGCTGGATGTCGGCCTCGTGCTGGCGCGCCACATGCGGGTCTTCAAAAAAGATGACCTTCTGGCAGCGCCGGTCCAGCACCAGTTCGGCAATCTGCGCATCGCCGCCCAGCGGCCCGCTCTGGTAGCGCGTGACCCACGGCTGCGCCGCCGGCCAGCCGCGCGCCCAGGCCATCTCATTGAGGCGGCTGCCGGTGGTGCCGGTGGCCACGCGCCCGGCAAAGCGCGACAGGGTGTCGAAATGCTGGTCGGCAAAGGCCACCATTTGCTCCTTCAGCGCATCGTGGGCGATCAGCGCCACCACCTGGGACTCCAGTGCAAACAGCGGCGCGGCGCCGGCCACGTTCACCGTGTCGAGTCCGGCGTCCAGCAGCTCCACCGCCACCCATTCGATCGCGCCGGCCAGCGTCGCCACAAACGGCTTGCCGTGAATCACGCACTGGCGTTTCAGCGCCTGCGCCTCGGGGTAGATCGAGGTCGGGTCGACCGGGTCGATCAGAAAAAACATGCCGTCCAGTGCATCCGGCGGCGCCAGCCCGCCGGCCAGGCGCGACACCAGCCGCATCAGCCCGCCGTCGCGCCCCTGGCCCACCGCCACCAGCTGGCTGGCCAGCAGCTGCTGCTGGGTCAGCGCCGCATGGGCGCCGCCGGTGGCGTGCAGGCCCAGGCCGAGCGCGCGCAGACCGGGCTCACAGGCCCGCGCCCATTGCAGCAGGCTGCTGTCAGGCCCGAGCCGGTGCAGGCGATGGGCGGCAAGTCCGAAGTTCATGGTGCGCTCTCTTGAAAATGGATGCAGCTTAAACCACGGGCGTTGCGGCTGCGAGCAGGCCGTGCAAAGGCCATGGTCATAGAAAAAATGGCTGTAGCCCAAGTATTCTCTGTACATGGTGCTATTAAATAAGGAGCATTAAGGTATTTCCAGCCCCTTCACCACGGCCGGCCGCGCCACTGCAGGCGCAGCTTTATGCTTCATCGGAGCCCAATGGGCTTACTTCCAATTGAGATCGAGCTTGCGATGTGTGGCCGCGCAATCCCGCAAGTACAGGTTGATGAGGCTTTGGTAGGGAATGCCCACATCTTCCGAGATCGCCTTGAAGTAGCTGATCGATTCCTCGTCCAGCCGAATCGTGATCTGCTTCTTGAGTTGGGCTGCATAGGGGTTTTTGCGTGCAGCGGAAAAGTCGTATTCTTTGCGCATATGACACCTTTAGGGGTAAGACCTCGCCTCATTGGTGCTTGCCTTGCGGGCAGAAATGAGGCGAATGACGTTGCCTTCCCTTCTGTAGCAATGACACACCAGTAACAGCCTGAGCGTGCTGCTCAGACCCAGAAGAACAAACCGATCTTCGTCTTCCGAATGGTCGGGGTCATCAATCAGCTTTGCGCGCTCATCGACGAAGACCGATCTGGCTTCCTCAAAGCTCACTCCGTGCTTCCTGGCATTGGCAGCGGCCTTTCGGTCGTCCCATTCGAAGTGAAGTGTGCTCATGCAGCTAGTGTAATTACATTGTAGTTTTACGCCAGACCGGATGGTTTTTAGAATCAGTTCCGCGGCGGAATCGCCAGTCCCCGTACCACGGCCGGCCGCGCCACAAACGCCGCCAGCGCCCGCGTCACCTGCGCAAAATCGTGGATGCCCACCAGCTCGCCGGCCTCGTAAAACCCGATCAGGTTGCGCACCCACGGAAAGGTGGCGATGTCGGCAATGCTGTAGGCCTCACCCATGATCCAGGCGCGGCCAGCCAGCCGCTGCTCCAGCACGGCCAGCAGGCGCCTGGCCTCGGCCACATAGCGCTCACGCGGGCGCTTGTCCTCATAGTCCTTGCCGGCAAACTTGCTGAAGAAACCGAGCTGCCCAAACATCGGCCCGATGCCGCCCATCTGCCACATCAGCCACTGGATGGTCTCGTAGCGGGCCGCCGCATGCTGCGGCATCAACTGCCCGGTTTTCTCGGCCAGGTAGAGCAATATCGCGCCCGACTCAAACAGCGCCAGCGGCTGGCCGCCCGGCCCGTTCGGGTCCAGGATGGCCGGAATCTTGTTGTTGGGGCTCAGCGAAAGAAACGCCGGCGACATCTGGTCGTGGCTGTCAAAGCTGACCAGATGCGGCTCGTAGGGCAGGCCGGTCTCTTCCAGCATGATGGACACCTTGACACCGTTGGGCGTGGGCAGCGAGTACAGCTGCAGCCGATCCGGCTGCCGGGCCGGCCACTTTTGGCTGACCGGGTGGCTGACGGGGAAGGTGGAGAGAGCGGGCATGGGGCTTCCTCGAGGCTTGCTGGGGCGGGAGGAGGGCGCGCCAAGCGCCCCCCGGTGCGGTCATTTTGCCGCGAAGCCCGCCGCGCTGCTGCGGCGCCTTGCCGCAACCCAGCGCCGGGCCGGATCCGCTGGCGCAAGGGCCGGTCAGTGCGCCGTCTCGTCGATCCGGCTGATCTGGCCAAAACGGCCGGCGTTGAAGTCGGCCATCGCCGTGGCGATTTCGGCCTGGGTGTTCATGACGAAGGGGCCATGGCCGACGATAGGCTCCTCGATCGGCTCGCCGCTCAGCACCAGCAGCACGGCGTCGCTGTTGGCCTCCAGCACCAGCCCATCGCCGTCGCGCTCCAGCAGCACCATCTGCGCCTCGCGCACCACTTCGCCGTTGACCAGCAGCGTGCCGTGCAGCACTACCACGGCGGCGGTGTGGCCTTGGGGCAGGCTCAGCTCAGCCTGCTGGCCCTGGCCCAGCCGCACATCCCAGACGTTGATCGGCGTGAAGGTCTGCGCCGGTCCCTGCTTGCCCGCGTAGTCGCCGGCAATCACGCGCACGCTGCCGGCGCCACCGGGCAGCGCCACGGCCGGAATCTGCGCATCGACAATGCCCTGGTAGCGCGGCGCGGCCAGCTTGTCCCTGGCCGGCAGATTGACCCACAGCTGCACCATCTCCAGCGTGCCGCCCTGCTGCGTGAACGCCGGTGAGTGAAACTCCTCATGCAGGATGCCCGAGGCCGCCGTCATCCACTGCACATCGCCCGGGCCGATGACGCCGCCGCTGCCGGTCGAGTCCTGGTGCGCGACCTCGCCCTGGTAGACGATGGTCACGGTCTCAAAGCCCCGGTGCGGGTGCGTGCCCACGCCGCGCCGCTCGCCAGCCGTGCCGGCGGGCGCAAACTGCATCGGGCCGGCATAGTCGAGCAGCAAGAACGGGCTGACATGCTGGCCCAGCGTGTCGTAGCTGAACAGCGAGCGCACCGGAAACCCGTTGCCCACCCAGTGCTGGCGCGGGCTGGTGTAAATGCCAAGAACCTTCTTCATGCGTTGCTCCTTTAAAAGTGGTGGCAGAAAAAACTGCCATGGCCTAAAGATAATCCCGGAACGATGAAGCCGGTAGTGGGTTAAATTTGCCATCAGCGTTCCATTCAAGGAACAATGACGGCCATGCAAGACCTCAACGATCTCTATTACTTTGTGCAGGTGGTCGAGCACCAGGGCTTTGCGCCGGCCGGCCGCGCGCTCGGCCTGCCCAAATCCAAGCTGAGCCGGCGCATTGCCCTGCTCGAAGAGCGCCTCGGTGTGCGCCTGATCCAGCGCTCGACGCGCCGCTTTGCCGTCACCGAGATCGGCCAGGACTACTACCGCCATTGCCTGGCCATGCTGGTCGAGGCCCATGCGGCGCAAGAGGTGATAGACCGCGTCAGCGCCGAGCCGCAGGGCACCGTGCGCATGAGCTGCCCCACGGCCCTGCTCGACTACCAGCTCGGCGACGTGCTGGCGCGCTTCATGGCCCGCTGTCCGCGCGTGCAGGTGCAGCTGGAAAGCACCAACCGGCGCGTCGACGTGATTGGCGAGGGCTTTGACATCGCCATCCGCGTGCGCTTTGCGCCGCTTGAAGACAGCGGCCTCGTCATGCGCGTGCTGGGCCACAGCACGCAACGCCTGGTGGCCAGCCCGGCCCTGCTGCAGGCCCACGGCCTGAGCGCGCCGCTGCTGCCGGCCGATTTGGCCAGCCTGCCCAGCCTCGACGAAGGCCCGCCGCACCGCGAACACGCCTGGCAGCTGCACGGCCCGGGCGGCGCCAGCGCCACATTGCAGCACCAGCCGCGCCTGATCAGCGACGACCGGCTGGCGCTGCGGCTGGCCGCGCTGCAAGGCGTGGGGCTGGTGCAACTGCCGACCATGATGGTGCGGCAGGACCTGGCGCAGGGGCTGCTGGTCGACCTGCTGCCCGACTGGCGGCCACGCCCCGGCATCGTGCACGCGGTATTTCCGTCACGCCGCGGCCTGCTGCCGGCGGTGCGCGAGCTAATCGACTTTCTGGCTGCGGAATGTGCCCAGTTCAGCCTGACCGAGCGCGATGATGAAACCGGCTCTGGCGCGGCGCCCGTAGTGCTTGCCCAGCCTGTGGTCAGGGCTTCGAAAAAAAACAGCCGTTCCCGGCCTAACGGCCCACCACCGACCAGCCCGCCTTGAGGTTGGCCTTGTCGTTTTCATACTCCCAGGCCGTGCCGCAGCGGTCGCAGCGGTATTGGGTCACGGTGACCAGCGCGCCGCCGCGTCGTTCCTGGCGGTTGTCGCCCTGCACCAGCTCGGGGTGGCCGGGGGCCTTGCGCCAGTTGCGCTGAATGCCGGCGCAGGAGTCGCACAGCGCCATTTTCTTCAATTCGTTTTGTCGGTTCGGGTCTTGGGTCATGTTGCTGCTCTTAATGTTGGTGAAGGCTGGCCTCTTTGCCATTCATCAGTTGCGAACCACCGTATCGCCCAAGCCCTCGTCAATGAGAGATTGGCGGCGGGTCGGTGGTTTCATGGGGGTTTTGCGCCCTGGGTGTTGCAGTACTGGATTGTCGCCCCTGGCTCGCCGAGACTGAAGCACCTGCGGCGATACCGCGCGCCGCATAGGTCCCGCGACGAAAAAGGGTCGAGATAGCCGGAGGTTGGCAGGTCTGTGTAACCCGCGATGCAGCCGTCAATCTCGGCAATGAAGAGCGGGTTGCTGCGAATTCGTTCGGCCCATTGCGTCGCCGTGTACTGGCGCGGTGCCCAAGCTTCCAGCAGTGCGGCTGTGTAATTTCCGCAGGCCAGCTCGTGCGCTGCGGAATGGAAGGCGGCGCGACGTGCTGGTTCATCGCAGTTGCGCAAGCTTCGGAGGTTCGGTTTCACGTAGTCGTATCGAGTTTTTGTTCACGACGCTCGGCAAGCCTGCGCTCACCGCCGGTCCGTCGGCCAGATGTGAAATTGCCCATCCATCACCAGCGCATCATCTACCTCGACCACCGACACGGCACGCACCTGCGCGCCGGCCGGTCCATGCCCAGCCCAATCGACGATGTTCTTGAGTGCCAGGGCTTCGCCGGCAAGGGTGGCCTCCACAGAGCCATCGGGGCGGTTGCGCACCCAGCCGGAGAGCTTGAGCGCGTGGGCTTGCGCTGCGAAGGCCGCACGATAGCCGACGCCCTGGACCAGACCGACGATGCGCAAATGTTTTGCCATTTTTTCATCCTTTTTGCTGGGTGCGCTATTTCCTCTCCAGTAGCGCTGCCAGATATGTTCGGGTAACGCTGGCCGGATTTATTGCTGCCTGCTCCGGCGTGCCGGCCGCAATGAAAAATGTAGCGTCGAGGAGCCCGTTTGCCAATGGGCCACTGCTGCCTTGCAAGCTGCGTTCAGCCTCAGGTGAGCGAATGCAATTTGGGAGGCCTGAGCCGCCCGGCCCAGCGCGCGCTGCGACTTTGACGGCAAGCGTTCGCCACTCGACGCTCTACGAGACCCCAGTGCCAACGCCGCGCGGCAAACGCAGGCCGCGCAAACGCTGGTGCGCGGCGTCTTCCAGGTCCACCGGCAGCTGCTGCTTGGCGCGCAGGTAGTGGTCGGTAAACACGTCGAGGTAAGCCTGCAGCGTCTGCGCCGCGTGCGT
>NZ_JANOAL010000148.1:0-4568 GCF_031411155.1 Polaromonas sp. | reverse complement strand
GCCCTGGATGATCGGCCCTTTGCTGGCGACCGCAGTGCTGTCAATGCTGGGCGGACCAGCGGAAAGCTGGACGCCTTTGCGCAATGCCGGGCAGTGGATCATAGGCGCTGCGCTGGGTCTTTATTTCACGCCGCAGGTGGTCGCGCTGGTGGCCGGGTTGTGGTGGGCGATTGCGCTCAATATCGCCTGGGCACTGGCGCTGGGTTTGGCTTTTGGCGCCTGGCTGCAGCGCGTGCATCAGGGGCCGGGGCCGTTTCATATCCGGGAGCTGAACCGCATCACCACCTATTTCGCCGCGCCGATTGGGGCAGCCTCGGAAATGACGCTGATGGCCGAGCGCCACGGTGCGCAGACCGAACTGGTGGCCTCGGCGCACAGCCTGCGGGTGCTGCTGGTGACCCTGATCATCCCGTTCGGCTTTCAGTGCCTCGGGCTGCAGGGCCTGGATGTCTCGCCGCCCGGTCCGCGCGCGGTGCATGGCGCCGGCCTGGCGCTGCTGGCCGGGCTGACGGGCCTGGGCTGCTGGCTGATGCTGCTATTCAGGCGCACCAACCCCTGGTTTATCGGCGCGCTGCTGGTGTCGCTGCTGCTGACCGCGTTCGATGTTTCGCTGTCGGCGCTGCCGCAGGGCCTGACCAATGCGGCGCAGCTTTTCATCGGCATCAGCCTGGGCGTGCGCTTTAGCCGCCGCTTTGTGCACCAGGCGCCGCGCTGGCTCGCCTCGGTGGCGCTGGCCACGGTCGGCATGATGGCGCTGTGCGCGGGCCTGGCCTGGCTGCTGGCGCAGCTGACCGGCCTGCACTGGGCCACGCTGCTGCTGGGCACTTCACCGGGCGGCATTGCCGAGATGTCCATCACCGCCAAGGTGCTGCAGCTCGGCGTGCCGGTGGTCACGGCCTTTCATGTGACGCGGCTGGCGGCGGTGCTGCTGCTGGCCGAGCCGATTTACCGCTGGTTGTATGCAGGTGGCGGTCAGAAAACCTGAGACCGGGCGCAAACAAAGGCCCAAAACCGGCGGCGCCCCGATAAAAAGCCCGCAACCGGCGCGCTGTGGCGCCTTTTGCGGGCTGGCTGTGGAGGGATGCCGGGCTCAGTGCAGGCAGATCGGCGTGTTGGCCAGCCCGCTGTAGCCTTCCAGCGTGTCTTCAATTTCTTCTTCGGTGGGCGTGTTTTGCGCCCAGGCGGTCAGGCGCTGCTGAAACATCTCGGCCCAGGAGCCGTCCAGGTAGACCTCTTTGCCGGAGCGCTTGTCGACAATCTCAAAGCCGTGGCGCGCCAGTTGCGGAATGGTCGGCGGAGGCGCCGACGCCTCGGGCGCGTTGGCATGAATCTGCATCACCACAAAAGAGTCGGAGTCGTAGAGCATTTGCATAAGATTTTCCTTTCTCTTCACATAGCAACGATGCGCCTGAGTTCAAGATGACAGGGTAAGTGCGCAGAAGCGGCTTGCGTAGGGTGAAAGCGCGGAAAAACGCAGGAAAACGACCCAAACCGTGTAATAAGCGCCGGAAACGGCACAAAGTCACGTTGCGGCGCGGCGGCAAAACAGGGCTTGATCAGGGTTTGATGAGCGCGCTGAGCTGCTGCTCGACAAAGTCGCCGCCGGCCTGCGTGATCTTGCTGCGCACCGGCAGGTAGCCCAGGCTGGGCGCGAACCAGATCTCGACGGTCTGGTCGAACTCGCGCCGGGGCTGGCGCGCCAGCCTTATGGCGGCCAACTCGCCATAGGGCAGCACGATTTTCTCTTCGGCGCCGACGGCAAAGGTCCAGTAATCGGCCTCGCGCGGCCCCACGGTGTACAGCGTGATGCTGCTGCCCGGCGCAAAACCGGCCGGGTTGCCCGCCAGCATGCCGCCCAGCTGCAAAAACACGCTGACCCGGTCTTGCGCGCCCTGCACCCAGGGCAGCGTGGGCGTGTTGGCGCTAAAGCTGATCTGGCCCTTGTCGGGCTCGAAATGCGCGGCCAGCTCGTTGCGCGACTTGTCTGCAAAGCGTGTAGGCGCCAGCCCCTGGGCACTGACCTGGCCCTGGCTGGCCAGGCTGCGTGAGCCCAGAAACAGCGCGCTGACGAGCATGCGGGCGTCGTAGTGGCGGCCGTCGTGGTGCCAGTCCAGCTCACCCTTGGCGTGGTAGCTCAGGCCCCGCGCGTTGCCTGTCATCTTGTATTCGAGGCGCGCGCTGTCGGGCAGGGCCATCGCCGTCACTGCGGTCTGGCTGGGGCCGGCCGGTGTGGCGGGGGCGCTGGCGGTGGCTTCTGTCGTTGCCGGTTCGGCCGGTTCGGCTGCTGCGCCGGCGGTCAGGGCCGGGGTTTCGGCACTGCCGGCGCTGGCGGTGGGCGTGCTTGGTGCTATTAAATCTATAGCTGACTGCGCGCTTTCCTGCTGGGCTGCAGGCACTTTTGACCGGATAACCGGGGGCTTGTCGGGTTTTGTGGGCGCTTTGGGCCGGGGGACGGCCAGCGGCGAGGCGGGAATAGGCTCGGGCGCGGGCGGCGGGTTTTCAATGCGCCGCGTCAGCAGCGGCCGCACCGTCGGCGGCGCGGGCTTGAATGCGGGGCCGAAGCGGCCGGGGCGGCTCACCAGCAGCAGCGTGTGCAGGCCCAGCACCGCCACCGCCAGCAGCGCCAGCGCGCGCCAGTGCGGGGCGCGCGCGCTGGGGCTCACTGGTGTACCTTCGCCCTGCGGGCTGCGGTGCGAGCTTGCTTGGGAGCGGGCCGGCGCTGCGCTCATGCGCCTTGCAGGCCCGGAACGGCGGCAAGGCCGGCAAAGCCCAGGTCGCTCGACAGCTGGCGCGCCGCCGCCAGCAGGGGCCGGGCCACCGCGCCGTCCCAGGCCGCATCAAAGGTGGCCAGCGAGCCCAGCGCCACCATGCCCAGCACCAGGTGGCCGTCGGCGTCAAACACCGGCGCGCAAAAGCCGGCCACGCCCGGCAACAGGGTGTCGACGACACGCGCCAGGCCGCGCTGGCGCACCTCGTCGAGCAGGGTGTTGACCTCGGCCATGCTGGCCGGCACGTCCTTGCGTGCCAGCTTCTGGGCGCGCGCCAGCTCGTCCTTCAGCAGCCCGGCCAGGCGCTGCTGCGTCGCCGGATGGTGCTGCGACATGAAGGCCAGAAAACACAGGCCGGTGGCCGACGACAGCAGCGGCATCACATCGCCCAGCCGCAGGTTGACGGTGACGGCCTGTGGCGACTCCTCCCAGTGAACAATCGTCGGCCCCTGGTTGCCCCACACGCCCAGCGCCAGCGTCTGGCCGATCTGCTCCATCAGCGGCTGCAGGCGCTGCCGGGCCAGCTTCACGCTGTCCAGACGCGACAACGAAGCGAGCCCTAACTTGAGCGCCGCCGGTCCGAGGTCGTAACGGGTGCTGGCGGCATCCTGCGTGACCAGGCCCAGGCGCTGAAAACTGACCAGGTAGCGGTGCGCCTTGGCCGCATTCATGCCGGCGGCCGCCGCCAGGTCGCGCAGCATCAGCGGGCCGGGCGAGGCGGCCAGCACGCCGAGCAGGCTGAAGCCGACCTCGACCGACTGGATGCCGGCGCGCTGCGGCGGCAGATCGGACAAGTCGGGCAACCCGGGCAAGGAATCAGTGCTGCCTGAAAGGCCGGCGGGCGATGCGTTCATGAATCTGCATTAAAATTGGAATTACATTTAGGTAAATCGATTTCACTTATCGTAACCCAGACTCAACAACATCAACAGGACCACCGACAACCATGAAACTTGCAAGCTACAAAGACGGTTCCCGCGACGGCCAGCTGGTGGTGGTGTCGCGCGATCTTTCCTCGGCGCATTATGCGACCGGCATTGCCGGCAAACTGCAGCAGGTGCTGGACGACTGGAGCTTTCTGTCGCCGCAGCTGCAGGACCTGTACGACACGCTCAACAACGGCAAGGCGCGCCATGCGTTTCCGTTCGAGCCCGCCCGTTGCATGGCGCCGCTGCCGCGCGCCTACCAGTGGGCCGACGGCTCGGCCTTCATCAACCATGTCGAGCTGGTGCGCAAGGCGCGTAATTCCGAAGTGCCGGCGTCCTTTTACACCGACCCGCTGATGTACCAGGGCGGCAGCGACGACTTTGCCGGGCCGTGCGATGACGTGGTGGTGGCCAGCGAAGACTTTGGCATCGACTTTGAGGCCGAGATTGCGGTCATCACCGCCGATGTGCCGATGCGCGCCACGCCAAGCCAGGCGCTCGAAGGCATACGCCTGGTGATGCTGGCCAACGACGTGTCGCTGCGCAACCTGATTCCCGACGAGCTGGCCAAGGGCTTCGGCTTTTTTCAGAGCAAGCCGGCCACCGCCTTCAGCCCGGTGGCGGTCACGCTCGATGAGCTGGCCGACGTCTGGGACCAGGGCCGCCTGAACCTGACCCTGCAAAGCAGCTGGAACGGCCGCAAGGTCGGCATGTGCGAGGCCGGGCCCGAGATGACCTTTCACTTCGGCCAGCTGATTGCCCACATCTGCAAGACCCGCAATGTGCGCGCCGGCAGCATCGTCGGCTCGGGCACCGTCAGCAACAAGGACTGGAGCCACGGCTACAGCTGCATCGCCGAAAAGCGGGCGATTGA
>NZ_JANOAL010000147.1:0-19801 GCF_031411155.1 Polaromonas sp. | reverse complement strand
TCTGGCTACCTATGTGCAGCAGCCGCTGCAGGCGCTGTTTGGCGGCGTGCCCTATCTGGGCGCGCTGGTGTCGGGGCCGCCGGTGGGCATCGGCATTTTGTCGGCCGGCATCATTCTGGCGATCATGATCATCCCGTTCATCGCCTCGGTCATGCGCGATGTGTTCGAGGTGACGCCGGTGCTGCTCAAGGAGTCGGCCTACGGGCTCGGCTCCACCACCTGGGAGGTGGTGTTCAAGGTGGTGCTGCCCTACACCAAGGCTGGCGTCATGGGCGGCATCATGCTGGGCCTGGGCCGGGCCCTGGGTGAAACCATGGCGGTGACCTTTGTCATCGGCAACTTCAACCAGCTTGACTCGTTAAGCCTGTTCCAGGCGGCCAACAGCATCACCTCGGCGCTGGCCAACGAGTTTGCTGAAGCGGCCGACGGCCTGCACCAGGCCGCGCTGATCTATCTGGGGCTGGTGCTGTTTTTCATCACCTTCGTGGTGCTGTCGCTGTCCAAGCTGCTGCTGGCCCAACTGCGCAAGAACGAAGGAGCCAAGACATGAGTGCCGCGCCGGGCCGCCCCCAAGCAAGCTCGCACCGCAGTGCGCAGCGCGGAGGTACTCCAGTGAGCGCCGCCCTGACCGATGCGCGTCTGGCCAAGTTCGCCCGTCGCAAGCGGGTCAACCAGATTGCCCTGTTGCTGTCGCTGGCTGCCATGTCGTTTGGCCTGTTCTGGCTGTTCTGGATTCTGTGGGAAACCGTGCGCCTGGGCATTGGTGGCCTGGCACTGGCGACCTTTACCGAGATGACGCCGGCACCGAATGAGCCGGGCGGCATTGCGAACGCGATCTACGGCTCGTTTTTGATGGTGCTGTTTGCCACCTTTGCCGGCACCCCGATCGGCATCATGGCCGGCATCTACCTGGCCGAATACAACCCCAAGGGCTGGCTGGCCTCGGTCACGCGCTTCGTCAACGATATTTTGCTGTCGGCGCCGTCCATCGTGATCGGCCTGTTTGTCTAGGCGGTGGTGGTGTCGCGCTTCAAGTCGTTTTCGGGCTGGGCCGGCGTGATCGCGCTGGCCCTGATCGTGATTCCGGTGGTGATCCGGACCACCGAAAACATGCTGCAACTGGTGCCGCCCGGCCTGCGCGAGGCGGCCTATGCGCTGGGCGCGCCCAAGTGGAAGGTCATCACCAGCATCACGCTCAGGGCGGCGCGCTCGGGCGTGGTCACCGGCATTTTGCTGGCGGTGGCGCGCATTGCCGGTGAAACCGCGCCCCTGCTGTTTACCGCGCTGAACAACCAGTTCTGGACCTCGGACCTGAGCCAGCCCATGGCCAGCCTGCCGGTCACGATCTTCAAGTTCGCCATGAGCCCCTACGAAAACTGGCAACAGCTGGCCTGGGCTGGCGTGTTTTTGATCACGGTCGCGGTACTCGCCCTGAACATCCTGGCGCGCGTGCTGACGCGCAACAGGAACTGATCCCGGATCAGCCCGCACAACAAGACAAGGTAGACCATGAATAGCCTCGCCGCAACGCGCGAAAAGCCCAGTGAAACCTCCAAAATCTCGGTCAAGAACCTCGATTTTCACTATGGCAAGTTCCACGCCCTCAAGGGCATCAACCTGGAAATTCCGGAGAAAAAAGTCACCGCCTTCATTGGCCCCTCGGGCTGCGGAAAATCCACCCTGTTGCGGATTTTCAACCGCATGTACGAACTCTATCCCGAGCAGCGCGCTCGCGGCGAGGTGATGTTTGATGGCGAGAACCTGCTGACCTCCAAAAAGGACGTGGCCCTGATTCGCGCCAAGGTTGGCATGGTTTTTCAAAAGCCCACGCCGTTCCCGATGTCGATTTATGACAATATTGCCTTTGGCGTGAAGCTGTTTGAAAACCTCAACGCCTCGGACATGGACGAGCGGGTGGAGTGGGCGCTGCGCAAGGCGGCCTTGTGGACCGAGGTCAAGGACAAGCTCAAGCAAAGCGGCTCCAGCCTGTCGGGCGGCCAGCAGCAGCGCCTGTGCATTGCGCGCGGCATCGCCATCAAGCCCGAGGTGCTGCTGCTCGATGAACCGTGTTCGGCGCTGGACCCGATTTCCACCGCGAAAGTGGAGGAGCTGATTGCCGAGTTGAAGAACGATTACACCGTGGTCATCGTGACGCACAACATGCAGCAGGCGGCGCGCGTCAGTGACTACACGGCCTATATGTACCTGGGCGACCTGGTGGAGTTTGGCGCGACGGAAGACCTGTTTTTCAAGCCCAGGCGCAAGGAAACCGAAGACTACATTACCGGCCGGTTTGGATGAATAAGGTTCCCCCCTGTCTCGGCTCACTGCGTGTAGCCGGAATCCCCCGCTGGGGGACGGCGCCTGCTGCCCGGCGAAGCCGGTTCAGCGACGCCCGCTGGCCCGGCACTGAGCGTCTCATGCGTTGCGGTCCTGATCGCAGCGGCGAATAAACCCAAAGGGAAAATATGCCTGATAAACATTTGTCCACCCAGTTCGACAGCGAACTCAACGGCGTCTCTTCGCGCGTCATGGAGCTCGGCGGTCTGGTCGAATCGCAGATCCGGCTGGCGATTTATGCGCTGTCGCAGTTCAGCGCCGAAAGCGCCAGCCAGGTCATTGAAACCGAGGCGCGCGTCAATGCGATGGAAGTCGACATCGATCGCGAGCTGTCGTCCATCATTGCGCGGCGCCAGCCCACGGCGCGCGACCTGCGCCTGCTGATCGCCATCTCAAAAACCACGGCCAACCTGGAGCGCGCCGGCGATGAAGCCGAGAAAATCGCGCGCATGGTCAAGTCCATCATTGAAAGCGGTTCGGCCCGCGCGCTGCCGTCGTCTGACCTGCGCGTCGCGGCGGAACTGGCCTCGGGCCTGCTGCGCAAGGCGCTGGACGCCTTTGCCCGGCTCGACACGGTCGCGGCCGTGTCCATCCTCAAGGAAGATGACCAGATCGACCAGGAGTTTGACGGCTTTGTGCGCAAGCTCATCACCTACATGATGGAAGACCCGCGCACCATATCGCCCAGCCTGGACCTGCTGTTTGTGGCCAAGGCGATTGAGCGTGTCGGCGACCATGCCAAGAACATCGCCGAGTTCATCATCTACATCGTCAAGGGCGCCGACGTCAGGCACACCCCGATGGAGCAGATCGAGTCTGCGGTCAGGTGATTGGCAACATGAAGCCGATGCCCCGCATATTGATTGTGGAAGACGAGCCGGCGATTGCCGAGCTGATTGCGGTCAACCTCAGGCATGGCGGCTTTGACCCGGTGGTGGCCGGCGACAGCGTGGCGGCGCAGCGCGAGCTCGACGCCGTGCTGCCCGACGCGATTTTGCTCGACTGGATGCTGCCGGGCCAGAGCGGAATTTCGCTGGCGCGCCACTGGCGCAAGCAGGCCCGCAGCAAAAGCATCCCGATTTTGATGCTGACGGCGCGCGGCGATGAGCCCGACAAGGTGGCCGGGCTCGATGCCGGCGCCGACGACTACATCACCAAGCCGTTTTCGACGCAGGAGCTGCTGGCCCGCATTCGCGCGGTGCTGCGCCGGCGCGCGCCCGAGCCGGACAGCGACAGCGTGACCGTGGCCGCGCTGGTGCTGGATGCGGCGACGCACCGCATCAGTTTTCAGAGCCGCGAACTCAAGCTCGGCCCGACCGAGTTCAAGCTGCTGCACTACCTGATGAAACACGCCGAGCGGGTGCACAGCCGCAGCACGCTGCTCGACAAGGTGTGGGGCGACCATGTGTTTATCGAGGAGCGCACGGTGGACGTGCATGTCAAGCGCCTGCGCGAGGCGCTGGGCGCTGCCGGCCCCATGGTCGAAACCGTGCGCGGCGCGGGCTACCGGCTGACCGCCGTGCCCGCCGCCGCAGCCGCGGGCCGGGGGGCTGCGCTACAGTCCGCAGCATGATCAAGCGCTGGATGGTTTTTGCCGCCTGCCTGCTGGTGGGCGGCGGGTTGGGCTGGATTGCGGCCGGCAAAGACGGGCTGGCTGTCGGGCTGGTGCTGGCGGCGCTGGCCTGGCTGCTGCTGGACAGTGTTTACCTCGGGCGTTTGCTGCGCTGGCTGCGGCTGGAGCAAGGCAAGGAAAGCGCTGCCGTCATGGCCAGCACGGCGCCCCGCATGCCAGGCGTCTGGGGTGAGGCGGCCGACCGGATTCGCCGGCTGCTCAAGCAGCGCGATCAGCAGAACCAGGAAAGCCAGGCGCGGCTCGACGAGTTTCTGGCCGCGATTCAGGCCTCGCCGAGCGGCGTGGTGCTGCTCGATGCGCAGGGCCGCATCGAGTGGTGCAACCAGATGGCGACCCAGCATTTTGGCTTTGATGCCCGGCGCGATGTGTTGCAGCACATCGCCCATCTGGTGCGGGAACCGGCCTTCGCCAGCTACCTCGCAGCGGGCAATTTCTCGGGCGACGTGGTGGTGCCCGGCAGCTTCAGCACGCCGGCGCGGCCGGTCAAGCTGTCGGTGCATGTGCATTCCTACGGCCTGGGCCGCAAGCTGCTGCTGTCGCGCGACATCACCGCCGTCGAACTGGCCGAAGCCATGCGGCGCGACTTTGTCGCCAATGTCTCGCACGAGATCCGCACGCCGCTGACGGTGCTGTCGGGCTTTATCGAAACCCTGCAGACGCTGCCGCTGGAGGAGGCCGAACGCGCCCGCTACCTGGACCTGATGGCCCAGCAGTCGCAGCGCATGCAGACGCTGGTCAACGATTTGCTGACGCTGTCGCGGCTGGAAGGCAGCCCGTTCCCGGGTGCCAATGAGTGGGCCACCACCGGCGCCTTGCTGGCCCAGTGCGAGCAGGACGCCAGGGCCTTGTCAGGGCTGATCGCGCCCAAAGGCCATCGCCTGACCTTTCTGGCCGGCCCGCCGTGCGAGATCGCCGGCGTGCAAACCGAGCTGTACAGCGCCCTGTCCAACCTGGTGACCAATGCGGTTCGCTACACACCCGAAGGCGGGCAGGTCAGCGTCAGCTGGGCGGTGCTGGCTGACGGGCGTGGCCAGTTTCAGGTCAGGGACAGCGGGCCGGGCATCGCGCCAGAGCATTTGCCGCGGCTGACCGAGCGCTTTTACCGCATCGACCGCAGCCGCTCGCGCGAAACCGGCGGCACCGGCCTGGGCCTGGCCATCGTCAAGCATGTGGCCCAGCGCCACGCTGCCGAGCTTCGCATTGAGAGCCGGCTGGGCCAGGGCGCATGCTTTTCGATCGTGTTTCCGGCCGCGCGGGTCAGGCTCACCAGCCCTCAGCAGCGTCACGCCGCCTGAGTCGTCGGCCGGGGCGCCAACTGGCTTTGCCGCACCGTGTAGCCCAGTAGCGCCAGCAGGCAGGCAGCCACCAGCGCGATGGCCACGGTGCTGGCCAACCAGAAACTGCTGGCGGACTGCGTGGCCGCGCGCGCCGCAAAGCCCTGGTAGGCCAGCGTGTAGCCGCCGTACAGGCCCAGGCCCCAGAGCAGCACACCGTACAAGACCAGCGGCAGCAGCGTGATGCGGTAGCAGCGCAGCAAGAACGCGCAGAGCGCCTGCGTGGCGTCGGCCAGGTGGTAAAAAGCCACCCACAGCAGCAGCGACGAAGCCAGCGCCACGATCTCCGGGCTGCCCGAGTACCAGCCTGCCAGCATCTTGCCTGCTACAGAAACAATAGCTGCAAGCGCAATTGCAACAAGGGCTGTGAGCCTCAATGCCAGCCAAACCACGCGCCTGGCGTAGTCCGGCCGGCCGGCGCCCAGCCAGAACGAAACCCGGGCGCTGCAGGCAATCGCCATCGACAGCGGCATCATGTAAAGCACCGCCGCCACGCTGGCCGCGATCTGGTGGCTGGCGGTGGCGACCGTGCCCAGCCTGGCGATGAAAAGCGCCATGAGGGTGAACGAAGTCACTTCGACCAGGTAGGCCAGGCCGCCCGGAATACCGAGCCGGGCAAAGCGGCCAATTTGCCGCCAGTCGGGACGTTCGATGCGCTGCCAGATGCGAAAAGGCTGGTAGATGTCTTGCGTGCGCAGCATCGGCACCGACAGCGCCAGCAGCAGGTAGTTGACGATCAGGGTGGCCCAGGCGCAACCCACCGCGCCCATGGGTTCGATACCGGCGCCGCCCGCCACCAGCCAGACCGACAGCGGAATCTTGACCGCCAGCGCACCGACCTGAAGCCAGGTCACCAGCAGCGGCTTGCCCAGGGCCTGGTTGAAGGTGCTGTAGACCCGAAACAGCAGCGACGGGGCAAACGCAAACGCCAGCACCAGCAGATAACGCTCGACCTCGCCGCGCATCAGCGCGGGCACCTCGGCCCAGCGCAGTAGCGGGCCGGGAAACAGCAGGGCGCCCATGCCCACGGCGGTGATCAAGGCGCACAGGTACAGGCTTTGCCGCAGTGAGCGCCCCAGCGCAGTGTGCTGGCGCGCGCCCAGCATCTCGGCCCAGATCGGCAGCAGCGCCTGCACAATGCCAATCAACCCGACATAGACACTGATGTAAAGGGCCGAGCCCACTGACAGGGCCGCGAGCGCCGCGTCGCTGTGGCGGCCCGCGATCACGGTATCGGCCACGCCAAACGCCATGACGGCCAGCTGGCCGACCAGCACGGTGCCCGCATGGCGGCTGATGACTTTGAATTCGCTCAAGGGCGTTGCGGGTTGCCGGCCGGCCGGGCGGCTTGGGCCGGCGTGCCCAGGTTGACCCGCCGGTAGACCAGCACATTCTCGTTTTTGTCGGTGGGCCGGCTCACCGTGGCCAGAAAGGCCCAGTCGGGCAGGTTTACGGCCGCGCTCAGGCTGGGCTGGGCATCCACATCCACCACCAGGTAGGGGCACACCGCCGGCGCGCCGGCCTGGCGCAGCGCCAGCTGGCCGTGGTACTGGAAGGCGGCGGCCTGGGCGCTGTCCACGCCGTGGATTTCCACGCAGGCGCGCTTGTCCACCAGGCTGGCCACCTGCCGCGACATGGGGGCATAGCTGCGCGCATAGTCGAGCAGCGGCATCCACAGCGTCATCAGCAGCAGCCAGCACAAGGTGGCGCCGCCCGCCGGCAGCACCAGCGATTTCCAGATGGCGGCGCGCTGCGCGCCGGCGCGCCATTTCACCAGCCAGGCCCAGGCCAGCGTGGCCGCCACGGCCGCCAGAAAAGCCAGCCAGGAAAAACTCGGTTCAAAACCGGGCGCCAGCTTGGCCACATTGGCCGCCGGTTGGCGCGGCACGCCGGTCTGCATGGCGATCCAGACGACCCAGATGATGATGCCGCAGCCGGTGAAAAACAGCAGCGTGAACCAGTCTATCAATGACGCCACGCTGCGCTTGAGCGTGGGCAGCGCGAAGGCCGCCAGCGCGGCCAGCGGCGGCAGGCTCAGCAGCAGGCTGCGGTCCGAAGCGGTGGTGGTCAGGGTGGCCGCCACGGCCATGCCGGCAAACCACAGCGGCAAGGCGACATGCCGGCTGGCCAGTTGCCGACGCCAGCGAAACAGCGTCCACAACGCCAGCGGCCAAGTCGGCCAGGTAAACCATACCAGCAAACGGCCGAGCCGGCCCCAGTCCTTCAGGACGGTTTGACCGCCAGCGCCTGGCAGGTGTATGCGCCAGCGCCACAGGTCCAGCGCGTAGGCCAGCAAGGCCACCGTCACCGTGATGCCGGCAATCAGCAGCACCCAGTGCCCGGACTGCTGCCGGTCGGCCGCATCGTGCTGGCCGTCCTGATACGCGCTGCTCATGAAACTTCCCCAGCGCCTGTGGGCCGATTCGACCAGGGCGCCGCCCGCCCCCAGCAGCACCGCCAGCGTGGGCGCGCCGCTCAGCGCCAGCCCGGTCAGCCCCACCAACAGACCCAGCGCGGGGCCAATGATTTTGGTGGCCGGGCGAAACGGACTGGCCGCCATCGCGTAAAACGTCAGCGCGGTAAAACCCAGCTGCGCCAGCGCGGGCGTGGTTTCGTGCGACAGCTGCGCCAGCCCCAGGCTGGCAATCAGCGCCAGCAAGCCGGCATCGGCCATGGCCCGGGCGTAGTCCACCGGGCCGGCTTCACCGCCAAAGGCAAACGCCACCGGCTGGGCTTGCGGGCTGCGGGCCAGATAGTAAATCGCGTACCAGGTGCAGACCAGGCTCAGGGTCAGCAGCAGGCCGAACGGAATCCGCACGGCAAAGGCCGGGTCCAGAAAAGGCAGGGCCTTGATCGCAACGGCGCCCAGCCAGTAGGGCGCCAGTGCGTCGAAACTGGTGGCACGGCCCAGCAACTGCGGATGCAGCCAGTGGGCCGCCACCGTGGTCAGTTCGCGCATCACGCCAAAGGCTTCAATGTCTTCGTATTTCCACGGGCCGCGCCCAAAAAAGCCCGGCAACACATAGGCCACGCAAAACAGCAGCAGTGCCAGCCGTGGCAGGCGGCGCACGGCGGACTGGGCAATGAGGGCGGGGGAGGGCTTGTTCAAGGTGGCAGGGCGGTGAGGTGGGCGGATGCGCGATTCGGGCGGCGGCAGGTGGGCGCAGCGAACGCTGTCGCCACCTTAATCGGTTTTGGGTAAAAAGGCGGGCCGAAAAAAAAGCAGCCTGAAATTCAGGCTGCTTCTTGCAGGCTGGCGAAAGGTGATTTCGCCAATAAGCTTGCAGCTTATTCCGCAGCGGCAGCAGTTTCGGTTTTGGCGGTGGTTTTGCCAAAACGGTTGCGGAAACGTTCCACGCGGCCACCCATGTTGTCCACCGATTTTTGCGTGCCGGTGTAGAAGGGGTGCGATTCGCTGGAGGTATCGAGCTTGTACAGGGGCAGTTCGCGGCCGTCTTCCATCTTCACCATTTCTTTGGTGTTCACGCAGGAGCGGGTGACGAACTTGAAGTTGTTGGACAGGTCCATAAAACAAACTTCGCGGTAGTTGGGGTGAATGCCGTCTTTCATGATCTTTTCCTTGTTCGCTTTCGCGTCGTTTCGGCAGCCACCTGAACCAGTTCCAGGCACTTTCCGTGAAGCCTTGGATTATAGCGTGCTTCGGAGTTTGAGGGTGAATTTGCGCTCCGTGAGCCGTATTTGCCAGCCGGGGCCGCGGATCTGGCTTTGCCAGTCCGCAGGCGCAGCGGCCCCCTGGGGGGCAGGGAGCTACACGCAGTGAGCGACCGTGGGGGCAATAGTGGCGAGTCGGCTTTAGCCGCCTCGCCGCATCATGTCGAAGAATTCGTGGTTGTTCTTGGTTGCCTTCATGTTTTTCAGCATCAGCTCCATGGACTCGATTTCGTCCATGTTGTACATGAATTGGCGCAAAATCCGCGACTTTTGCAGGATTTCGGGGGCCAGCAGCAGCTCTTCCTTGCGGGTGCCGCTGCGGTTCAAGTGAATTGCCGGGAACACGCGTTTTTCGTACAAACGGCGGTCCAGGTGAATTTCGCAGTTGCCGGTGCCCTTGAACTCTTCAAAGATCACTTCGTCCATGCGGCTGCCGGTGTCGACCAGCGCGGTGCCGATGATGGTCAGGCTGCCGCCTTCTTCAATCTTGCGGGCGGCGCCGAAGAAACGCTTGGGGCGCTGCAGCGCGTTGGCGTCGACGCCGCCGGTCAGCACCTTGCCCGACGAAGGCAGCACATTGTTGTAGGCGCGGGCCAGGCGGGTGATGGAGTCCAGCAAAATGACGACGTCCTTGCCGAGTTCGACCAGGCGCTTGGCGCGCTCGATCACCATTTCGGCGACGTGCACGTGGCGCGCGGCGGGCTCGTCAAAGGTCGATGAAATGACCTCGCCGCGCACGCTGCGCTGCATCTCGGTGACCTCTTCAGGGCGCTCGTCGACCAGCAGCACCATCATCACCACTTCAGGGTAGTTGGCGGTGATGGCGTGGGCGATATTCTGCATCATCACGGTTTTGCCGGATTTTGGCGGCGCCACCAGCAGTGCGCGTTGGCCCTTGCCGATGGGCGCGATGATGTCGATGATGCGGCTGGTCAGGTTCTCTTCGCCCTTGATGTCGCGCTCGAGCTTGAACTGCTCGCGCGGGAACAGCGGCGTCAGGTTCTCGAACATCACCTTGTGCTTGTTGTCTTCGGGTGCGCCGTCGTTGATCTTGTCGAGCTTGTTCAGGGCAAAGTAGCGCTCGCCGTCTTTCGGGGTGCGCACTTCGCCTTCAATCATGTCGCCGGTGTGCAGGTTGAAGCGGCGGATCTGGCTCGGGCTGATGTAGATGTCATCGGTGCTGGCGGTGTAGCTGGAGTCCGGTGCCCGCAGAAAGCCGAAGCCGTCGGGCAGCACTTCCAGCACGCCGTCGGCCACGATGGTTTCACCCGTCTTGGAGCGCTTCTTGATGATGGCGAACATCAGCTCCTGCTTGCGCATGCGGCCAACGTTTTCAATCTCAAGGGCCTCGGCCTGTTTGAGGACTTCAGACACGTGCAGTGCCTTGAGTTCGTTTAAGTGCATGGAGTTACCTGCGTAGATGCGTGGAGTGCGGGGAAGTTACGAAGAGACTCCTTGCGGAGTACACGAAAAAAAACGGGGGAGGTTTGAAAAGAAGCCGCGAAGGAGGATGGCTTACAAACCGGGAACTCGAACCAAACGGTGGCAACCGTTTAGCGAATAAGGCAGATTATGACAGGAAATCAGGTTTGAAAATGAGGGCTGTTTCAGGGTGTAAAGCCGCCGCCCGCAAGGGCGCCAGAAACAACAAAACCCGGGCGCGCCGGGTTTTGTGCTCAGGCAGCTGGCGCGTTCAGGCCAGTTGCTGGTCGATGAAGGCCGTCAGCTGCGACTTGCTCATGGCGCCGACCTTGGTGGCGGCCAGCTGGCCGTCCTTGAACAGCATCAGGGTTGGAATGCCGCGAATGCCGAACTTGGCCGGAATGTCGCGGTTTTCGTCCACGTTCATCTTGGCGATCTGCAGCTTGCCTTCGTAACCGGTGGCCACTTCATCAAGAATCGGCGCGATCATCTTGCAGGGGCCGCACCATTCGGCCCAATAGTCGACCAGCACGGGTTTGGTGGACTGCAGCACGTCGGCTTCAAAAGTGGCATCGGTGGTATGTTTGATCAGTTCGCTCGCCATGACGGCTCCTTGGGGCTAGTTACGAGATATGGATAAAGTTGCAGTCATTGTGGCAGAAAGCAAGTCGCTACGCGCCTCAAATGGTGGCTATGGCCCCGATAGCCGACCTTCAGGACCCCCCGTTTCATGCCCACCCCTCACTCCGAGCTTGCCGCCCACCCCGCCGTCGCCCTGTGCTGGCAACCCGCCATGGCCCAATTGGCCCAGGCGCTGCAGACGCGCGGCGTGCACCCGGCCGACGCCGTGGTGCTGCTGCCCTATGCACAGCTGATTCAGCAGGCGCGCCAGGCCTGGGCCGCCGCCACGGGCGGCACCGGTTTTGTGCCGCGCTTTGAAACCACCATGAACTGGGCCAGCAGCCTGGGCGGCACGCTGGGCCTGTTCATACCCGCGGGCGACGACTTGCGCATGGATGTGGCGGTGGACATGCTGACCGCCGCGTCGATGCTGCAGCGGGTGGGGCTGGGCGCGCAGCAGGAGGCGCTGACCGGGCGGCTGGTGGAGGCGGCCTGGAGCCTGGGCCGGGTCGCCGCCGCCGTGCGGCCGGCCGAACGGCTGGCCTGGCGCGAGCGCCTGATGGTCACCCTGACCGAAGGCCAGGATGCGGCCGCGCTGGCCTTCGAGGCGGCAGTGGCGCAGACGGCGCTGGTCTGGGCGGCGACCTCGGCCTATCCTTCCGACCGGCTGTTTCAGGCGCAGCCGGCGCTGCTGGTGGTGCTCGAAGGGTTTCAGGCCGAGCCGCTGACCGATGCCCTGAAAGTGCATTTTGGGCCGCGGGCGCTGTCGATTCCGCTGTACCCGCCAGCGCCCGAGCCGATGGCTTTGCCCCCCCTGGCGACCCTGCCGTCGCTGCACGCCGCGCTCGATGCCGAGGACGAAGCCGAGCGGGCCGCCGCCTGCGTGCTGGCGCATCTGGCCCAGGGGCGCAGCCCGGTGGCGCTGATCGCGCAGGACCGACAGCTGACCCGCCGTGTCGGCGCCATGCTGGGCCAGCGTGGTCTGCGCATGCGCGATGAAACCGGCTGGAAGCTGTCCACCACGCGCGCCGCCGCCAGCCTGATGGGCCTGCTGCGCGCCATGCCCTGGGACGCCTCCACCGACGCGCTGCTCGACTGGCTGAAAAACGCGCCGGCCTTTGCGTCCGCCGCCGTCAGCGCCGCCGAGACCGAGTTGCGCAAGGCCGGGCTGCGCGCCTGGCGCGACCTGCCGGCGACAACCCAGCCTGCGTTTGCCGCCACCCAGGCGCTGGCGCTGCCGGTCAATGCCCTGCGCCAGACCCTGGCGCGCAGCCGGCCGCTGACGGTCTGGCTGCAGGACCTCCGCGCCGCGCTGCAGTCGGCCGGGCAGTGGGAGGCGCTGGCGCAGGATGCGGCCGGCCAGACCGTGCTGGACGAGTTGCGCCTGCACGAGGGCGCCGGCGCCGAGTTTGACAACGTCCCCGGCATGACGCTGGCGGCCTTTACCCGCTGGGCCAGCCAGACGCTGGAGGCCGCCAGGTATTCACCCGGGCACCCAGAGGGCGAGCAGGTGGTGATCCTGCCGCTGGCGCAACTGCTGGGCCGGCCGATGCAGGCGGTGGTGCTGCCCGGCTGCGACGAGATTCGACTGCCGGTGTCGCCCGAACCGCCCGGCATGTGGACACCGGCCCAGCGCGCCTTGCTGGGCCTGCCTGCGCGCGAGGCGCTGGCCGGCGCCGCCCGCCTGGCCTGGCACTACGCGCTGCAGCAGCCGCATGTGGACCTGCTATGGCGCGCCAGTGAAGCCGGCGAGCGCCTGATGCCCAGCGGCTTTGTGCAGGCGCTGCGGCTGGACCACGAGATCGCCCTGTCGCCCGACGCCCGCAGCCTGCGCGCCGTGGCCGCGCGACCCACGCCGCGCCCGCAGCCCAGCGGCCAGGACCTGCCGATCGCCCGGCTGTCGGCCAGCGCGTACGAGGACTTGCGGCGCTGCCCCTACCGTTTTTTTGCGCTGCGCCAGCTACGCCTGCAGGAGTCCGACGAGCTGGACGCCGAGCTGGGCAAGCGCGAGTTTGGCAGCTGGCTGCACAGCCTGCTCCGGTACTTCCATGAGAGTCTTAAAGAGGCACCAGCCCACGATTCACAAGCGCGTGTAGCTATGATTAACATAGCAGCCGAACAGGCCACGCAAGCCCTGGGTTTGAGCGACAGCGAGTTCCTGCCGTTTGCCGCCGCCTGGCCGCGCGTGCGTGCGGGCTACCTCGAATGGCTGGCCGCGCATGAAGCCGGTGGTGCCCGTTTCGAGCAGGCCGAGCTGGCGCGCGAGATGGCCTATGGCGAGCTGACCCTGATCGGCCGGCTGGACCGGATCGACCGCCAGGCCGACGGCCACAGCCTGCTGATCGACTACAAGACCGAGCCCTCGGCCACCACCAAGGCGCGCATCAAGGACGGGCCGGAGGATACCCAACTGGCGTTTTATGCCGCGCTGATGGAAGACGACACGCTGGCCGCCGCCTACGTCAACCTCGGTGAAAAAGAGCCGACCAAAACCTACGAGCAGCCCGACATCGTGGGTCTGCGCGATGAGCTGGTGGACAGCATCCTGACCGACATGGCGCGCATCGCCCGCGGCGCGCCCTTGCCCGCGCTGGGCGAAGGCAAGGCCTGCGACTACTGCGCGGCGCGCGGGCTGTGTCGCAAAGATTATTGGGAAGCATGATGACCGAGCCACAAACCATGACCGCCGCCTACGAATGCAACGGCCAGCCGATTTCTGCCGAGGGTTTTTACGCGATCGCCTGTGACCCGCGCCGCAGCGTGGCGGTTGAGGCCTGCGCCGGTGCCGGCAAGACCTGGATGCTGGTGTCGCGCATCGTGCGCGCCTTGCTGGACGGCGCGGGCAACCCCGATGCGGCTGTGCGGCCGCACGAAATCCTGGCCATCACCTTCACCAAAAAAGCCGCCGGTGAAATGCGCGAGCGGCTCGACGAGTGGCTCAGGGAATTTGCCCCGGCCGATGATGCCGCCCTGCAGCGCGAGCTGGAGAGCCGCGGCGTCAAGGCCGATTTTTTGGGTAAAAATGACCTGCAGCCCAATCAGGACGTGCGCAGGCTGCTATCAAATTTATACCGCTCGATTTTGCTCAGCGGCCGCTCGGTGCAGATTCGCACCTTTCACAGCTGGTTTGCGGCCCTGTTGCGCAGCGCCCCGGTGGCCGTGCTGCAGCGCCTGGGCCTGCCAGTCAACTACGAGCTGCTGGAAGACGACGCCCCGGCTAGAGCGCTGCTGTGGCGGCGGTTTTACACGGCGCTGCTGGCCGACGCATCGCTGAAAGCCGACTTTGAAGCCGTGGTGCAGGCTTATGGCCGCTTCCAGGCCGACAAGGCGCTGCAGGGCGCGCTCGACAAGCGCACCGAGTTCGCGCTGGCCGACGCGGCCGGCGTGGTCGATGCGTCGGTGCAGACCTTTGGCGTGCAGTTTCCCGAGCTGGCCGGGCTGGCCGTGCCAGAAGACGGGTTGCGCGAGAACCCCGCCAGCCGGCAGACCCTGCTGGACGCCGCGAAAGCGCTGGGCCGTGCCAGTGCGCCGACTTTTTCGGCCAAGGGCGTGGAGCTGGAGCAGGCCATCACGGCCGGCGACGCGGCGGGCATCGCCGCCGCCTTGCTGACCGGCACCGGCACCGCCCGCAAGTTTGGTGAAAAAATTGCCGGCATAGAGACCGTGCGCCAGGCGCAGGCACTGCTGCTGCGCGTGACGGCGGCGCGCCAGCAGCACGATGCCTGGGACTACCAGCAGCGCATGGCGCGGCTGGCCCGGGCGCTGCTGGCCCAGTTTCGCGCCGTCAAACAGGAGCGCGGCTGGGTCGACATGAACGATGTCGAACTGGCCGCGCAGGTGATGCTGAGTGACACGGTGCTGTCGGGCTGGGTGCAGGAGCGGCTGGACGCGCGCGTCAGGCATTTGATGATTGACGAGTTTCAGGACACCAACCCGCTGCAGTGGCAGGCGCTGTCATCGTGGCTGAGCGGCTATGGCGGCGCGGGCAGGGCCCCCAGCGTGTTTCTGGTCGGCGACCCGAAGCAGAGCATTTACCGCTTTCGGCGTGCCGAGCCGCAGGTGTTCAGCGCCGCGCAAAAGTTTGTGGTGGACGGGCTGGGCGGCGACTTGCTGACCTGCGACCACACCCGCCGCAACGCGGTGTCCGTCATCGATACCGTCAACGCCGTCATGGGCGCGGCACGCGATGCCGACGGCTACGCGGGTTTCAGGGCGCACAGCACCGACTCCCGCACCGTTGGTGTCGTGGGCCGCTTGCCGCCCATCCCCCGCAACAGCAAGGCCGACGACGCAGCGCCGCTGGCCGCGGGCTGGCGCGACAGCTTGACGACGCCGCGCGAACTGCCCGAGGAGACCCTGCGCACGCTGGAAGCGCGGCAGGCGGCGGCGTGGATAGCTCAGATGCTGTCTGCCCCCACGCTCGGCACTGACGTGTCCTCGCTGCCCCCCGGGGGGGCTGAACTTGCTCGGGGCGGCCCTTCGCGGCGTTCGGTCGCGGCGGGCCTGAAGCCGCAGCAGATCATGGTGCTGTCGCGCAAGCGGGCCGGTTTGCTGCCGCTGCAGGACGAGTTGCGGGCGCTGCACATCCCCGCGCAGATTGGCGAGAAAACCGCGCTGATCGACTGCTGCGAAGTGCTGGACGTGGTGGCGCTGCTCGATGCGCTGGTGTCGCCGCAGCATGACCTGTCGCTGGCACGGGCGCTGCGCTCGCCGCTGTTTGGCCTGGCCGATGCCAGCCTGGTGCAGCTGGCGCTGTTGCAGCGCGAGCTGAAGCTGCCGTGGTTTGAGTTGCTACAAAAAACAGAGCGACTTGCGCCCGATCTGCAAGGGCTGGCGGCCATTTTGAGGCGCTACAAGGGCTGGGTCGACAGCCTGCCGCCGCACGATGCGCTGCAAAGCATTTACCAGAGCGGCGACGTGCTGGCGCGCTTTGTGGCCGCCGCGCCCGCTGCCCAGCGCGGCAGCGTGCTGGCCAATCTGCGGGCGCTGCTGGCGGTGGCGCTGCAGGTCGATGGCGGGCGCTATGCCACGCCTTATGCGTTTGTGCGCGCGCTGAAAAGCGGCGGCACGCTGGCGCCGGCCAGCGTCAGCCCCAACGCGGTGCGGCTGCTGACGATTCACGGCGCCAAGGGCCTGGAGGCCGAGGCCGTGCTGCTGCTGGACACCGACACCGCAGAGCGCAACGCCGACAGCATGGGCGTGCTGGTCGACTGGCCCGGCGAGGCGGCCGCGCCTGAAAAATTCGTGTTCCTGGTCAGCGAAAGCAGCCCGCCGGCCTGCGCCCAGGCCGCGCTGGTCAGCGAGCAGGCCGCCCGCAAGCGCGAGGAACTCAATGCGTTGTATGTGGCCCTGACGCGCGCCCGCCATACCCTGCTCGTCTCATCGATCACGCCCTACCGCGCAACGGCTGGCAGCTGGTGGCAGCGCCTGCAGGGGCTGGTGGACGAGGTGGCGCTGCCGCTGGTTGATGCCGTGGGGCAGGTCAGTTCTGCCGCGCCGGACGCCAGTATTTTCATGCTGACCGAGCTGCCCGCGCCGGCTGAAAACCTGGCGCCGCAGGCGGCTGGCGAACCGGCCGAAGACGAAGACTCGGCCAGCGCCCGCATCGGCAAGGCCATGCACCGGCTGCTGGAATGGGGCGGCGCGTCGCCCGCGCAGCAGGTGGCGGCGGCGCGTGAATTTCGCCTGAATCCGGCGCAGGTACGCCGCGCCAGCGAACTGGCCGGGCGCATTCTGGCGGGCGAGGGCGCCTGGGCCTGGCGCCTCGAGGTGGTGGCCTGGCAGGGCAATGAGGTCGCCCTGATGGACAGCGGCCAAGCGCTGCGGCTGGACCGGCTGGTGCAGCGCAAGGACGCCGGCCACGAGGGCCACTGGTGGGTGATTGACTACAAATCGGCCGCTGCGCCGCAGCAGCAGCCGGCGCTGCTGGCGCAGATGCAGGCCTACCGCGAGGCGGTGCAGCGCATCTACCCCGGTGCCACGGTGAAAGCCGCCTTTCTGACCGGGCAGGGGGCGCTGGTGGAACTGGCCTGAACCGGCTCAGTAACGGTTCGGGTTGTTCGGGCGGCGGTCGTTGCGGTTGCGCACCCCATCACCATCGCGGTCCCGGTCATTGCGGTTGCGGATGCCGTCGCCATCGCGGTCCCAGGCGCCGCGCCGGAATTCCCAGCGGCCATCGCGCTCACGCCACTCGGGCGCGCGGTAGGCATAACCTGGCCGCGCGCGCACCCAGTAACCGCGCGTCCAGACATGGTTGTTGGCACGCCACTCGTAGTGGCCCGGTGCCCAGACATAGCCGCGACGCGGCGGCGGCATGCGTTCGGCACGCGGCGCCGGTGGCGCCACCTGCACGATGACGCTGCCGGGCTGGGCCTGGGCCAGGGTCGGGAGGGTGATGGCGCCCAGCGACAGCAAGGTGGCGGCGCCGGCAGCCAGTAGAAACTTTTTCATGGCAAGTCCTTTGAGGTGACAGAAGATTTCATGGTGCGCCTGCCCGGTAAAGCGCGCGTCATCCGGGTGCGAAATTTTGTGTAGGGCAGTGTCGTGCCGTGAGTCACGGTTGTCTGCCGCCGAGCCCGCACAGGCCATGCCAGCCTGCAATAATCAGGACTTGCCGCGGATCGGGCGGAAGCCCCCCAACCGGCGTTTTGCAGGCATTTTTGCGCTGTAGCCCAGGCAGAACGGGTGCAAGCTGCTATTAAAAACAGAGCAAACCCTGCTTGACCAAACCCGGCGCCGGGTGACGGACACCACGCCGCAGCGCCCCTGCTGGCCATTTTGACCCTTTACGAAAAGACGGACACCCCTTGAACGACGCCAATGCTTTAGCCCCCACGCCGCCTTCCCGGTCACTGCGCGTCGCCGTCATAGGCGGCGGCCCGGCCGGCCTGATGGCGGCCGAGGTGCTGGCGGGCGCCGGTGCCGGCCTGTCGGTCCAGCTGTTTGACGCCATGCCCTCGGTCGGCCGCAAGTTTTTGCTGGCCGGCATTGGCGGGCTCAACCTGACGCATTCGGAAGCCGAGCAGCCTTTTTTGAGCCGCTATGCGCAGCGCAGCGCGCAGCTGCAACCCCTGCTGGCCGCTTTTGGCCCGGCCGAGCTGCGCGCCTGGGCACAGGCGCTGGGCGTGGAAACCTTTGTCGGCAGCTCGGGCCGCGTCTTTCCCAAGGACCTGAAAGCCGCGCCGCTGCTGCGCGCCTGGCTGCAGCGTCTGCGCGGCGCTGGCGTGCAGTTTTCCATGCGGCATCGCTGGCTGGGCTGGGCCGAAGAAGGCGCGCTGAAATTTTCGACACCCGCGGGCGAAATTCAGGTGCAGGCCGATGCCGTGGTGCTGGCGCTGGGCGGCGGCAGCTGGGCCCGGCTCGGTTCCGACGGCGCCTGGGCCCCGTTGCTGGCGCAGCGCGGTGTGCCGGTGCTGCCGCTGCAGCCGTCCAACTGCGGCTTTGATGTGGGCCAGGTTCCGGCGGAGTTGCAGCAGCGCGCCGGGCAGGGCGAAACCCGCCGCGAATTTTTGCAGGAACTGATCGGCAAAAGCCCCGCGCCGCCCACCGGCTGGAGTGAGCATTTCGCCAGCCGCTTTGCCGGCCAGCCGCTGAAGTCCGTCGCGATCCACTTCACCGATGCACAGGGTCGCGGCTTTAGCCGCAAGGGCGAATTTGTGGCCACCGCCACCGGCATTGAAGGCAGCCTGGTGTATGCCGCGTCCAGCCTGCTGCGCGACGAAATTGCGAAGAATGGCAGCGCCACCCTGCAGCTCGATCTGCTGCCTGATTTTTCGGCCGAACGCGTGCTGGCCGAGGTGCGCCATCCGCGCGGCTCGCGTTCGCTGTCCAGCCACCTCAAGAGCCGGCTCGGCATTGAAGGCATCAAGGCCGGGCTGCTGCACGAACTGCTGGACAAGGCGCAGAGGAACGACGCCGCCCAGCTGGCCGCCGCGCTCAAGGCCCTGCCGCTGCGGCTGGTGGCCGCGCGGCCCATCGACGAGGCCATCAGCAGCGCCGGCGGCGTGCCGTTTGAGGCGATGACGCCGGCGCTGATGCTGCAGGCCTTGCCGGGCGTGTTCTGCGCCGGCGAAATGCTCGACTGGGAAGCGCCGACCGGCGGCTACCTGCTGACCGCCTGCTTTGCCAGCGGGCGCGCCGCCGGGCTCGGCGTTTTGAGCCATTTGGGGCGCTAGCCCAATAATAACGTGCTCATACTGCTATTGATTTGATAGCATATAGTTTGAAGTGAATGAGGAAGCCTTGCCATGATCGTGCGTTTTAACATCGACCAGATTGAAAGCGGCCAGTACGACTACCGCGTGACTTACGAGGGCGAAGACCTGTACGCCGATGCGGGACTGGCCAGCATCGAGGAATGCATAGTCGCCGCCACCGAAGGCCTGGGCCAGGACGCGGTGGCGGCGGAAGTCGCCTACCAGGGCATCATCAGCGGCACCTACCCGCTGGCCACGCTGGCGCTGGCCTCGGCACAGCTGGCCGAGCATGCGCTGAACACCACGACGGCGGTTGAAGAAGTGTGCAAATAGCGACGAGTGCCCGGCTCAATGAGAACCAAAGGTCGAACTTCTTGAAGTCAAAACGCATTCCCTCTATCCGCTCCAGTTTGGTCAAGTTGGTGGCGGCCTGCCTGATCCCCGCCATCGTGATGGCCGCCGTGCTGTTGTATGACGACTATCAGCGGAGCCGGGCCCGGCTTGTCAGCGAATCGCTGGATGCGGCGCGCGCGCTGATGCTCGCGGTCGATGCAGAATTCCTCGGCGCTGAAAGAACGCTGCGC
>NZ_JANOAL010000146.1:0-3169 GCF_031411155.1 Polaromonas sp. | reverse complement strand
ATGCTGACCCGCCTCAACGCCCTGCCCGCGCTGCGCAACCTGCCCCGCGACGCCCGCGACACCCTGTTCCTGCTGGCCGTCATCGCCTGGCTGCTGTTGCCGCAAACCGCCCACCTGCCGCTGTGGTGCAGCGCACTGGCCGGTACGGTGCTGGTCTGGCGCGGCTGGCTGGCGCTCCATGCCCGGCCGCTGCCCAGCCGCTGGTGGTTGGTCGCCCTGCTGGCGCTGGCCATTGCCGGCACGCTGATGACGCACCGCACCCTGCTCGGGCGCGATGCCGGCGTGACCTTGCTGGTGGTGCTGCTGACGCTGAAAACCCTGGAGCTGCGCGCACGTCGCGATGCCTTTGTGGTGTTCTTCCTCGGTTTTTTCTGCATGCTGAGCAATTTTTTCTACTCGCAGTCGCTGCTCACCGCCTTCAGCATGTTGCTGGGCCTGCTGGGGCTGCTGACGGTGCTGGTCAACGCCCACATGCCGGTCGGCAAGCCGCCGCTGCTGCAGGCGGCAAAAACGGCGGGCGGCATGGCGCTGCTGGGTGCGCCCATCATGGTGGTGCTGTTTTTGCTGTTTCCGCGCATGGCGCCGTTGTGGGGTGTGCCCAGCGATGCCATGACCGGGCGCAGCGGCCTGAGTGCCAACATGCAGGTCGGCACCATTGCCAGTCTGGCGCTGGACGACAGCGTGGCGCTGCGCATCAAGTTTGAGGGCAAGCCGCCGCCGCAGCGGGACCTGTATTTCCGCGGCCCGGTGCTCTCCAGCTTTGATGGCCGCGAATGGCGGGTGCCGCGCTTCGGTTTCGCGGCGCAATACGGCGGCAAAGGGGTTAGCGCCAATCTGGCCATCTCAGGCGCCCCCGTCAACTACGAAGTCACCATGGAACCCACCAGCCGGCCCTGGCTGATGGTGATGGAAGCGGCCGCGCAAAGCCCGGTGCTGCCGGGCTACCAGAGCGCGATGCAGGACGACCTGCAGTGGCTTGCCAACCGCCCCATCACCGAGCTGGTGCGCTACCAGGTACAGAGCTACCCGAACTTTCGCCACGGTCCGGTCCAGGCGGAGGTGGGACTGCGCGAGTTTGTCGAGTTACCGGCGGGATTCAACCCGCGCACGCTGGCGCTGGCCAGCGAGATACGCAAGGACCCGCGCCAGGCCGGGGCCAGCACCGCCCGGCTGGTGCAGGCCGTGCTGGAGCGCCTGCGCACCGGCGGCTACAGCTACACGCTGGACCCCGGCGTGTACGGCCAGCACACCGCCGACGAGTTCTGGTTTGACCGCAAGCAAGGTTTTTGCGAGCACATCGCTTCCAGCTTTGTGATCTTGATGCGCGCCATGAACATTCCGGCGCGCATCGTCACCGGTTACCAGGGCGGCGAGCAAAACGCCGTGGACGGCTTTTGGGTGGTGCGGCAAAGCGACGCCCATGCCTGGGCCGAAGTCTGGCAGGCCGGCCAGGGCTGGGTGCGGGTCGACCCGACCTCGGCGGTGGCGCCGGGGCGCACCGGCGCCTTCCAGCGGCTGGCCGCACCGCAAGGCGTGGTGGCCCAGGCGCTGGGCAACTTCAGCCCGACGCTGGCGGCCCAGCTGCGCGCCACTTGGGAAGCGGTCAACAACGGCTGGAACCAGTGGGTGCTGAACTACACCCAGGGCAAGCAGCTCAATTTGCTCAAAGACATCGGTTTTGAGTCGCCGAGCTGGGCCGACCTCAGCTATGTGCTGATCGGCCTCATCGTGCTGGCCGCGCTGCTGGGCGCCGCCTGGACGCTGTGGGACCGCAGCCAGCACGACCCCTGGCTGCGCCTGCTGGCCAAGGCGCGCAAGCGGCTGGCCCAGGCCGGTATTGAAAGCACCGCCGCCAGTTCGCCGCGCCAGCTGGCCCGGCAGGTTCAGGCCAGGTACGGTGGCCACGGCGGCAATCAGGCCCAGCCGCTGCATGACAGGCTGATGCAGCTGGAGCTGCAGCGCTATGCACCGGCATCGGCCACCACGGCAGCGAGCCTGCAGCAACTGCGTCAGCAATTCAGCCAGCTCAGCTGGCCTGCGTAAAATTGCCTGCTACACCGCCCATCGCGCCACCCCCATTTTTTACTTCTTTTCATGCCACTTCACCGTTTCTGTTTTGCTATGTTTTTTATAGCTGCCATCGCAGCTTCTGCTTGGGCTGGCGACCTAAAACCCCTCAAAAAAGCGGCCAATGGCGCTGCCACGCCAGCGCAGGGTCCGTTGTATTCGGGCCGCGCCGAGGCCATGCAGTTTGCCGACGATCTGGCCAGCCGGCGCGACCTGGACCCGGACTGGGTGCGCGATGCGATCGGCCAGTCGCGCTACAGCGCCACCGTGTCGCGCCTGATGCAGCCGCCTACCAAGGCCTTTGTCAAAAACTGGCGCGCCTACCGCAGCCGCTTTATCGACCCCATCCGCATCGAGGCCGGCGCGCGCTTTTGGCGCGCCAACCAGGCCAGCCTGGAGCGCGCCGAAAAAGAATATGGCGTGCCGGCCGACATCATCGTCGGCATCATCGGCGTCGAAACCATTTACGGCCGCGACACCGGCACCTTCCGCGTGATGGATGCGCTAACCACGCTGGCCTTTGACTTTCCGGCCAGTCACCCGCGCGCGCAGGAGCGCAGCGAGTATTTCAAGGGCGAGATCGAGCAGTTTTTAACCCTGCAAAGCCGGCTCGGCAGCAACCCGTTTGACGCCAGGGGCAGCTACGCCGGCGCCATGGGCATGCCGCAGTTCATGCCCTCCAGCCGCGTCAAATTCGCCGTCGATTTCGATGGCGACGGCACGATTGACCTGTGGAACAGCCCGGCCGACGTGATCGGCTCGGTCGCCAACTACTTCAAGGCCTTCAACTGGCAGCCCGGCATGCCCACCCACTACCCGGTCAGTTTTGACACCAGCCGCCTGGACCTGGACGCCCTGATGGCGCCCGACATATTGCCAACCTTAAGCGTCGCCAGTTTCACCGCCAAGGGCGCGGTACTCGAAGGCCCCGCGCTGCAGCACCAGGGGCCACTGGCATTGATCGAATTGCTCAACGGCGCGGAAGCACCGCAATACGTGGCCGGCACCGATAACTTTTACGCCATCACCCGCTACAACTGGAGCAGCTACTACGCCATGGCGGTGATTGAGCTGGGGCGGGAAGTGGCGGCGCGGATGAGGC
>NZ_JANOAL010000145.1:0-21705 GCF_031411155.1 Polaromonas sp. | reverse complement strand
CCAGGCGCTGACGATTCCGGTGATCGCCTCCGGCGGCCTGTCGAACATGGCCGACATTGAAGCGCTGTGCGAGGTCGAAAGCGAAGGCGTGCAGGGCGTGATCTGCGGCCGCTCCATTTATAGCGGCGACCTGGATTTTGCGGCGGCGCAGGAACGCGCCGACGAGCTGAACGGCTAGAGGCTCCCATAAATCCGATTCTCGGGCGCATGGCCGCGTTGCGCGGTGCTCGGAATCCTCATGCACCCAAGTGCATTCCGGTTCCTGCGCGCCGTGCGCCTTGCCCTGCATCCCGATAATCGAATTTCTGGAAACCTTTAAATTCCGCTAACTTTCTGCGCTAAGCGCCCCCAACCCTATGCTCGCCAAACGCATCATTCCTTGTCTTGACGTGACTGGCGGCCGCGTCGTCAAAGGCGTCAACTTCACCCAGCTGCGCGATGCCGGCGATCCGGTGGAAATCGCCGCGCGCTACAACGAGCAGGGCGCCGACGAGCTGACTTTCCTGGACATCACGGCCACCAGCGATGGCCGCGATCTGATTCTGCCCATCATCGAGGCCGTGGCCTCGCAGGTCTTTATTCCGCTCACCGTGGGCGGTGGTGTGCGCACCGTTGAGGACGTGCGCCGCCTGCTCAATGCCGGCGCCGACAAGACCAGCTTCAACTCGGCCGCGCTGGCCAATCCGCAGGTGATAGCAGACGCCTCGGCCAAATATGGCGCGCAGTGCATCGTGGTGGCGATTGATGCCAAGCGCCGCACGGAGGAAGACGAAAAACGCCTGACGCCCGAGGGCATACCCGCCGGCCCCGGTTGGGATGTCTACAGCCACGGCGGCCGCAAAAACACCGGGCTCGACGCCGTGGCCTGGGCCAGCGAGATGGCGCAGCGCGGCGCCGGCGAGATTTTGCTGACCAGCATGGACCGCGACGGCACCAAGTCGGGTTTTGATTTGGCGCTGACGCGCGCCGTCAGCGACGCCGTCAGCGTGCCGGTGATTGCCTCGGGCGGCGTCGGCACGCTCGACCACCTGGCCGATGGCGTGCAGATGGGTGGCGCCGATGCGGTGCTGGCGGCCAGCATTTTTCACTATGGCGAGTACACGGTGCAGCAGGCCAAGCAGCACATGGCGGCGCGCGGCATTCCTGTCCGGTTGTAACCCCCGTCGGACGCTCACTGCGTGTAGCGCCTTCCCCCCTGCCGGAGCGACATCTGCGGTCCGGCGGAGCCGGTCCCGCGATGTCCCTGAACGGGAAGGGCCGTTGAAATTGCTGCAATATTCAAATCTCCGACAATACACAACATGAACTGGCTTGATGAGATCAAATGGGACGACAGGGGCCTGGTGCCTGTCATCGCGCAGGAGGCGGGCAGCGGCGATGTGCTGATGTTTGCCTGGATGAACCGCGAGGCGCTGCAAAAAACCGCCGAACTCGGTCAGGCGGTGTACTTCAGCCGCTCGCGCGGGCGGCTGTGGCACAAGGGCGAGGAATCGGGCCACCTGCAAACGGTGCATGAAATCCGGCTCGATTGCGACAACGACGTGATCTTGCTCAAGGTGACGCAACTCGGCCATGCGCCCGGTGAGCCTGGAATTGCCTGCCACACCGGCCGCCACAGCTGTTTTTTCAGTCTTTACCAAGACGGCCAGTGGGTCGTCACCGAGCCGGTCCTGAAAGACCCGCACAGCATCTATAAATAATTGGGAAGCCATGTCCACCAACGACTCCCTGCAGCGCCTGGCGCGTACCATAGAAAGCCGCAAGGCGGCCAACGGCGGCGACCCCAACGCGAGCTATGTGGCGCGCCTGCTGCACAAGGGCCCGGACGCCTTTCTGAAGAAAATCGGTGAGGAAGCCACCGAAACCGTGATGGCGGCCAAAGACATTGATTGCGGCGGCGCCACGCCCGAACTGCAGGCCAAGCTGGTCGGCGAAGTGGCTGACTTGTGGTTTCATACGCTGGTTGCGCTGGCCCACTATGGCGTCGGCCCGGCTGACGTGATTGCCGAACTGGAACGCCGTGAGGGCACCAGCGGCATCGAGGAAAAGGCCCTGCGCAAGGCGCAGCAGCGTGATGCCTCCAATGATTGACCTGAGCCTGAGAAAGGATTGACCATGAACCAAGACATCGTGACCGTGGAGCCCGACGAGGGGCTGAAGACCTGGGGCTGGATCAGCTACTTTTTGCACCTGATCGTGGCGGTGGCCGCCGTGCTGCCGGGTGCGCAGGTGTCGATAGCCCTGCTGCTGATTGCGCTGGTGATGGACCTGGTCAAGCGCGGCGACGCGGCCAACAGCTGGCAGGCCTCGCACTTCAGCTGGCGCATCCGATCGGTGCTCTGGGCCGGCGTGCTGTATCTGCTGACGGCCCCGCTCTGGCTGCTGTTCCTGATACCGGGCTGGATCGCCTGGGGCCTGATTTCGATCTGGTTCCTGTACCGCATCGTCAAGGGCATGGTGCGCATGAACGCCGGCCAGGCCGTGGAGGCCGCATGAGCACCAGCGACCCGCATTGCCTGTTCTGCAAGATCATCGAAGGCAAAATCCCGTCCGACAAGGTGTATGAAGACGAGGAGGTGCTGGTCTTTAAAGACATTCACCCGTGGGCGCCGGTGCATTTCCTGATGGTGCCCAAGCAGCACATGGCGTCGATGGCGCAGGTCGGTCCCGAGCACGCGGCGCTGCTCGGCAAGATGCTGCTGCTGGCGCCCCGGCTGGCGCGCGAGCAAGGCTGCAACCCCTACCCCGAAGGCGGCTTTCGGATTTTGATCAACACCGGCGCCGAAGGCGGGCAGGAGGTGCAGCATCTGCACATTCATGTCATGGGCGGCCCCCGGCCCTGGCTGCGCGGCTAGCGCCAGGGGAACCTGTGCCGGCCAGACGGCACTAACCCGAAGACACCGGGCAAAAGACACAACCCGCCGGCAAGCAGGTGTAATAGCCGGCGCTGTCAGGCGGGGCCTTTAGAATCCCTACAGTGGTGTGCAAACCGGCAATTCCTGCCATTACAGATTAGGAGCAAAACATGGGTGGACTTTCCATTTGGCACTGGTTGATCGTGCTGTTGATTGTGGTGATGGTGTTTGGCACCAAAAAGCTCAAAAACATAGGCGGCGACCTCGGTGGTGCGGTCAAGGGATTCAAGGACGGTATGAAAGAAGGCGGTGCCGCGGCAGACGACAAGCCGGCAGCGCCCGCCGGTCAGGTCACCAATGCCCAGGCGGCCGACAAGACCACGATTGACGTGGAAGCCAAGCAGAAATCTTGAAGAGGATGTTGGCCCCCACGCCTGCCACTTCGTGTGCTGCGCTGCCCGGCGGCTGGACTGAACCCGCATGATTGATCTCGGCATCTCCAAAATGGCGTTGATCGGCGCCGTGGCGCTGATCGTCATCGGACCCGAGAAGCTGCCGCGCGTGGCGCGCACCGTGGGCACCTTGCTGGGCAAGGCGCAGCGCTATGTCGCCGACGTCAAGCAGGAAGTCAGCCGCTCGATGGAGCTCGATGAGCTCAAGAAAATGAAAGAGACGGTCGAGGGCGCGGCCCGCGACGTTGAAAACTCGATCCAGACCAACGCCAGCGATTTTGAAAAATCATGGTCTGAAACCGCCGGCACGACTGTCGGCGGTGAACTGCCGGGCATGACGACTTTCCCCGAATACCGGCACCCGAAAAAGAACTGGCGACTCAAGGCCGGCGCAACGCCGCAGTGGTTCAAGGCCCGCTCCGGCGTGCGTACCCGGGCGCAGTCGGGCGCGGCCCGCGTGGCGCGGTTTCGCCCGCGCAAACCCACCTGAGCGCCATCATTGAACTGCTACCGGGCGTTGCCTGCCAGCCCAGCCCCGTGGCAAGCCCGGGGCGCACCTAATCCAACTCCCGCTTAAAGCCTTCATGTCCGATCCCGATACCGACAAACCCGACGAACTCGCGGGCACCGAACAACCCTTTGTGCAGCACCTGATGGAGCTGCGCGACCGGATGATCAAGGCGGTGATTGCCATTGGCGTGGTGGCCGCCGTGCTGGCGCTGTTCCCGGGCCCGGGCGCGCTGTACGACCTGCTGGCCGCGCCGCTGATTGCCACGCTGCCCAAGGGCGCCACCCTGATTGCCACCAACGTGGTTTCGCCATTCGTCGTGCCGATCAAGATTCTTTTCATGGCCGCCTTCATGATTGCGCTGCCGGTGGTGCTGTACCAGGTCTGGGCCTTTGTGGCGCCAGGCCTGTACTCGCACGAGAAAAAGCTCGTCATGCCGCTGGTGATTTCCAGCACCCTGCTGTTTTTCTTTGGCGTGGCGTTTTGCTACTACTTTGTGTTTGGCCAGGTGTTCAAGTTCATCCAGAGCTTTGCCCCCAAGTCGATCACCGCCGCGCCTGACATTGAGGAGTACCTGAACTTTGTCATCGGCATGTTCCTGGCGTTCGGGCTGGCGTTCGAGGTGCCGATTGCCGTGATCCTGCTGGTGCGCATGGGCGTGCTCAGCGTCGCCCAGTTGCGCCAGTACCGCGGTTATTTCTGGGTGGTTGCCGCCATTGGCACCGCGCTGGTCACACCGCCCGACGCGGGTTCCATGATCATGCTGCTGATGGTGGTGGGCGGCCTGTACGAAATCGGCATTCTGGCGGCCCAGGTGTTCGTCAAGCACACCAAGGCGCCAGAGGCCGAAGCCGACAGCGAAACCGCCAAGCCCTGACGCCCTGGCGTTTTAGCGCTTCAGCGCTGAACCTTGGGCCGCTGGCGTTTGCCGGGGGTCACGGCAATTTCGCTGGTTTTTTCGGCGCGCAGCACGGTCAAGGGCGCGGGTGTGCCGGGTTTTAGCGCCGCCACCGCGGTCAGCAGTTGGCTCACATTGCCCACGGCCTGGCCATTGACGGCGGTGATCACGTCGCCGGGCTGGATGCCGGCCTGCGCCGCCGGGCCGTTTTGCAGCACGCCGGTGATGATCACGCCGCCGGCTTTCACGGCGCCGGGCTTGAGGTTGAAGGTCTCGGCCAGCTCGGCATTCAGATCCTGCGGCTCCACGCCAATCCAGCCGCGCGTGACCTGGCCGTCTTTCACGATGCCTTCCAGCACCTGCTTGGCGGTGGACACCGGAATGGCAAAGCCAATGCCCATGGAACCGCCCGAGCGCGAGTAAATCGCGGTGTTGATGCCCATCAGGTTGCCGTTGACATCGACCAGCGCGCCGCCCGAGTTGCCGGGGTTGATGGCGGCATCGGTCTGGATGAAGTTCTCAAAAGTGTTGATGCCCAGCTGGTTGCGGCCCAGCGCGCTGACAATGCCGCCGGTCACGGTCTGGCCGACGCCAAACGGATTGCCAATCGCCAGCACCGGGTCGCCCACCTGCAGCGCGTCGGAGTTGCCCAGCACGATGACCGGCAGCTTGTCCAGGTCAATCTTCAGAATCGCCAGATCGGTGTCGGGGTCGGTGCCAATCACCTGGGCCTTGGCCTTGCGCGTGTCGTTGAGGATGACTTCAATCTCGTCGGCGCCCTCGACCACATGGTTGTTGGTCAGGATGTAGCCGGCGCTGCTGATGATGACGCCGCTGCCCAGGCCGCCCTGCGGTTCGCTGCGGCCCTGGTCGCCAAAGAAAAACTTGAACCAGGGGTCGTCGGCGTTCGGGTTTTTGGCCGCCGCCTTGCTGGTGTTGATGCTGATCACCGCCGCCGAGGCGGCTTTGGCGGCGACGCTGAAGCTGCCGGCCGGGGCCGTGCCGCGCGCCGCGCTGCTGGCCGGAGCTTCGATGATGGACACGCCGCCCAGCGAGGTGCTTTGGTGCAGCCACTGTGGCTTGAGCGTGGCCACCACAAAATAAGCCGCCAGCAAAATCGTGACGGTCTGCGAGAACAGGAGCCAGGTGCGCTTCATGGGGTCCAACAGGTGAAAAAAATGGAGTCAGGGCGTGTCGGTTGACAGGGATTGATTTTGCGCCACCCGCAGCGTGCGGGGCTTGCATCATGTGAATTGTCCCTCAAGTCGGGTGCACCGGACGACTCGCCGTTTGAAGTGGTTTTAGCTGAGACAATCCATGCCATGAACCCTCCAGGCACCTCTCGACAGGAATTGCTGCAGGCCTTTGACGCGCTGCTGCAGCCCGCGCGCTTCAAGGACTACGGCCCCAACGGCCTGCAGGTCGAGGGACGGGCGCGGATTCGCAAAATCGTCTCCGGCGTCACCGCCAGTCGGGCGCTGATTGAAGCGGCGATTGCCGCGCAGGCGGACGCGATTTTTGTGCACCACGGCCTGTTCTGGCGCGGCCAGGACGGCACGGTGACGGGCTGGATGAAGCAGCGGCTGGCGCTGCTGCTGGCCCATGACATCAACCTGCTGGCCTACCATCTGCCGCTGGACGCCCACCCCGAACTCGGCAACAACGCCCAGCTGGCGCTGCAGCTGGGGCTCACCGCCAGGGGCCGCTTTGGCGAGCAGGAGCTGGGCTTTATCGGCGCCCGCGCAGACGGCGGCAGCTTTGCCGATGCCGCGGCGCTGGCCGGGCATCTCGAAAAGGTGCTGAATCGGCCGGTAGTCCATATAGGATGTGCGCAGTCAGCTATCAAAAACATAGCGTGGTGCACGGGCGGCGCGCAGGGCTATTTTGAAGCGGCGATTGCCGCCGGCGCCGATGCCTTCATCACCGGCGAGATTTCCGAGCCGCAGGCCCACTATGCGCGCGAGATGGACGTGGCCTTCATCGCCTGCGGCCACCATGCTTCCGAGCGCTATGGCGCTCCGGCCGTCGCGGCCCATGTGGCGGCGCAGCTGGGGCTGGCGCACCAGTTCATCGATATTGACAACCCGGCATGACGCATCCCCCTTTGCTGATCACCATGGGCGACGCGGCCGGCATCGGCCCCGAAATCATCGCCAAGGCTTTTCGCGATGCGCCCGCCGAGATGGCGGGCTGCGTCGTGGTGGGCGATGTGGCGACGCTGCGGCGCGCTGCGGCGCTGCTGGCGGCTCCCTTGGGCCTGCCGGTGGCGCAGCTGGCGGCTCTGGCTGATGCGTCGTCCGTACCGCCGCGCTGCATCCCTGTGCTGCAAAAATGTGAGCTGACTGCGCCCGTTCCATATGGGCTGGTCAGCCCTCTGGCCGGAAAAGCGGCGGCCGACTGCATTGTCTGGGCGGCTCGCGCCGTGCTGGCGGGCCAGGCCAGCGCCATGGTCACCGCGCCTATCCACAAGGAGGCGCTGGCCGCCGCCGGTGGCTGGGTCGCGGGTTTTCCGGGCCATACCGAGCTGCTGCAGGCCGAGGCGGCGGCCTTTCTGGGCAAGCCCGTGAGCGAGTTGCCGGTGCGCATGATGCTGGCCAACGACGAGCTGAAAACCGTGCTGGTCAGCATCCACCTGTCGCTCAGGCACGCCATAGCGGCCGTGACCTTTGACAATGTGCTGCAAACCCTGCGCATCACGCACCAGGCGGTGGGCGCCGGTCTGGGCAGTTCGGGAAGCAGGCCGCGCATCGCCGTGGCCGGCCTGAATCCGCATGCGGGAGAGGGCGGGCTGTTTGGCGACGAGGAGCAGGCCATCATCGCCCCGGCCATCGCCGCGGCACGGGCCGAAGGCCTGGACGTGAGCGGTCCCTTCGCCCCTGACACCGTGTTCATGCGCGCCCGCAGCACGCCGGCCAGGCCCGGCGAGTTTGACGTGGTGGTGGCGATGTACCACGACCAGGGGCTGATTCCGGTGAAATACCTCGGCGTGGAGCAGGGCGTCAATGTGACGCTGGGACTGCCGCTGGTGCGCACCAGCCCGGATCACGGCACCGCGTTTGACATTGCGGGCAGCGGCCGGGCCGATTTCTCCAGCCTGCTGGCCGCCATTCGCATGGCGCGCCGATTGGCACATTGAATTGGGGGCAAAAAGCGCCTGCAGCCCAATAAGAAAGGGCACAGGCTGCTATTGAATCAATAGCAACCTGCGCCCCGACAGGAAGGCTGAAAAACGGACAGGCTTACTTGCGCAGGCTGTCGCGGATCTCGCGCAGCAGCACGACTTCTTCAACCGGGGCGAGCGGTGCTGCCGCTGCGGGCTCTTCCTTCTTCAGGCGGTTGATCTGCTTGATCATCAGGAAAATGATGAAGGCCAGAATCGCGAAGTTGACCGCCACCGTGATGAAGTTGCCATAGGCAAATACCGGCACGCCGGCTTTCTTCAGGGCGTCCAGCGTGGTGGCGGTGCCCGGAGGTACCGCGCCCAGCACGATGAACAGGTTGGAAAAGTCAATTTTGCCGATCACCGCCCCGACCAGGGGCAAAATCAGGTCGCTGACCACGGAGTCGACAATCTTGGCAAAAGCCGCACCGATGATCACGCCGACGGCCAGATCAATCACATTGCCCTTGACCGAAAATTCCTTAAATTCCTGCATCATTCCCATAAGTTTCTCCTGTGGTTGCTAAAGTTATTGAAGATCTGTTTTTGGGGGCCGGCGACCTTCAGGGCGCGATTATGGGTGTTTGCGCTCTTTTGCCAGTCTTTTTTTGGGCTTGGCGCCAAACCAGCTGGAAAGCGCGGGAAAAGTGGGCATTTCATTCGCCCAACTGACACAGGCTACGCGGCCGGACTAGCCTTTTCGGCCCCGGTGTTGCCTTGAAAACCGGCAGCGGCCTCCGCTACAATCTCGGGTTGACCCTAAATGCCCTATTTCAAGCCAGTTCTTGAAGGACTCTCATGACCCAAGCAAGCGTAGTCGGTGTGCCACAAGGCGCGCCCGTAGAAGTAGATAAAGACAAAAGAAACTGGTTGGTGGCCTCTTGCGCCGTTGGCGGCGCAGGCGTCGCGGCCGTTGCCGTGCCCTTTGTCAGTACCTTTCAGCCCTCCGAAAAAGCCAAGGCCGCCGGCGCCGCCATCGAAGTGGATATTTCGGACATCAAGCCCGGTGAAAAAAAGACGGTCGAGTGGCGCGGCAAGCCGGTGTGGATTGTCCGGCGTACGCCCGAGCAACTCGCCTCTCTGCCCAAGGTCGATGCCTTGCTGGCCGACCCCAAATCCGAGCGCAAGCCCGATGAGCTGACGCCGGTCTACGCCCGCAACGAAAACCGCTCCATCAAGCCCGAAACGCTGGTGGTGGTCGGCATCTGCTCGCATCTGGGCTGCTCGCCGTCCGACAAGTTCCAGCCCGGCGCCCAGCCTTCGCTGCCCGACGACTGGGCCGGCGGCTTTCTCTGCCCCTGCCATGGCTCCACCTTCGACATGGCCGGCCGCGTCTATAAAAACAAGCCGGCCCCCGACAATCTGGAAGTGCCACCCTATATGTACCTGTCAGACACGCGTTTGCTGATTGGGGAAGACAAAAAGGCCTGAAGCCGCTTCCTGCCGCCGAGCAACTTCACAAGACCTTGCAGCCGGCGCCTGGTGACACGTTTGCAGACTGCCCCGGCGCCCGCCAAAAAAAAACCACCGAACCAGGATCAGTGATGGCTGAATTCAAAGAGATTTCCCCCGATGCCCCGCTCGCCGCCAAGGCGATGAACTGGGTTGACAACCGCTTCCCCGCCAGCAAGCTCTACAAAGAGCACATGAGCGAGTACTACGCGCCCAAGAATTTCAATTTCTGGTACATCTTTGGCTCGCTGGCCATGCTGGTGTTGGTGATCCAGATCGTCACCGGCATTTTCCTGACGATGAACTACAAGCCGGACGCGGCGCAGGCCTTTGGTTCGGTCGAATACATCATGCGCGACGTGCCTTGGGGCTGGCTGATCCGCTACATGCATTCCACCGGTGCGTCGGCCTTTTTTGTGGTGGTTTACCTGCACATGTTCCGCGGCCTGATCTACGGCAGTTACCGCAAGCCGCGCGAACTGGTCTGGATTTTCGGCTGCGCGATTTTCCTGTGCCTGATGGCCGAGGCCTTCATGGGTTACCTGCTGCCCTGGGGCCAGATGAGCTACTGGGGCGCCCAGGTGATCGTCAACCTGTTTGCCGCCATTCCCTTCATCGGCCCCGATTTGGCGCTGCTGATCCGCGGCGACTTCGTGATCGGTGATGCCACCCTGAACCGCTTTTTTGCCTTCCACGTGATTGCCGTGCCGCTGGTGCTGCTGGGCCTGGTGGTGGCGCACATCATTGCGCTGCACGAAGTCGGTTCCAACAACCCCGACGGCGTGGAAATCAAGGGCCCCAAAGCCCCGCGCGATGCCCAGGGCCATCCGCTGGACGGTATTCCGTTTCATCCCTACTACACGGTGCATGACATCTTTGGCGTCAGCGTGTTCCTCATGGTGTTTAGCGCCATCATTTTCTTTGCGCCAGAATTTGGCGGCTACTTCCTCGAATACAACAACTTCATTCCGGCCGACCCGCTGAAAACGCCGGCGCACATCGCGCCGGTCTGGTACTTCACGCCTTACTACTCCATGCTGCGCGCCATTACCAGCGAGATGGTGTATGCGCTGATCGCCTGCGTGCTGGCCGGGGCCGTGCTGGGAGTGGTCAAGGCCAAAGTCTCCGGCCTGATCAAGGCCGTCATCGTGGGCGCCGCCGTGGCGGTGGTCGCCGCCATGCTGGCGACCGATTCCAAGTTCTGGGGCGTGCTGGTGATGCGTGGCGCCGTGGTCATCCAGTTCTTCCAGCCCTTGCAGGACCGCAGCGAAGTCAAGTCCATCCGCTACCGTCCGGGCTGGAACAAATACCTGTATGCCCTGTTTGTCATCAACTTCCTGGTGCTCGGTTACCTGGGCGTGCAACCGCCCTCGCCGATTGGCGAGCGCGTATCGCAGGTCGGCACCCTGTTCTACTTCGGATTCTTCCTGCTGATGCCCTGGTGGAGCCGGCTGGGCAGGTTCAAGCCCGTCCCCGATCGCGTTATTTTTTCCGCCCACTGAGCAGGAGACTTGCAAGCATGAAAAAACTGATCCTCGCTCTGATTACCGCAGTCGGCCTGATGGCTGGCGCGCAGGCCTCGGAAGGTGGCATTGCCTGGGACAAGGCGCCCAGCAAGACCAACGATCTGGCGTCCCTGCAAAATGGTGCCAAGCTGTTTGTCAATTACTGCCTGAACTGCCATTCGGCGGCCTTCATGCGCTTTAACCGGCTCAAGGACATTGGCCTGAGCGATTTGCAAATCAAGGAAAACCTGCTTTTCACCACCGAAAAAGTCGGTGAAACCATGAAGGCCGCCATTGACCCGAGGCAGGCCAAGGAGTGGTTTGGCGGCAATCCCCCCGATCTGAGCGTGATCGCCCGCTCGCGCTCGGGCGCTGGCGGCTCGGGCGCCGATTACCTCTACACCTACCTGCGCAGCTACTACCGCGATGACAGCACGGCCACCGGCTGGAACAACCTGGCCTTCCCCAGTGTGGCCATGCCGCATGTGCTGTGGGAAGTGCAGGGCGAGCGCAAACCGGTCTACCTGGAAAAAGAAGAGCACGGCCACAAGGTGTCCGTCTTCAAGGGCTGGCAGCAGCTTACCCCCGGCAGCATGACCCCGCTGCAGTACGACCAGGCCATGGGCGACCTCGTGGGTTACATGCAATGGATGGCCGAACCGGCCCAGAACACCCGTGTTCGCATTGGTGTGTGGGTGCTGATTTTCCTTCTCTGCCTGACTTTCATCACCTGGCGCCTGAACGCGGCGTTCTGGAAAGACGTCAGGTAATTTTCTTTGCCGGTTGAGGTGGCCGGGGTGTGCCCCGGTGCACGCCGGCATCTTCGGAGTGGAGGGTTCTAAGTGTTGATTCTTGGCCTCCGCTCTTTTGTTTTCAGGAGTTCCGAATCATGATGGTCCTTTATTCAGGCACGACCTGCCCCTTCTCGCACCGCTGCCGTTTTGTGCTGTTTGAAAAAGGCATGGATTTCGAGATCCGCGACGTGGATCTGTACAACAAGCCCGAAGACATCAATGTGATGAACCCCTACGGCCAGGTTCCGATTCTGGTTGAGCGGGACCTGATCCTGTACGAGTCGAACATCATCAACGAGTACATCGACGAGCGCTTCCCGCACCCCCAACTCATGCCGGGCGATCCGGTGGACCGCGCGCGCGTTCGCCTGTTCCTGCTGAACTTTGAAAAAGAGCTGTTTGTTCACGTCAGCACGCTCGAATCGCGTGCCGCCAAGGGCAACGAAAAGACACTGGAAAAAGCCCGCGCCCACATTCGGGACCGCCTGACGCAACTCGCGCCGATTTTCCTGAAAAACAAGTTCATGCTGGGTGACAACTTCTCCATGCTCGACGTGGCGATCGCACCGCTGCTGTGGCGCCTCGATTACTACGGCATCGATCTGTCGAAGAATGCCGCGCCGTTGCTCAAGTACGCCGAGCGCATTTTCTCGCGCCCCGCCTACATTGAGGCGCTGACGCCGTCAGAAAAGGTCATGCGCAAGTAATATGACCCCCACGCTTGCCACTTCGTGTGCTTCGCTGCCCCCCGAGGGGGGCTGGCCTTGCTTGGGGCAGTCCGGCGCTGCGGCGGCTGGCCTGGGTTTAACACTTGACTGAATTCATGAACGCGCTGGACTCCACCTCGACGCGCCCGTACCTGATACGGGCGCTCTACGAATGGTGCACCGACAACGGCTTCACACCCTATGTGGCCGTGGCGGTGGACGAAACCGTGCAGGTGCCGCGCGAGTACGTGAAGAACAACGAAATCGTACTCAACATCAGCTTTGATGCGACCAGTTCGCTGCAGCTGGGCAATGAGTTCATCGAGTTCAAGGCCCGTTTTGCCGGCAGCGCGCGCGAGATCATGGTGCCGATTGGCCGCGTGATTGCCATCTATGCCCGCGAGAACGGGCAGGGCATGGCGTTTCCGGTGGGGTCGTCGCCGGCCGCTTCCCCGGCGGCCAGCGATGCCGCTCCAGCGACAGCGCCTGCCGCGCTGAGCGACGCGCCTTCGGCAGCGGCGACGCACGACGCGCCCGACAGCAAGATCATGCAACTGGTGCCGGACACCCCGTCCCCTGCGGGCGGGCAGGACCCCGATTCCCCCGAGCCACCCAAATCACCACCCCGGACCCGGCCGTCCCTCAAACGCGTCAAGTAAAATCGAATCCGTGCCGCTTTAGCTCAGTTGGTAGAGCAACCGCCTTGTAAGCGGTAGGTCGTCAGTTCGATTCCGACAAGCGGCACCATAAAATCAGTCGCTAGCCCTTGCAGTACAGGGGGTTGCAGCTACAAAAAACATAGCATTCCATGGTCTTGTCGCAGAATCAGGCGCCAGGGGCTGCGAAGCAAGCGTGCAACAGATCCTGGCAACCTCGGGGAAATTACTGCTTTTGGGCCATTAGTATCTTCAGCCGAATTGAGGTAACCTTCCAGCCTTTGCCGAGCAGGCGGGCCTGGATCAGGGGGAGAAGCTGGCGGAGCTTGGCCGCAGCGGCGTTGCCGCTGACCAGCAGGCACCAGCTGTCACCGTCAATCGGCCCGGCCTTGATGGCTGGACGCAGGGCATCTGGAATCAGTGACTCGATCGCCTGGAGCCGGGCGCTGGATTCGCGCACGCGCTCTGCCAGGCGTGCCAGCGACGGCGCGTTTTCAGCGGCCTGGAGAGCGCTGACAGTCTGATGGGTGTGCCGGGTTGTATTCACGTCAAGAGCGGGCCGGGTCCGGTCTAAGGCAAGCATTGAAAGAGGTAGACAAGTGCATTTGATTATCACGGATGCCTGGCTCGCCAAAAGCCGGGCCATCTATTTAAGTGGCACCAAGCTGGTGGTGGCGGGCTTCGTGGCGGCACTGGCCCTGATGCTGGTGGCCGCAGGCCTTTACCACTGGGTGTTTCTCAAGGGCGCCCGCGAGGGCTGGCCCGTGATTGGCGCCCTGGTCAAACTGGTGGTCAAGGACGAGGCCGAACAGCGCGACCGCTTTCTTCGCGAAAACCTGGACGTGATGGCCAAACGCCTCGGGGAAATGCAGGCCAAGATGATGCAGCTCGAAGCCCTGGGGGAACGGGTCTCGGGTCTGGCGGGCGTCAACCCTAATGACATCAAGGTCGCGCCCGGTCGCGGTGGCGTGCTGGTCTCCGGCCATTCACTGACCATGGAAGAACTTCAGGCCACGCTGGCCGACCTGGACCGGCTGACCGACCAGCGGGTTGACCTGATGACCGTGATGGAGTCGCGGCTGTTTGACCAGAAAATCAAGAAACTGATGGTGCCGACCCAGGAGCCGGTGGTGGGCGGCATGTTGGGCTCGGCCTTTGGCTGGCGGATTGATCCGCTCAATGGCCGTTCGGCGCTGCACACCGGGCTGGATTTTCCGGCTGACACCGGCACGCCCATTGTTGCGGCGGCCGGCGGGGTGGTGGTCACGCAGGAGGTCCACCCGGCCTACGGCAACATGCTGGAAATCGACCACGGCAATGAACTGGTTACGCGTTATGCGCATGCCTCCAGGGTACTGGTCAAAAAAGGCGACCTCGTCCGGCGCGGCCAGAAAATCGCCGAGGTCGGAACCACCGGCCGCTCCACTGGCCCGCACCTGCATTTTGAGTTGCTGGTGCAAGGCGTCTACCAGGACCCGCAGAAATTTCTGCTGGCCGGAAAAAACCTGAACAAGCCCGTGCTGGCCGCGGCGACTGCGCTGGTGGCATCTCCGAGCCTGAAGACAGCGCCAAAAAACTAGGCGCGCCGTCGGCGCTAAAATCAAAGGTTTGCGCACAGTTGAACTTGACTGCCGCGCCCACACCTAGGTCCGTACTCAATAAGGGATTTCGGCCGCATTGCCAGCTCATGGGAGCGGGCAGCGCGGCCTCGCATTTATGGCATCCAACATCCTGACCCAAATTTTCGGCAGTCGCAACGACAGGCTGCTCAAAACCTACCGCAAAACCATAGACCGCATCAATGCGCTGGAAACCCAGTACGAGCAGCTCGATGACGAGCAGTTGCGTGCCAAGACCCAGGAGTTCAAAGGCCGTGTGAGCGCGGGCGAGACGCTCGATGCCATCCTTCCGGAAGCCTTTGCGGTGGTGCGGGAGGGCAGCAAGCGCGTCATGAAAATGCGCCACTTCGATGTGCAGATGCTGGGCGGCATGGCGCTGCACAACGGCAAGATTTCTGAAATGGGCACTGGCGAGGGCAAAACGCTCACGGCCACGCTGCCGGTCTACCTCAATGCCTTGACCGGCAAGGGCGTGCATGTGGTGACGGTCAATGACTACCTGGCCAATCGCGATGCGCAGTGGATGGGCAAGCTCTACAACTTTCTGGGCCTGAGCGTAGGCATCAACCTGCCCAACATGTCGCGCGAGGAAAAGCAGGCTGCCTACAAGGCCGACATCACCTATGGCACCAACAACGAGTACGGTTTTGACTACCTGCGCGACAACATGGTGTACGAAGTAGCAGACCGGGTGCAGCGCGGACTGAACTATGCCATCGTGGACGAGGTCGACTCGATCCTGATTGACGAGGCACGCACGCCGCTCATCATCAGCGGCCAGGCCGAAGACCACACCGAGATGTACCTCGCGATGAACCAGGTCGTGCCCATGCTCACGCGTCAGGAGGGCGAGGCCGATCCGCGCACCGGAGAAGGCGTCACCCAACCGGGCGACTACACCATCGACGAAAAAACCCGGCAGGTGTTTTTGACCGAGCAGGGCCACGAGAGTGCCGAACGCATCCTCTTTAACCTGGGCCTGATTGCCGAGGATGCCACGCTGTACGACCCGGCCAACATTTCGCTGATGCACCACCTGTATGCGGCGTTGCGGGCCAATCTGCTGTACCACCGCGACCAGCACTATGTGGTGCAGGAGGGCGAGGTCGTGATCGTGGATGAGTTCACCGGCCGCCTGATGGCCGGCCGCCGCTGGAGCGAGGGCCTGCATCAGGCCGTCGAGGCCAAGGAAGGCGTGCAGATCCAGGCGGAAAACCAGACACTGGCCTCGATCACCTTCCAGAATTATTTTCGGCTCTACGGCAAGCTGGCCGGCATGACCGGCACCGCCGACACCGAAGCCTACGAGTTCCAGGAAATCTATGGCCTGGAAACCACCGTCATTCCGCCCAATCGCGTGAGCCGGCGTGAGGACCAGCTTGATCGGGTCTACAAAACCACGCGGGAAAAATACGAAGCAGCCATCAAGGACATTCGCGAGTGCCATGAGCGTGGCCAGCCGGTGCTGGTCGGCACCACGTCGATCGAGAATTCCGAGGTCATTGACCAACTGCTGGAAAAAGAAAAGCTGCCGCACCAGGTGCTCAACGCCAAACAGCACGCCCGTGAGGCCGACATCGTGGCGCAGGCGGGCAGGCTGAAGGTCATCACCATCGCCACCAACATGGCCGGTCGCGGTACCGATATCGTGCTGGGCGGCAACGGTGAAAAGCTGATTGAAGCGGTGGAGGCCGACGAAACGCTCGACGCTGCCGCCAAAGAAACGGAAATTGCCCGCCTGCGCGCCCAGTGGGCGGCGGAGCACGAGCAGGTCAAGGCGCTGGGCGGTTTGCGCATCATCGCGACCGAACGGCATGAGTCGCGCCGAATTGATAACCAGCTGCGTGGCCGATCGGGCCGCCAGGGCGACCCCGGCTCATCGCGCTTTTACCTGAGCCTGGACGATCCGCTGATGCGCATTTTTGCCGGTGACCGCGTCAAGGCCATCATGGAGCGGCTGAAGATGCCCGACGGCGAGGCCATTGAAGCCGGTATCGTCACGCGCAGCATCGAGTCGGCCCAGCGCAAGGTGGAAGCCCGCAACTTCGACATCCGCAAGCAGCTGCTTGAATACGATGACGTGTCCAACGACCAGCGCAAGGTGATTTATCAGCAGCGCAACGACATCATGGACGCCAGCAGCCTGCAGGGGCAGATCGCCTCCCTGCGCGAAGGCTGCTTCACCGACCTGACGCGACAGTACGTGCCAGAAGAAAGCGTTGAAGAACAATGGGATGTGGCCGGACTTGAAAAAGTGCTGCGTGATGAATGGCAGATCGAGTTGCCACTGCGCCAGGAAATGGAAGCCGCCACCGCCATTACCGACGAGGACATGCTGGGGAAAGTCATCGCCGCGGCGGATGCCGCCTTTGCCAGCAAGGTTGAAAAAATTGGCGAGGAAAACTTCACCCAGTTCGAGCGCATCGTGCTGCTGCAAAACATTGACAGCCACTGGCGCGAGCACCTGAGTGCGCTGGACTACCTGCGCCAGGGCATTCACCTGCGCGGCTATGCCCAGAAGCAGCCCAAGCAGGAGTACAAGCGCGAAGCCTTTGAGCTGTTTGGCCAGTTGCTCGACAGCGTGAAGAACGAAGTCACCCGAGTGCTGATGACGGTGCAGGTCCAGTCGGGCGAGCAACTGGAGCAGGCTGCCGAGGAGATGGAAAACCGGGCGGAAAACATCGCCAACGTGACCTACACCGCACCGACGGAGACCGGTGAAACCGAAACCACGGTCGATGAGGAATCGCAAAGGCGTGCGCAGTCCCTGCCCGGCAGCGCCATGCCCCGTGTCGGCCGCAATGACCCTTGCCCTTGCGGTTCGGGCAAAAAATTCAAGCTCTGCCATGGCAAGCTGAACTGAAATCCGGCCCTTTTTTCGCTTTCTTCCCCTTGTTTCTGGAGCCATGCGATGCCCGTCAATCTCGTTGCCACGCCAGCCGCAGACCTTTACCCCGTCCCTGGTGTGCGCTGGGGCATCACGGAAGCGGGCATCCGCAAGGTCAATCGCAAAGACCTAGCGGTGCTGCTGCTGGACGCGGGCGCCTCGGTAGGCGCGGTGTTCACGCAAAACCGCTTCTGCGCCGCGCCGGTGCAGATCTGCCGTGCGCATCTGGCTAAAAATTCGGGCGCTGGCGCAGGGATTCGCGCCATGCTGATCAACACCGGAAACGCCAATGCCGGCACCGGTGACGATGGCTTGAGCCGCGCCCACGCCAGCTGTATCGCGCTGGCCCGTGAACTCGATCTGGCGCCCGAGCAAATCCTGCCGTTTTCAACCGGCGTGATCATGGAGCCACTGCCCAATGACCGGATTGCCGCGGGCCTGCCCGCCGCGCTGGCCGATGTCCGGGAAGACAACTGGGCCCAGGCCGCCGAAGCCATCATGACCACCGACACCGTGGCCAAGGCGTTTTCAAGGCGCCTCACGCTGGCGGGCGTGCCGGTCACCATCACCGGCATCAGCAAAGGCGCCGGCATGATTCGTCCCAACATGGCCACCATGCTGGGTTTCATGGCGACGGACGCATGTCTGGCCCAAGGGCTGATGGCCCAGCTGGCCAGGGAACTGGCGGAAGGCTCGTTCAACCGCGTCACGGTCGATGGCGACACCTCGACCAACGATTCTTTCGTGGTGATGGCTACCAACAAGGCCCGGCACCCGCAGATAACTTCGCTCGACAGCGACGACGGCCAGGCCTTGCGCGCCGCGATGCTCGATATTGCGCGCAAGCTGGCCCAGGCCATCGTGCGCGACGGGGAGGGCGCGACCAAATTCATCACCATTGCGGTCGAAGGCGGAAAAACCGCCGAGGAATGCCGCAAGGTGGCCTATGCGATTGCGCATTCTCCGCTGGTCAAAACCGCTTTTTTTGCCAGCGACCCGAACCTTGGCCGCATCCTGGCCGCCGTGGGCTATGCCGGCATTGACGACCTCGATCAGACCCGCATCGATTTGTACCTGGACGAGGTGCTGGTGGCCAAAAACGGCGGCCGGCATGTGGACTATGTCGAGGCCGACGGCCAGCGCGTGATGAAGCAAAGCGAGATCACCGTGCGCGTGGTGCTGGGCCGGGGTGCAGCCAGCGACACGGTATGGACCTGCGATTTGTCTTACGACTATGTCAAGATCAACGCGGACTACCGCAGCTAATCCGGGTTGAAGCATGAACGAGCAGTTTGAAAGCCTTGTTGAGCGCCTTGTCTCGCGTGTCGAGTCGCTGGTCACGCGGATTGAGTCGGTCTTGCCGCAACCACTCTCGGCGCCCGACTGGAACGCATCGACTGCTTACCGCTACCGCAAGCGCAGTTCGGGCCACGGCGCGCTGGAGCCGGTCAGGCACATTGGCCGCATGAGTCTGCACAATCTGAAAGAAATCGACGATCAGAAAGAAAAAATCCAGCGCAATACCGAGCAGTTTGTGAGCGGCAAGCCGGCCAACAATGTGCTGCTGACCGGCTCGCGCGGTACCGGCAAGTCGTCACTCATCAAGGCTTGCCTGAATGAATATGCGGCGCGCGGCCTGCGGCTGATTGAAGTGGACAAGGCCGACCTGACCGACTTGCCCGACATCGTGGATGTGGTGTCCGGCCTGCCCGAAAAATTCATCGTCTTTTGTGATGACCTCAGCTTCGAGGAAGGCGAGCCCGGCTACAAGGCGCTCAAGTCGATTCTTGATGGCTCTATCGCTGCTGCCACGCCCAATGTGCTGATTTACGCCACCAGCAACCGGCGCCACCTGCTGCCCGAGTACATGACGGAGAACCTCACTTACACCCACACCGAAGACGGCGAAGTCCATCCCGGTGAGGTCGTGGAAGAAAAAATTTCACTGTCCGAGCGTTTTGGTTTATGGGTCAGCTTTTACCCCTTCAGCCAGGACGAGTACCTGACCATCGTGGCCCAGTGGCTGTCCTCCTTTGACGTCAGCGCGCCGGCCATTGAGGCGGCCCGCCCTGCGTCGCTGGTGTGGGCCTTGGAGCGCGGCTCGCGCAGCGGCCGGGTGGCCTACCAGTTTGCGCGCGACTACGCCGGCAAATTGTGAGCCCCCACGCTCCGCACTTCGTGTCGTTGTTGCCCCCCGAGGGGACTAATTTTCCCAGGGGCGGCCCGTCGGAAAATTGGCAGGCTGATCCGAAATGAGTGTTCTGGTAGCCGATGGCGACAGACCCCGTGAAGGCGGCCCGGACCGCAAAGTGGTCGATGTGGCGGTCGGCGTGCTGGTTCGGGAAAATGGCGACTTCCTGCTTACTTCGCGTCCGCCCGGCAAGGTCTATGAAGGCTACTGGGAATTTCCGGGCGGCAAGCTGGAACGGGGCGAAACAGTAGAGCAGGCGCTGCGCCGCGAACTGCACGAAGAAATCGGCGTCTCCATCGCTGCCATCCACCCCTGGAAGGTTGAGCTGGTCGACTACCCCCACGCGCTGGTCCGGCTAAATTTCTGCAAGGTGTTTGAATGGGTGGGCGAGTTGCAGATGCACGAAGGGCAGTTGTTTGCCTGGCAGTCGCTGCCGGTGACGCTGCAGCCGGTATTGCCGGGCACGATTCCTGTGCTGGTCTGGTTGGCCGAGGAACGGGGCTTTACCGATGCAACCCAGTTGCGGGCGTGACGTTCAGGCGCTCAATTCCCAGTTCTTGCTCGCACCCATCACCGCGCTGGGATAGGGCGCCTTGCCGCGCGAACCGTTGTAGCGGCCCAGACCGAGGAACAGATCGCCTCTTTCCCGGTCCAGGTAGTGGCGAAGAATCACGCAGCCAAAGCGCAGATTGGTCTGCATGTGGAACAGTTTGCCGGGGTCGCTGTCGCCGATCACGCGCGTCCAGAAGGGCATGACCTGCATGTAGCCGCGTGCGCCCACGTTGCTCACCGCAAACTTGCGGAAATTGCTTTCGACCTGGATCAGGCCCATCACCAGAGTCACATCCAGCCCGGCGCGTTTGCTTTCGTACCAGACGGTTTGCAGGAATTCCTGGCGGATCTGCCATTCGGGCTTTTTCTTTCTGAGCCGGTCACTCATGTTGCCCAGCCAGCGCAGGTAAGCGAGCCGGCTTTCGGTGTCCTTGAACTCTGGAACGGGGGGCGCCTGGTTGGCGACGGCTGAACTCAGCGCCGTGCGCACCGAGTCGATCATGGGTTCCTCGATCTGCGCGCCGGCCCTGGATTGCTCTGAAATTGATAGCAATGAGCACGCGAAAACCATGGACTGCAGGCATTTTCTTCTGGATAAATGCGCTGAATCCGTTGCCGGGGCAACGTCAGGTGCGTTCACAGGGCCAGTTTTCCCTTGAGGAAGTCAAGCGCCGTGGTGGCCTTGATCTTGCTCGTTTCGGCATCGCGGCGGTGCTGGTATTCGAGCTGGCCTTCCTTGAGACCCCGGTCGCCAATCGTGACGCGGTGCGGCACGCCAATCAGTTCCCAGTCGGCGAACATCGCGCCAGGGCGCTCGCCGCGGTCGTCCAGGATCACGTCCACGCCAGCGGCGAGCAGCTGGTTGTACAGCGTGTCAGCCGCGGCCTTCACCTCCGGGAATCGATCCGGGGTGATCGGGCAAATCACTACCGTGAACGGGGCAATCGCATCGGGCCAGATGATGCCGCGCTCGTCATGGTTTTGCTCGATCGCGGCGGCGGGCAGGCGCGTGATGCCGATGCCGTAACAGCCCATTTCCAGGAACTGCGGCTTGCCGTTTTCACCGAGGAAGGTGGCGTTCATGGCCTGGCTGTATTTGGTGCCGAGGTAAAAGATATGGCCGACTTCAATGCCGCGCTCAAACGCCAGCACGCCCTTGCCGTCGGGCGAAGGGTCGCCCGCCATCACGTTGCGCAGATCGGCCACCAGATCGGGCTCGGGCAGATCGCGGCCCCAGTTGACGCCGGTGGTGTGGAAGTCGGCCTCGTTGGCGCCGCAGACCCAGTCGGCCAGGGCAGCCACCTCGCGGTCCACCACCAGCCCGACCGGTTTTTGCAGGTTCAGCGGCCCGAGGTAACCGGGTTTGCAGCCAAAGTGGTCTTCAATCTCGGGAAGCGTGGCGAAGCGAAAGTTAGTGAGGCCGGGCACCTTGCCGACCTTGACTTCGTTCATGTCGTGGTCACCGCGCA
>NZ_JANOAL010000144.1:0-7059 GCF_031411155.1 Polaromonas sp. | reverse complement strand
GACAGCGTGCAGTTGTTAGGAGAAGCCTTCGTGCCACACGGCGACTGGGCGCGTATGCTGATTTTCCTGGGTGACAACGTGGGCGATCACTTTCGTGCGGCCGTCGACAACGTTCTGCACGATGGCAAGCAGCAGATGGAGCAATCCATTTTTGCTGATGAGATGTCCACGCAATCACTCACCCAGGCCCGTGAACTGATGCAACACCAGTGGAACGCGATGCTGGCGCGAGTTGCACCGCAACTGGAACAAATGATCGAAACGGACCGGCAGACCGGCCGCGCACAGGCGCACAGTCTGCGCATTGGCCTGTTCACCTGGTCGCAGACCATGGCAGCGCCTGCTGCATCACCCATCCCCCCAACCCCCAAGGAGAGCACATCATGAAAAACGTACTGAACACCCCGGTCACCGATGGCATCACGCGCCGGGAAGGACTGCTGTTGACCGTGCTGGGCAGTGCCATGGCACTGGCGGGCTGCGGCGGTGGTGGCGGTGGCGGCAGCGCCGGTGTCAGCAGCGGCGGCACCGGCTCTTTCTCGTCAGGGCCGATCGCCGGCTTTGGCTCCATCATCGTTGGCGGCATCCGGTTTGAAGATGCCACGGCCAGCAGCATTCTCGATGTCGATGACGACAACCGGGACATGCGCGGCAAGCTCAAGCTGGGCATGATGGTGCGGGTAAAAGGCAAGCCGAAAAACGGCGACCGCGCGGACGCGGACAGCATCGAGGTGCGCAGTGAGTTGCTGGGGCCGATTGCCAGCATTGACGCCAGCGCCAAGACCCTGGTGGTGCTCGGGCAAACCGTGCAGGTCACGACCACCACCATTTTCGAGGACGGCCTGACCGGCCTCCCGGCGCTGGCGGTGAACGACATTGTCGAAGTGCACGGCTTTGTCGACCCCGTGACCAACCGCCTCACCGCCACCCGCGTCGAGCGCAAACTGCTGGCCAGCGTCAAGGCCTTCAAGCTGCAGGGCACCATCAGCGCTTTGGACACCACCGCCAAAACCTTCAAGATCGGCACGCTTACCATCAGCTTTGCCGCGCCTGTCGACATCCCCGCCGGCCTGACCCTGGCCAACGGCATGCTGGTGCGGGTGCGGCTCGAGCCCGTCCTGACCAGCGGCACGCGCAAGGCGCTGAAAATCCGCCAGGTCGAGGTGGAGGTCGAAGACCGTGATGAAGCCGAAATCGAGGGCACCATCACCGCGTTCACCTCAAGCAGCAAGTTCAGCGTTAACGGGCAGCCGGTTGATGCAACGGGTGTCACCGTGCCGGCGGGCCTCAAGCTCGGCGACCGCGTCGAGGTCGAGGGCAGTCTGGTCAATGGCGTGCTGGTGGCGAAGAAGGTCGAACGGGAAGATGAAAACGACCCGCTCAAGCTCGAATTGCATGGCGCGATCGGCAGCCTGAACACAACCGCTAAAACCTTTGTGCTGCGCGGCGTCACCGTGGACTACAGCACCACCACCGACTTCCGCCCCGCCGGCAAAACGGCGGCCGACCTGGCCAACGGCGTGAGCGTCGAAGTCAAGGGGGTGGCCTCGGCGGACGGCACACAGCTCAAGGCGGCCCGGATTTCGTTCGAGTAAGTTCGGGCAGGTTCTCGCAAGGCTGCATTCCCTCCTCCCTTGCAGCCCTGGTCGGGCGGGCACCATGCCCGCCCTTTTTTCGCGCACAATTCGCGCCATGATCACGCTCTACGGCATTCCCAATTGCGACACGGTCAAAAAAGCCCGCGCCTGGCTCATTGAACAGGGGCTGGACTACCAGTTCCACGACTTCAAAAAGCAGGGCGTGCCGGACCCCAACCTGGCGCACTGGCAGCAGGCCGTCGGCTGGGAAACGCTGCTCAACCGCAAGGGCACGACCTGGCGCCAACTGGACGCCGGCCAGCAGGCCGCCGTGCGCGATGACGCCAGCGCCCAGGCGCTGATGCGGGCGCAGGTCAGCGTCATCAGGCGCCCGGTCGTCGAATGGGGCGATGGCCGCGTCACGGTCGGCTTTGATGCCGCAGCCTGGGCGACCCGGCCTTAAACGGCGCCAGGCAATGGTTCTCTTCTGGTCAGCTTTACAGTGGATTGACCGAACTCGGCGGCTCAAACCGACTCTGACTCACTAAAATCAGGCTTGACGCCAAGCCGTCATCCGGGTCACCGATAAACCCGTTAAAACGGAACAGCTTCAGCCGTTTGCTGAAAAGTGAGGTTTGCATCATGAAAAACGTTCCGACTCCCAAATCGCTGGCCATCGCGGCCATCGTGGCCAGCGCCGCTCTGGCGGCCGTGCCGGCCTGTGCCACCGACATTCTGGCGCGCGTGATCTCCAGCACCCCGGTGGTGCAGCAGGTGGCCGTGCCACGCCAGGTCTGCAGCAACCAGGCCGTCGTCGTGCAGGCGCCCAGGTCGGGCGCGGGCGCGTTGATGGGCGCGCTGGCCGGCGGCGCGGCCGGCAACGCGATTGGCCATGGCGGCGGCCGCGCGGCAGCCACCGTGCTTGGCCTGGTCGGCGGCGCCATGATTGGCGACAGCATCGAGGGCGGCGGCAGCCAGGTCCAGAACGTGCAGCAGTGCAGCACGCAAACCTATTACGAAAACCGCCCCAGCCACTACAACGTGGTCTATGAATACCAGAGCCAGCAATACACCACCCAGATGGCGACCGACCCCGGCCTTTATGTGCGGTTGCAGGTGACGCCGGTGGGCGCCATCAGCGCCGCGCCCCAGCCGGGTCTGCCGGCCCAGCCGCAGGCCTACCTGCAGCCTGCGCCGGTGGCGCCGGTATACGTCCAGCCCGTCGCCACCTATGTGCAGCCGGCGGTGTATCCCGCTTATTACGGCCAGCCGCAGTACGTCCAGCCCTACTACCCCCGGCCTTACTTCGCGCCCATCGGGCTGTCGCTAAACTTTGGCTACAGCCGGGGTTATGGGGGCGGGCACCATGGTCACTGGCGCTGAGCGCTGAAAGGCATGAAAAAGGGGCATTGGACGCCCCTTTTTTTATGGCTGAATCCCGCCTTGCGGGCGCTTACTGCGGCACCGTCTGAATCAGCGCGCCCTTGAACAGCACCGGCCCGCTCGGCCCGCTGCCCGGCGGCACGCCGCCCTTGGGCTCCAGGCTGATGGCCAGCGTGGGCACTTCGCGCACGTCGCTGTGGGCGGCCGTCAGGCGAAGCACCGGTTCACTGCCCAGCACGCCAAGCGATTTGGGTCCGCTGCCGGGCGGCAAGGCCCACAGCTGCAGCGACTTGTCGGCCTGCTCACGAAAATCCCCGACGCGCTTGAGCAACAGCTTTTTGTTTTTTGGGTCAAAGGTCACCAGCATCGACGCCGAGGCCTTGTCGTCGGCCAGCACCGCCACATACTGGATTTCGGGCGTGGCGGAAAGTTTTGCCGTGAGTTCCTGCACCTGCCCGTTCAGCTGCGTGTTCAGGTTCAGCCCCGTCACCAGCGCCACCACGGCCGCCAGCGCGCCCGCGCCGGCTGCGCCGCGCCACAGGCCCAGGCTGGCCCACCAGCCACCGGCCGCAGCCGTCACCGGTTTGGCACGCGCGGCCTGCATGGCCTTAACCTCCTGGTCGGCCCTGACCAGGTTTTCAATCCGCTGCCACACCACCGGGCTGGGCGCCGCCTGCGGTTGCAATTCAGCCACCGACGCCAGCCGGCTTTGCCAGATCAGCGCCGCGGCACGCAGGGTGGCGTTGTCACGCGCCAGCGCTTCAAAGCGGCGGCGCGCGCCACCGCGCAAGGTGCCCAGCGCGTAGCTGGCCGCCAGTTGCTCGATCAATGTCGGGTTGTTTGAAATATTCATGGTGCAACCTCGGCAACATCAGTGCGCAACGCCGGGCCGCCCCAAGCAAGCACAACCCCCTCGGGAGGCAGCGTATGACACGAAGTGAAGAGCGTGGGGGCCATATTCATGCAAACCTCGCCATGCAACCACGCAGTTGTTCCAAACCGCGCCGAATCCAGGTTTTCACGGTGCCCAGCGGCAGCTTGAGCTGCTGGGCCAGCTCGCCATGGCTGAGGTCGCGCAGGTAAGCCAGGCTGACGACTTCGCGCTGCTTGTGCTCGAGCTGGCCCAGGCACTGGTGCAGGGCCCAGGCCTGCTCGCTGGCTTGCGTGGTGTCCATGGGGTTGGGCGAATCACCGGCCACGGTGTCGGAAATCAGGTCATCAAGTTCGTGCATCATGTCGGCGCGGCCCACCGCCCGGCGCCGCAAAAAATCCAGGCCGCGGCTGCGCACCACCAACCCCATCCAGGCCATGGGCGGCGACAGCGTGGCCTTGTAGTCACCGGCAATGCGCCAGATATTGAAAAAAGCTTCCTGCAGCACATCCTCGGCCCATTCACGGTTGCTGACGACGCGCACCGCCACGCCGTAAAGCTTGGACGAGGTCAGGTCGTACAACTCCCTCAATGCCAATTCGTCGGCAAGGGCAACACGGTCGATCAGCGCAATCAAGTGGCTATCCGGGCTTTCTGGTTTCATGAACACCATTGTCAAGCATTACTAGGCATTACAGATACGCCGCCACCGGCCCGGCGGATTCAAAGCGAACGGCCGGGTAACCTAAAATCGGTGCTTACCTAGCTATCCACTTGCCCATGACCACCGAAAAAATCGACAACATCAGCGTCACGACCCAGGCCAATGTCTACTTTGACGGCAAATGCGTGAGCCACGGCATCACGCTGGCCGACGGCACGAAAAAATCGGTCGGCGTTATCTTGCCCGTTGCGCTGCCGGCCACCCTGACCTTCAACACCGGCGCGCCCGAGATCATGGAATGCGTGGGCGGCGCCTGCGAGTACAAGCTGGCCGGCAGCCAGGCCTGGGTCAAGTCCTCGGTCGGCGAGCAGTTCAGCGTCCCCGCCCACTCAACGTTCGACATCCGGGTCGCCGACGGCTTCGCGGCCTACCACTACATCTGTCATTTCGGTTGATTTCAGGATTTTCACCATGAGCACCATTCTTCAGCACCTGCCCACCGGCCAAAAAGTCGGCATCGCGTTTTCCGGCGGCCTCGACACCAGCGCCGCCCTGCACTGGATGAAACTCAAGGGCGCGCTTCCCTACGCCTACACCGCCAACCTGGGCCAGCCCGACGAGCCCGACTACGACGAGATTCCGCGCAAGGCGATGCAGTACGGCGCCGAAAAGGCGCGCCTGATCGACTGCCGCAGCCAGCTCGCCGCCGAAGGCATTGCCGCGCTGCAGGCCGGCGCCTTTCACATCACCACCGCCGGCGTCACCTACTTCAACACCACGCCGCTGGGCCGCGCCGTGACCGGCACCATGCTGGTGTCGGCCATGAAGGAAGACGACGTCAACATCTGGGGCGACGGCAGCACCTACAAGGGCAACGACATCGAGCGCTTTTACCGCTATGGCCTGCTGACCAACCCCAGCCTCAAAATCTACAAGCCCTGGCTGGACCAACTGTTCATTGACGAGCTGGGCGGCCGCGCCGAAATGTCGGCCTTCATGACCCAGGCCGGCTTTGGCTACAAGATGTCGGCCGAAAAGGCCTATTCCACCGATTCCAACATGCTGGGCGCCACGCACGAGGCCAAAGACCTGGAGCAACTCAGCAGCGGCATGAAGATCGTCAACCCCATCATGGGCGTGGCTTTCTGGAAGGACGAGGTCGAGGTCAAGCGCGAGGAAGTCACGGTGCGCTTTGAAGAAGGCCAGCCGGTAGCACTGAACGGCCAGCGTTTCGACAGCCTGGTCGAGCTGATTCTCGAAGCCAACCGCATCGGCGGCCGCCACGGCCTGGGCATGAGCGACCAGATCGAAAACCGCATCATCGAAGCCAAAAGCCGCGGCATTTACGAGGCCCCCGGCCTGGCGCTGCTGTTCATTGCCTATGAGCGCCTGCTGACCGGCATCCACAACGAAGACACCATCGAGCAGTACCGCGACAACGGCCGCAAGCTGGGACGGCTGCTGTACCAGGGCCGCTGGTTTGACTCGCAGGCCATCATGCTGCGCGAGACGGCCCAGCGCTGGGTGGCGCGCGCCATCACCGGCGAAGTGACGCTGGAACTGCGCCGCGGCAACGACTACTCGATCCTGAACACCGAGTCGGCCAACCTGACCTACAAGCCCGAGCGCCTGAGCATGGAAAAAGTCGAAGGCGCCTTCACGCCACTGGACCGCATCGGCCAGCTGACCATGCGCAACCTGGACATCATCGACACCCGCGACAAGCTGGCCATTTACACCCAGGCCGGCCTGCTGTCGGTGGGCGATGGCCTGGCCTTTCCTAGCCTGGGCAAGGGCGACACCAAGTAAAGTGCTTTTTTGGCACTTCAAATGGCTGTAGCCCAGGTAATATGGGCATCAGAAGCTATAAAAAATATAGCAACATAAAACCACCGCAAGGTGGTTTTATGCGTTCAAGCGATTTCCAGTCAGTCCAGAAAGCGCTGCGCGTAATCGGCGGGCGGCAGCAGGCAGCTCTCGCTGCGGCCAAACCAGGCGTAGCGGTGGCGCGCCAGAAAACGGTACAGCGCATCGCGCAGCGGGGCCGGTATCAGCCAGGCCAGCCACGCCAGCCGCCAGGCACCGCCCAGCGCGTGAAACATGCGCAGCAAGGCCGCCGTGTGCTGCCAGACGCGGTCGCCATCGACCAGCAGCAGGGTCTGCAGCCCCTCCACCTTGAGCCCGGCCTGCGCCAGAAAAGCCTGGCCGTGCGCGCCCTGGATCGAGGCAAAACGCAGCACGCGGCGCTGGTCGTGGCGCAGTAAAAACTTCACCCAGCCGTCGCACAGCAGGCATTGCGCATCGAACACCACAATCATGGTCTGCGCTTTCGGCCCGGCGTCTGGCCTTAGACGACCACCGGCTCGGGTTCCAGCAGGATGCCGAAGCGCTCGTAGACGCTGGTCTGGATCGCCTTGGCCAGCGTCATGACCTCGCCGCCCGTCACCGGGTGGCTGGCGCCGCCCCGGTTGACCAGCACCAACGCCTGCTTGTCGTAGACACCGGCGTTGCCGATGGACTTGCCCTTCCAGCCGCAGGCGTCGATCAGCCAGCCCGCCGCCAGC
>NZ_JANOAL010000143.1:0-6439 GCF_031411155.1 Polaromonas sp. | reverse complement strand
GGCGGCGAAGGCGCGCACTTCCAGATCCGGCGCATCGAGGGTGGGCTCCAACGGCCGCCGCGCCGGGCCGCCCCAAGCAAGGCCAGCCACCTCGGGGGGCAGCGCAGCACACGCAGTGGCAAGCGTGGGGGCTATGAATGCCCTGGCTTCGCGGTTGGCGCGGGCGATCAACGCTGGCGTTTCACGCGGTGGGTAAATGGCAGCGACGCCTACTTTGGCATCGAGCTTTTCCAGCGCCGCATGGTTGGGATCGAGCTGCAGCACGGTCTCGGGGCTGTCCAGCAACAGGCCCAGCCAGGCCGGGCCATTGTCCAGCAGCTGCGCGGCCAGAATCTGCGACGGTTTCAAAGCCAGCGCCGCCGCGACCTGCGCCAGCATCACCGGGCTGGGCGCCGAGCGCTTGAGTGGCGGGGCGGCAAACGCCAGGCGCGTGCCCTCGCGCCGGATTTTCACCAGCCCGACCTGGCATTGCTGCACGATGAAGTCCGGGCCGCGCGGCTGGCCGCCGGCCTGCAGCCAGGCGTGGCAGCTGCCCAGCGTCGGGTGGCCGGCAAACGGCAACTCGCCGCCGGGCGTGAAAATCCGCAACTGGTAGTCGGCCGATGCATCGACCGGCGGCAGCACAAAGGTGGTCTCCGACAGGTTGGTCCAGCGCGCAAAACGCTGCATCGCCTCGTCACTGAGGCCGGCGCCGTCCAGCACCACGGCCACCGGGTTGCCAAAGTAGGGCGTGGCGCTGAACACGTCCACTTGCTTGAAAAGGCGTGGCTTCATGGGGCTGCTCTCCCGTTGGGTTCAGGGTTTCGCGCCGGTCAAACCTCGGCCGGCACCAGCGCCGCCTGCTGCTCGCGGATCGCGCTGGCCAGGGCGCCGATGCCGATATTGATCTGCTCCACGCTGGAGGTGACAAACGACAGGCGCAAGGTGCGCGGGTCGGCGTGGTCGGCGTAAAAGGCCCAGCCCGGCACAAAGGCCACATTGCGTTCCACCGCCTTGGGCAGCAGGTCGATGGCGTTCATGCCTTCGGGCAGGCGCACCCACAAAAACATGCCGCCGGCCGGGGTGTTCCATTGCACGCCCTCGGGCATGTCGCGCTTCATCGCCGCCAGCATGGCGTCGCGCTGCGACCTGTAGAGCGCGCGTATGGTCGGCACATGCCGGTCCAGAAAGCCGTCTTTCATGACCTCGGCCACCATGCGCTGGTTAAAGCCGGGGCTGTGCAGGTCGGCCGCCTGCTTGGCCTGCAGCAGCTTGGGAAAGATGGCCTTGGGCGCCACCATGAAACCCAGCCGCAGGCCGGGCGCCAGCACCTTGGAAAACGAGCCGAGGTAGACGCAGCCCTCGGGGTTGCGCGCCGTCAGCGGCAGCGGCGGCGGGCTGTCGAACCACAGGTCGCCATAGGGGTTGTCTTCGACCAGCGGCAGGCCCAGCCGGGCCGCCTCGGCGCTCAGGGCGGCGCGGCGCGACTCGGGCATGGTGCGGCCGGTCGGGTTCTGGAAATTGGGCAGCACGTAAAAGAAGCGCGCACCGGCGGCCTTGGCGGCCAGGTCGGCCAGGTCCACGCCGCCCTCGTCGCTGGCCACGCCCACGATGTCCGGCTCCATCGGCGTGAAGGCCTGCAGCGCGCCCAGGTAGGTTGGGGTTTCGACCAGCACACGGCTGCCGGCGTCAATCAGTACCTTGGCCAGCAGGTCCAGCCCCTGCTGCGAGCCGGTGGTGATCAGCACCTGGGCCGGGTCCACGTCCCAGGGCAGCATCGCCGCCACCAGCTCGCGCAGCGGCGCATAGCCTTCGCTGGCGGCGTACTGCAGCGCGGCATGGCCGTCTTCGCGCAGCACTTTTTCGCAGGCCGCGCTGAAGGCGGCAATCGGAAACGTCTTGGGCGAGGGCAGGCCGCCGGCAAAGCTGATGATGCCGGGCTTTTCGGTGACCTTCAGGATCTCGCGGATCACCGAGGGGTTCATTTTCTTGGCGCGCTGCGCCTGGGTCCATTCCATTTCCATCTCCTTTGTAGGCGGGCGCCGCCTGAATCAACAGCAAGCCCGGTTCATCAACGATTGCACTAACCTTGTTGCGGGGTCTGGGCAGCGGCCAGCCTTGCAGTATGAACCGGCATTTTCTTGCCGGCAAACACCGTGGCGATCACCGCCAGGCCAAAGCCCACCGTCACCGCGTCCAGCCGCTCGCCGAGCAGCGGCACCGACACCAGCATCGATAGGAAGGGCTGCACCAGTTGCACCTGGCTGACGCGCACCGTGCCGCCCAGCGCCAGCCCGCGGTACCAGGCAAAAAAGCCCAGCCACATCGAAAACACCGCCACATAGGCAAAGCCCCACCAGGCGCTGGCCTTGAGCGGTCCGGCGGGCCAGCTCAGCACCGTCAGCGGCAGGGTCAGCGGCAGGGCGATCAGCAGGGCCCAGCAAATTACATGCTCGGCGCGCATCTGCTGCGACAGTCGGGCGCCATAGCCATAGCCCACGGCGGCGCACAGCATGGCCGCCAGCAACAGCAGGTCGGCAAAATGAATCGCCAGACCGCCCGTGCCATTGCCCGAGCGCAGCATGGCAAAGGCCACCACCAGCGCGCTGCCCAGGGCGGCGCAGCCCCAGAAACCGCTAGAGGGGCGCTGGCGGTGCAGCAGCGCGCCGACGGCGGCGGTGGCCAGCGGCAGCACGCCCACGATCACGCTGGCATGCACCGCTTCCACATAGCGCATGGCGACCGAGGTGAACAGCGGAAAGCCAAATACCACGCCGGCCGAGGTGATCAGCAGCGGCCCCAGGTCGGCGCGCCGGGGCAGCGGCGCGCGCGTGGCCCGCAAAAATAGCGCCGACAGCGCCGCCGCCACCAGCGCCCGGCCCATGGCGATAAAGACCCCCGACATCTGCGGCGCATCGGGCGTGCCCACGGCCAGCCGCGTCATCGGCAGCGTGACCGAGAAAATCACGATGCCGAGCAGGCCCAGCCACAGGCCTTTCCTGACTTGCTGCTGTTGCGGGCTCATAAAAAGAGCATCCAGACGGCCGTGACGACCAGCACGCCCGCCATCACACGGTTAAACCAGACCAGGCGCTGGCCGCTGCCCGCAGGCCCGGCCAGCCAGTCGCGCAACAGCGAGCCGACCAGCGCGTAGCTGAGGTTGCTCACCAGCGCGAAGGCCAGCATCACCGGCAACACCACGGCAAAGCGCTGGCCGGGGTCGCTGCGCCCGGCGATCCAGCCGCTCACAATCGCCAGCGCCAGCATCCAGGCCTTGATGTTGACGAATTGCAGGGCCGCGCCCTGCCAGAAGCTGACATGCATGCGGGCCGCATGGGCTTCGTCGAGCTGGCGTGACCTGGCAATTTTTGCGGCCAGCCACAGCAGATAGGCCACGCCGCCAATCTTGACGGCCGAGCCCAGCAGCGGCACCGCCAGCAGCAGCGCGCCCAGGCCCAGCGCACACAGCGACAGCAGCACGCCCCAGCCGAGCGGCACCGAGCAGACAAAGGGCAGCGCGCGCCTGAAGCCGTGGTTGGCCGCCAGCGCCGTCGACAGCGTGGTGTTGGGCCCCGGCGTGAAGCTCATCGCCGTGGCCAGCACCAGCAAAGCGGTAAATTCTTGCCAATTCATGGTTCAGACTTTATAGTTGAAAGCAGCACAGAACCGATACAGTTTTGGCTACAAATTTGCAAACTGTATTGCCTGCCTTGTCAGCACAGATAGCCCCTTCATGAATCAGGCCCCGCCATGCTGATGAAAACCGCCTCCCAGTCGCTGACGGAACAGCTCAGCGCGCGCTTTGCCGAGCGCATCAAAAGCCGGCTGCTGGCGCCTGGCGCGCGCCTGCCCTCGGTGCGGCTGTGTGCCGGCCAGCAGGGCGTGAGCGTCTCCACCGTGGTCGCCGCCTATGACCAGCTGCTGGCCCAGGGCCTGGTGGTGGCGCACAAGAACCGCGGCTTTTTTGTCCGCGAATATGCATCAAATAACCCTCTGGCCCATACGGAACGTGCACATACAGCTATCAATTTGGTAGCGTCCGTAAAATCGCCAGAAGTCTTTTTGCCGCAGCACAACCCGGTCAATGCGACCGCGCTGATTCGCGGCATGTTCCAGGGCCTCAGCGACAAGCCGCAGCCCGGCATGGGCGTGTTTCCGCCGGACTGGCTGGAAACCAGCTTCATGCCCGCCGCCGTGCGCAAGGTCACCAGCACCCGTGCGCTGAAGGAGTATTCGCTGCAATATGGCGAGCCGGCCGGCGACGGCGGCCTGCGCCGCGCGCTCTCGAAAAAGCTGGTGTCGCTCAATCTGCAGGTCGCGCCCGAGCAGATCATCACCAGCGTCGGCGCCACCCATGCGCTGGACATTGTCAGCCGCACCCTGCTGCGCGCCGGCGACTGCGTGATGGTCGAGGAGCCCGGCTGGGCCGTCGAGTTTGCGCGGCTGGAGGCCATGGGCATGCGGATTTTGCCGGTGCCGCGCCGCGCCGACGGCCCCGACCTGGCCGTGATGGCGCGCTATTGCGAACTCCACAGCCCCAAGCTGTTTGTCAGCGTCAGCGTGTTTCACAACCCGACCGGTTACTGCCTGACGCCCGGCAGCGCCCACCGCGTGCTGCAGCTGGCGAATCAGCACCATTTTCATATTGTCGAAGACGACACCTACAGCCACCTGGCGCCCGAACACGCGACCCGGCTGTGCGTGCTGGACGGCCTGCAGCGCACGATTTACGTCAGCGGCTTTGCCAAGATTCTGGCGCCGGGCTGGCGCGTCGGCTACCTGGCCGCGCCGACCGATCTGGTCGAACGCCTGCTCGATACCAAGCTGCTGGCCACCCTGACCACACCCGCCCTGCTCGAAAAAGCGCTGGCCTGGTGCATAGACCAGGGTCAGTTGCGCCGCCACGCCGAACGCATACGCACCCGGCTCGACCTGGCCAGAGCCCGCAGCGCCCGGCTGGCGCTGGCCCACGGCTGCACTTTCGCGGCCGAGCCGGCCGGCCTGTTTGGCTGGGTCGATACCGGGGTCGACACCGACGCGCTGTCGCAGCGCATGCTGGACGAGGGCTACCTGATTGCCCCCGGCGCGCTGTTTCATGCGGTGCGCACGCCCAGCACCCTGATGCGCATCAACTTCGCCACCACCCAGGACGCGGCCTTCTGGACGGTGTTTGCGCGGCTGCGCGATGGCATGCGTTGAAGGGGCTGCCGCCTATTCCACAATCTCCCAGCGAATCATCATGGCGTGGTCTTCATGGACCAGGTTGTGGCAGTGCATCATGTACTTGCCCAAAAAGTCCCTGAAGCGCAGGAACACCCGCACCTCGTCTCCCGGCGCCAGCACATAGACATCCTTGCGCCCACTCTCGTGCGGCGCCGGCGGCAGGCCGTTGCGGCTCAAAATGCGGCCTTCCTCGAAGTGGATGTGCACCGGGTGATGCCAATCGCCCTTGCCCTTGAGCGTCCAGATTTCGGCGGTGCCGCGCCTGGGGGAAGCAATCGTATTCTCGACATCAAAAATCTTGCCGTTGACGGTCCAGACCTCGTTTTGCTTGTCGAACTCAAAGCGCCGGTTGCGCACCACTTCGGCCAGGTTGATGGGCGGCAGCGCGCGCAGGGCGGCCGGCACCTGGCTCAGGTCGGGGCTGGCCGGGTCGCTGTCGATATCAAAGCGCAGGATTTGCGTTCCGGCGTTGGTCAACAGGCCGCTGGCGTCACGGTTGCCGGTTTCCGGCCCGCGGCCGTCGGTCTGGATCAGGCGGTTCACCAGGTAGAGCTTGCTGCCCAGGGGGTACTGGGAAAAGTCGACCACGATATCGGCCCGCTCGGCCACGCCCAGGCGCACCTTCTTCACGCCCGGCAATGGCGCGGGCAGCAGGTTGCCGTCGTTGGAAATGTAGGTGAAGCTCTGGTTCACGCCGCTGCCGTCGGTCAGGTAAAACTCGTAAAAGCGCGACGGACCGCCGTCGAGCAGGCGAAAGCGGTACTTGCGCCGCTCCACCGGGAACTTCGGCTGAACCTTGCCGTTGACGCAGAACTTGTTGCCCAGAATGCCCTTGGTGGCGAACTGGTCGAACGCCATCATGCCGCTGGAGTCGAAGAATTTGTCCTGAAACACCAGCGGAATGTCGTACTTGCCAACGCCGCTGGGCAGGCGCAGCGCCAGCGGATTCGGGTCGCGCTCGTCGCCGGAGTCGATTTCATCGAACAGCAGGTAAAAGCCGGTCAGGCCGCGGTAGACATTGGGCGCGGTGAAATCCAGCCGGTGGTCGTGGTACCAGAGCGTGCCCAGGGCCTCGCGCGTGTCGCCGTCGCTGGCGTGGTAGCGCGGGTCGTCATAGCCGGCGTAGCAGTTGGGGTAGTGGTGGTCCTTGTAGGCACCGGCTGCCGTCATGGTTGGCCCGTATTTGGTGGCGCTGTACCAGTCACCGGTGAAGCCATCGCTCTCCGAGCCATCGTGC
>NZ_JANOAL010000142.1:0-35935 GCF_031411155.1 Polaromonas sp. | reverse complement strand
TGGCGCCTGTGGGACTACTGGGAGCGGCATCTCGACCCGGACCTGCACATTGACCGCTCGCTCAAGGGCACCGTCGGCGGCAAGGTGGTGCTGGTCACCGGCGGCTCATCAGGCATTGGCCTGGCCGCCGCGCACAAGTTTGCCGAGGCCGGCGCCATCACGCTCATCTGTGGCCGTGACCAGGACAAGCTCGACGAAGCCTGCAAGGAAGCCAAGGCCAAGGGCTACAGCTTCGTGGCTTATGCCGCTGACATAGCCGACATGGCCGACTGCGACCGCTTCATCCAGCTGCTGGTGGAAAACCATGGCGGCGTTGATTTCCTGATCAACAACGCGGGCCGCTCGATTCGCCGCGCGATCGAAGCCAGCTACGACCGGTTTCACGACTACGAGCGCACCATGCAGCTCAATTACTTCGGCTGCCTGCGCGTCACCATGGGGCTGCTGCCCGGCATGGCCACCAAACGCAAGGGCCATGTGGTCAACATCAGCTCCATCGGCGTGTTGACCAATGCGCCGCGCTTTTCGGCCTACGTGGCGTCCAAAGCCGCGCTGGACGCGTGGACGCGCTGCGCATCGAGCGAGTTTGCCGATGTCGGCATCAGCTTTACCACCATCAACATGCCGCTGGTGCGCACCCCCATGATTGCGCCGACCAACCTGTACAACAACGTGCCGACGCTGTCGCCCGAAGAAGCCGCCGACATGATTGCGCAGGCCTGCATTTTCAAACCGGTGCGCATTGCCACCCGCCTGGGTATTACCGGCCAGGTGATGCATGCGCTGGTACCGCGCATTGCACAAATCGCGATGAACACCAGTTTTCGCATGTTCCCGGACTCGTCAGCCGCCAAAGGTGCCAAGCCGGGCGACAAGGGGGCCAAACCGCAGTTGTCGGCGGAGGCGGTGGCCATGCAGCAGATGATGCGCGGGATTCATTTTTGACGAAATCTGGAAAATCTCGCGAAAGTGGCGCCGGCTTTATCACAACCTGCCTGTGACGGGCGTACCGGGAAGTTGTGAATACCAACAATCAAGCATGCAGTGGTGATGGGATAATGAAAGGCCATGGGTTGGGCTGGCAGCCTGCCTCATTCCAGATCCCACCTCCCACCGCCACAGAGGGTTTGCATGATTTTTGTTACCGGCGGCGCCGGCTTTATCGGTGCCAATTTTGTTCTTGACTGGCTGGCGCAAACGAATGAGCCGGTCGTCAATATCGACAACCTGACCTATGCGGGAAACCTGGAGAACCTCGCGTCCCTGAACGCCGACCAGAGGCATGTTTTCGTCAGGGGCGATATAGGCGATTCCGGTCTGCTGGCCAGCCTGCTGGCCAGCCACCAGCCGCGCGCCGTGCTGAATTTTGCGGCGGAGTCGCATGTAGACCGCTCCATTCACGGACCAGAAGACTTCATCCAGACCAATATCGTCGGAACCTTCCGCTTGCTGGAAGAAGTGCGTTCCTACTGGACGCGGCTGGATGGCGAGGCCAAACAGGGATTCCGCTTCCTGCATGTCTCCACGGACGAGGTCTATGGCTCTCTGGGCAAACAAGACCCGGCCTTCACCGAAACCCACCGCTACGAGCCCAACAGCCCCTATTCGGCCAGCAAAGCCGCCAGCGACCACTTGGTGCGCGCCTACCATCACACCTACGGCCTGCCGGTGCTGACCACCAACTGCAGCAACAACTACGGCCCCTACCACTTCCCCGAAAAGCTGATCCCCCTGATGATCGTCAACGCGCTGGCCGGCAAACCGCTGCCGGTCTATGGCGACGGCCAGCAGATCCGCGACTGGCTTTATGTGAAAGACCATTGCAGCGCCATCCGCCGGGTGCTTGAAGCCGGCAAGGACGGTGAGGTCTACAACGTGGGTGGCTGGAACGAAAAGCCCAATATCGAGATCGTCAATATCGTCTGCGCGCTGCTCGATGAACTGCAACCCCGCGCCGATGGCAAAAACTACCGCGAACAGATCAGCTACGTCAAGGACCGCCCTGGCCACGATCGCCGCTACGCGATTGACGCCAGCAAGCTGGAGCGCGAACTGGGCTGGAAGCCGGCCGAGACCTTCGAGACCGGCATCCGCAAGACCGTGCAGTGGTATCTGGCCAACCCGCAATGGGTCACCCGCGTACAGAGCGGCGCCTACCGGGAGTGGACCAGCAAGCATTATGAGCACGAGACCATCCAGGGTTCGGCGGCAAGGGCCGCTGCGTGAAGATACTGCTTCTCGGCAAAAATGGTCAGGTCGGCTGGGAACTGCAGCGCAGCCTTGCCCCGCTGGGTGAACTGGTGGCGCTGGACCGCCACAGTGTCGATCTGTGCGGTGATCTTGGCAATTTGCCGGGACTGGCTGCCACGGTGCAGCAGCTTCGCCCGGACGTGATCGTCAATGCTGCCGCTCACACTGCGGTGGATAAAGCCGAGAGTGAGCCCGCGCTGGCCCGCGCGCTCAACGCCCAGGCGCCCGGCGTGCTGGCGCAAGAGGCCGCCAAACTCGGTGCTTTGCTGGTGCACTACAGCACCGACTACGTTTTCGATGGCATGGGCCATCGCCCCTGGACGGAGGCCGATACTCCGGCTCCGCTTAATGTTTACGGCAAAACCAAACTCGAAGGCGAACAGCGGATTCAGGCGGCCTGCCCGCGGCACCTGATTCTGCGCACCAGCTGGGTCTATGCCGCGCGCGGCAACAACTTTGCCAAGACCATGCTGCGACTGGCGCAGGAACGGGAGCGCCTAACTGTGATCGACGACCAGTTTGGTGCGCCCACGGGCGCTGACTTGCTGGCCGATGTGAGCGCGCACGCCATCCGACAGTTGCTGCAGAGCCCTGCCAACGCGGGGCTTTACCACCTGGCGGCGGGCGGTGAAACCAGCTGGCATGGTTATGCAAAATACGTTCTAGCCCAGGCGGAATATGCGCAGTCAGCTCTCAAAATAATAGCAAAAGAGCTTGCTCCGGTTCCTGGCAGCGCCTTTCCGACCGCTGCCCGGCGTCCGCACAACTCGCGGCTGGACACCGGCAAACTGCAAACCGTCTTTGATTTGCGCCTGCCCGACTGGCAGCGGGGCGTGGATCGTATGCTGGCGGAAATTCTCTAGCAGATACACCTCATGACACAAGGATGGTGGGGACTGGACAGAAACACAATGGAAGGCCATCGCACAGAATTACCGCCGTGCGCCGCATTTCCAGGAAGTTTCAGCGGCATCCGAGCCGTTCTGCCGGCAGCAGGACGGCCACTATCTTGAACGACATTACTACGCCAGCATCAAAAATGACGCTCCCCCCTCATCTTTCGGTCGTTATTCCGGTGTACAAAGCCGAGAAATGTCTCGACGAGCTGTATATGCGCCTGAAGGCCGCGCTGGAAAGCGTCTCACCAGATTTTGAAATTGTGCTGGTCGAAGACTGTGGTGGCGACAACTCATGGCAGGTGATCGAGCGGCTCGCAGCGGTTGACCCTCGTGTGCATGGCATTCAGTTCAGCCGCAACTTTGGTCAGCACTACGGCATCACCGCTGGGCTGGATTACTGTCATGGCGACTGGGTGGTGGTGATGGATTGCGATTTACAGGATCGCCCGGAGGAAATCCCGCGTCTGTATGCAAAGGCACTGGAGGGCTATGACGTCGTGCTGGCGCGGCGCCGCGCACGGCGCGATCCGCCATTAAAACGCATCACCTCATGGCTGTTCTACAAGATATTCAGCTATCTGGCGGATATCGAATACGACGGAGCGAGCGGCAACTTTCGTATCATGTCGCGCACGGTGGTGGCGAACTTCCGCCGTATGGGCGAGCAACTGCGCTTCTTTGGCGGAATGGTGCAGTGGATGGGTTTTCCCACTTCCAGCATAGAGGTGAAACACGCCGAGCGTTTTGAGGGCAAGTCTACCTACACCTTCGCCAAGCTCTGGAAGCTGGCTTCCGAAACCATCATCGCCCATTCCGACAAGCCGCTGCGGCTGGCCGTGCGTTTCGGCTTCATGATGGCGTTTTTCTCTTTTTGTTACGGCATGTACATTCTGGGACGCGCGCTGTTTTACGGCTCGTCGATTCCCGGCTGGAACAGCCTGATCGTCTCGCTATATTTCATCGGTGGGATCATCATTGCCATCCTCGGCATCCTCGGCATCTATCTTGGCAAGACTTTCGACGAAAGCAAGAAGCGGCCTCTGTATATCATAAGGCGGGCAACCTTCGATGAGCCAAGTACCCCTGATTAAGGCCACGCCGTGGGACATGGCGGCGTTTGGCATTCCCACCTGGGAGTTGCTCGAATACTCTGCGGCTGCGCTGCAGCAGGCTGCACGGACAGCGGGCCACCACACACTCAAAGTGGATCCATTGGCGGATAAGCGACTGCTGCACGAATATGAATTTTATTACTGTGATACGTTGATCGAACCATATTGCCACGCGGCTCGACTGCGCCTGGCGCAGCATCCTGACGCGACCATCTCCAAAGAAATCGACGCAGAGCAGGTACTGGCAATCTGCCATGGCGCATTTGCGCATGGTCGCTTCCATCGCGATTTCAATCTATCGAAGGCGGCCGCAGACCTGCGCTATGACAACTGGCTGAAGCAATTGCTTGATGCACAGCATGTTTATGGCCTGCGCTGGCAGGGCGTTTTGGCAGGATTCATTGGTTATAGTGGTAATAACCTGGTATTGCATGCACTGGCAGCAAGGTATCGTGGAAAGGGTTTGTCTAAATACTGGTGGAGTGCGGTATGCAACGCACTGCTGGAAAATGGAAACGAGAAGGTGAAAAGCTCGATTTCGGTTACCAATCTCGCCGTTCTTAAACTGTATGCTTCTCTCGGTTTTTCCTTCAATAACTCGCAAGATGTTTACCATCGTTTAGTGCCATGAGTTATTTCTTGTGTGGCAGCTAATTCGTCTTGGTTTGATGAGCGTGATAATCAGGGCAGCATTTTTTTACTCGCTCATACCGATATCGGCCTTCAACCAATAACAGCAAGATCGAGTTTCGCATGGTTTGTTGAGGCACCTGTTTAATGAGAAAAAAGTGAAGACTTATTATTTAATGATTTTGCCCATTGCACTGTTGGTCACCTACAGCCAACTCATGGTAAAGTGGCGATCGAATGCGGCGGAGGATTTCGTGGCCGCCAGTTTTCCGCAATATCTTGTAAAATTCTTGACCGATCCGGTGATTTTGTCGGCATATGCAGCAGCACTCTTCGCGTCTTTTGCTTGGCTTTATGTGGTTACAAAGCTTCCGCTGACCGTGGCGTTTCCTGTCTATATTGGGGTCACCTTCGCCATGGTGTTGCTTGGAGGGTGGTTCTTTTTGGGGGAGACCCTAAGCACCCCAAAAATTATCGCTGTGATGTTGATTCTGTGCGGGATTGTCTTGGGGGTTACCGCCGATGCATGATCCTGCGCAAGCTTCCTCCATCGAGGGCTGGTTAGCTGATATTCGCGCATATTTCATCGACACGGCGCCAGACTTGGTATCGTTGTTCGAGACTTACGCGGCAGAAGCGGTTTTTGGGCGGCGTTACATCGCAATGGACTTGGAGGGTCTGGAGCCCGGCGCGAGGATTCTCGAGGTTGGCGCCGGCCCACTGTTGCTCAGTTGCCAGTTGGTTAGGGAGGGCTTTCAAGTCACAGGTCTCGAACCCACCGGTAGCGGTTTCTCGCACTTTGAGCAGATGCGCCAGATGGTTCTAGAAAGGGCCGTCGCGTTGGGTTGCGTTCCCCGAGTCCTTAATCTGACCGCTGAAGCCCTGGCCGAATGCAACAGTTTTAACTACGCATTTTCGGTGAACGTGATGGAGCATGTGGATGAAGTTGAACGTGTAGTGGCCAATGTAGGTAACAGTCTCATCGTGGGCGCAAGCTATCGTTTCACCTGCCCTAACTATCTTTTTCCTTATGAACCGCACTTCAATATGCCCACTTTATTCTCCAAGCGACTTACGGAGCGGGTGCTCGCCGGAAAAATACTTGGCCACAAAGAAATGCCTGACCCGTCGGGAACATGGAAGTCGCTTAACTGGATCAATGTAGTTCAAGTTCGGAGTATTGCTAAACGGCTTCCGAGGCTGCGACTTACCTTCAATCGTCGTTTTCTGGTTTCTACCCTTGAACGTCTTGCGTTCGATCAGGAATTTGCAGGTCGTCGATCCCCCGCAGTACGTAAAGTGCTTTTGTTATTGGTGCGGTTACGGTTGCATCAATTGCTCCGATTCATGCCGGTCATGCTCCAACCCATCATGGATTGCAGAGTGCAGAAAATTTCTGATTCGAGAGGGTATTGATGGCACAGATAACCCGTGGAGTGAGGGCCATCCTGTCTCATCCATCTATTTATTCCTCGTTTCAGTCATTTATGGGGGCGCATAAGCTACGGCAGGATTTTGTTGCGGATTTTGTGAAACCGTTTTCCGGAATGAAAGTGCTGGACGTGGGTTGTGGTCCGGCGGATATTCTGGCCCATCTGCCCGATGTCGACTACTGGGGATTTGACATCAGTGAGAACTATATAATTCAGGCGCGCAAACGATTCGGCGTGCGTGGCGAATTCCACTGCAAGCAACTCGAGATGACAGACCTGGAAGAGTTGCCGGCATTTGATGTGGTTCTTGCTCTCGGTTTGCTTCATCATCTTGATGATCCCGTGGCAATAGACTTCATGCAGTTGGCCGCGAAAGCACTCAAGCCAGGCGGCAGATTGCTGACGATCGATCCATGTCTGGATTGTTCGCAGAACCCGATTGCCCGCTTTCTGGTTCGGAACGATAGAGGCCAAAATGTGCGATACAAGGCCGGCTACGAGGCGCTCGCAAGGGCGGTTTTTGAATCGCCACATATCGCCGTGCGGCACAGAGCGTGGATTCCCTATACCCACTGCTTCATGGAGTGTCAGAAATAATGGAACTCGTTAGTAAATCATGAATTTCACTAGTCTTGCCGGCGATAATCGGTGTCGGCGCAAGCAGCCAGCAAACACATCCAGGTGGTTCGACGCTTTATGGGGTCACACGCCTAACTGTGAATATCGCGACTATCTTTCTGGTGTGGTGGTCGAAACCCGCAGGCCAGGAGGTTTACCGTGAGTGACGAAAAAATCCAGTTCAACCGGCCTTACATGACGGGTAAGGAACTCTACTATATTGCCGAAGCCAAATTCGGAAATATGCTGGCTGGGGATGGCCCATTCACAAAGCGTTGCCATCGCTGGATTGAAGAGAAGACCGACTGCGCCAAAGCGCTGCTTACCCATTCATGCACGGCGGCGCTGGAGATGGCGGCCTTGCTGCTGGATATTGAACCCGGCGACGAAATCATCATGCCTTCCTACACCTTTGTGTCCACTGCCAACGCGTTTGTCTTGCGCGGTGGCGTGCCGGTATTCGTGGATATCCGCGAAGACACGCTCAACCTGGATGAACGGCTGATCGAAGCAGCCATCACCCCACGCACGAAAGTGATCGTGCCGGTGCATTACGCCGGCGTGGCCTGCGCGATGGACACGATCATGGATATCGCGCGCCGTCATGGTCTGAAGGTGGTGGAAGATGCTGCCCAAGGCGTCATGTCCAGCTACAAGGGCCGAGCGCTGGGCAGTATCGGTGACCTGGGAGCCTTCAGCTTTCACGAGACCAAGAACGTGATTTCCGGCGAGGGTGGCGCTCTGTTGGTCAATGACTCCGAATTGGCATTGCGGGCTGAAATAATCCGGGAAAAAGGCACTGATCGCAGCCGTTTCTTCCGCGGCGAGGTGGACAAATACACCTGGCAGGAGGTGGGGTCATCGTTCCTGCCGGGAGAGCTCATCGCTGCCTTCCTTTGGGCGCAACTGGAAGAGGCGCAGGCCATCACTGCCCAGCGCATGACTAGCTGGAGGCATTACCATGCAACGCTTGCCTCGCTAGAGGCCAAAGGGGTGCTGCGCCGACCCGTGATACCCGAGGACTGTGAGCACAACGCGCATATGTACTACGTTCTGCTTGCCCCTGAGGTAGACCGCCAGACCGTGTTGAGCGAACTCAAGCACAACGGGATTTATTCGGTCTTCCACTATGTGCCGCTGCACTCGTCGCCCGCCGGGCAGCGCTACGGGCGGGTGCATGGGGCGATGGAGGTGACCAATAAGCAGTCCGAATGCCTGGTGAGGTTGCCGCTGTGGGTTGGGTTGACAGAAGCCCAACAAGATCGGGTTGTGGATGTGCTTGCTAGTGCAATTTGTTGAATGAGTTGAGCCTGGGGCAACTAATTAAGCAAACGAGTGGCGTGGTTGCTGCGTTGTCAATGCCTGGATCAAAGCACCGATGAAGGCAATATTAATGGCGTTAGCTGCCTGTCATACCCAATCTGCTGGAGAGCTATTTGAATCAAATCAATACCAAGCGCCCCTTTTCTTTTAAAGTCAGAACAGCCAATCTTGCAATGACTTTTGAAGTCGTTATTGCATTGGGAATAGTGCTGGCTGTGTTTTTTCTCACATGGCGTCGTCTTTTTTTTGGTGTGGACTTCACTGATGAAGCCTTCTACATTGCGCTTCCGTACCGTTTTGCACTGGGTGATATTCCGTTAAAAGATGAGCAGAATATTGCCCAGTTTGCAGGCGTGCTTCTCATACCTTTCATGCGGCTATTTTTGTATTTACAGGGGAATACGGAGGGCATTGTTCTATTTTCAAGACATCTCCATTTTGCTTTTACCGTGTTAGTCGGCTTGAGTGTCTATATCGCCATACAACGGACCTTGCGTTGGCCGCTTGCGCTTATGGTTTCGGTTATCTGCGTGGTATTTGTTCCTTTCAATATACATGGGCTTAGCTACAACACGATGGGCTGCGGGTTTTTAACGATAGGATGCTTTCTGGGCATGGTCGACCAGGGTCGGGGTTCAGCATCGCGATGGGCCTATTTCTTTTCGGGGGCCAGTCACTGCCTGGCAATTTTAGTTTATGCACCGCTGCTAGTGGCTGTATGCGCATATGCAGCAATTATCTTGTTTAACGATAACTATCAACGAGTGCAACGGGTGAGTTATATCTGCGGAGGATTACTGGCGGCGGTAATACCTCTAGTGCTGGTGTTGCAGGCCGGAGTAGGTTCGCTAAGCCTGATGATCGATTATTTAAAATCCGTTGGAGTGCAGGGAGGTGGATGGAAAAAAATAGCGGATGTCAGCCTCGATTTTTGGCTGCAATCACCGCGTGTAGGCACAATAGTGACGGGCATGGCAATTCTTGGAATTTGGCATTGTTTCAAACCACGATGGATGCGCTTCGTGCTTCCTTTCCTGCCCTTATTGCTGGTTTTCTACGCACTAAGCGCCAATGGCACCGCGTCACTTTACTTCGTGATTGCAGTCAGCTTACTAGGCCCATTTATCCACCCTTTTGTCATCCATGACAAATTTGGGAAAAATTTATTCAGGCTAATCTGGTGGCCATCTTTTATAGGGGGTTTGGTCACTGCCTGGTCGAGTGGCAATGGCACGGTGAATGGGGCTATTGGCATGTTTCCCGCTGCACTGGCTTCGACGATACTCATAATTCGTGCGTTACAATTGATGCCGAGTATTGCCAAGAATATGCGCATAACGCAAGGTACGTTGATGCCAGTAACTCCTGCGCTAATTATCGCACCCTTGCTTATCGGGGGATATGCCGATATCTATGGAGAGTCAGTGCCGCGGACATCCGCATTAACTGAGCGCGTTACTGCCGGGCCTTACCGCGGCATTAAAACGACTGAGCCGAAGAAAATTTTCCTGAACACATTTTCCCGTGATCTGGTATTGCTTTTGGAGCCCAATGACACGGTTCTATTTTTCAGCGACTTTCCGGCTGGTTATCTGTTCACTAATGCTCGTCCGGCTACCAATTCGGTATGGCTGTCGTCGCTTGGAGCGAAACCACCTGACCTGACACCTACATTTAAATACTATCAAGCAAACGGCATCAAGCCAAGCCTGGTTTTTATGCTTAAAAAGTCAAATAACTCTAGTGGATTGCTTGCTGATATGGTCAATGGGGATGAGTATCGTAAAGTATTTGACAGTGAGTTCTACGGTGTTTTTCGCAGGCAGCAAGAGACTGAATCTAAAATCTGAGCCAGATTGATTCTCTAACCGAAGCGGCCAGAAAAAAGAATTTACCAGAATTCAACTTTTGATTTTTGCTGGTCCGGTGGTGCGGGCACTGTTTTATTGAATGCACTTTCATTTTCCGGATTTTCGTATACCTCTCGTAAATCCGGGATGGCTTGCGGATAGCTAATTTTGTTGATTGCAATATTGTTGATAGGTTTCCCGGTATGGATGGAAGAATAAGTCTGCTGCGTGTTTTGGCCTGTTTTATGGTGGTTCTATTGCATGTTTCAGGAGAAAATTTCAATTCTTTTGGCGCCAAATGGTGGGCTGCCAATTTTTTTGATTCCCTGACCAGAGCCTGTGTCCCCATATTTTTTATGATAGCGGGTGCCACCTTGCTTTCAAAAAATGAAACGCTAGCAATATTTTTTGAGAAGCGCTTTCTCAGGATTATTCCAGCGTTGCTCTTTTGGTCTGCCTTTTATCTTTGGTGGTTGTGGCATAACGGCGTAGCGGTCGGCAACTGGGCCGCGGCAATCTTGTCCGGCCCAACAATGTTCCATCTCTGGTATTTTTACGCAATTATTGGTCTGTATTTGTTCGTACCGGTGTTGCGAAAGTTTTATCAACATAGCACCAGAACAGAGCAAGCCTGGTTTATCGCGGCGTGGTTCGTGGTTTCATCCGTCTACCCAACCATGTACAGCCTGTCGCACGATCCGTCGTGTGGCTATTTACGGCTTGGATTGTTGGCAGATACCTATCATCTATCTTACTTCGGCGGATACATCGGCTACCTTATTTTGGGCGCCTTTCTTGCCGATGGAAAAGGCAGCGTAAAAAACGGAGCAGCCATTTTTATGATTGCTTCTATCGGCACTATGGCCGGGACCTACCTTATATCCAGGCATTTCGGAGCGCCATGTGAGTTCTTTTACTTGTATCAAGCACCGCTTGTCGTGATGGCCGCATGTGGGCTGTTTCTGGCTTTTATGGGAATGCAAAATGGCGCACCTTCGAAAGTAGTGGCCGCATTTTCTGATTGCTCTCTCGGCATCTATTGCATTCACGTATTTATAATAGATCCTGTGTTTAGGCGTGCAGGCATTTCGGCAACCGTGGGTAACCCCTGGATAACCTCTTTAACAACCGCAATGGGGGTGTTTGTGGTTTCATTCGGCGTGATCTATCTCGCCAGAAAAATCAAGCCATTCCAGTATGTTACCTAAATTATCCCGATTAACGATCAGGGGCTTGCAAATGGGCATATCGGAAAAATGGGAACCGGCGCGCATGCGCCTGAGTAACATCTCGAAGCCCGTTGCCCACATTAAAATGAGCGGAATGACGATTAGTAATAGCTATAGAGATTGACGGAGATTTCGTCCAACCACATGCTTATCCGGAACACGCTTTACAACTTATTGGGCTTGGGACTGCCGCTTTTGGTGGCGATAGGTTCGATGCCGGTGCTTATTCACAGCTTGGGTGATGCACGTTTTGGCGTGCTCACGCTCATCTGGGCAGTGGTCAGCTATTTTGGATTATTCGACCTGGGCCTTGGTCGTGCGCTTACGCAACAGCTATCCGTTTTGATCGCTGAAAAGCGTGAGCATGATATTCCCCCGTTGGTGTATACCAGTCTGTTGCTGTTGGCCGGATTAGGGGTGTCCGCCGGTGTACTTATGTGGTGGGGCGCGGCATGGGGCGCTCAACGCATATCCTATAGCGGCGACATCAATGAAATCATCGGTTCCGTCCGCGTGATGGCGGTGGCCATGCCTTTCATTGTGCTTACATCAGGCTTGCGAGGCATCCTTGAGGCCAAGTCTGCGTTTGGCGTCATCAACCTGATCCGGTTGCCTATGGGTATTTTTACCTTCATCGGCCCCGTGGTGGTTGTGCTTGGATATAAAAATGACCTTGTCGCGGTCACCGTAGTACTCACCGTGGGCAGGGTAGTCGCCTGTGTGGTCCACGCTTATTACGCCGCACGCAGCTTGCCGGGAGCATTTGGTGACAGACGCTATCGCCCTGAGTTGATCAAAACGCTCCTGGTGTCAGGTGGCTGGATGACGGTCAGCAACATCGTCAGTCCCTTGATGGGGTATCTGGATCGCTTTCTGATAGGTGCGACCATTTCGGCGGCCGCGGTTGCCTATTATGTGACGCCGAACGAAATGCTCACCAAGCTATGGATTATCCCGGGTGCCTTGACCGCGGTGTTGTTCCCGAGATTTGCCAGCGACTTGATAGAAAATAGCCAGGATTCTACCTTGTTGTTCAGAAAAGCGGTCACGATACTTTTTTTGGTGATTTTTCCAATAACACTATTTGCGGCTGTCTACGCTAAAGAGATTTTGCAGTTGTGGATTAACCCGGAATTTGCAGGGAAAAGTTATATTTTGATGCAGGTTTTTTCCTTTGGAGTTTTAATTAACTGTCTCGCACATATTCCTTTTACCCTTATCCAGGGCGTAGGGAAAGCTAGGGTCACTGCTTTGATTCATACGGCGGAATTGCCTCTCTTTGCCATGGCATTATGGTTGAGTGCGACGCATCTGGGGTTAATTGGCGCCGTATTAGCCTGGCTGGCCAGAATGCTGATCGATACCCTTATCATGTTTGTTCAGGCAGGAAAAATTATTGACCTCAAGAAAATAGTTTATCAGCCATCCAGACTGGTGATTCTCTTCGGGCTTGTGATGCTGTCATTTTTTATCAGTTTGATTCCGTCTGTACCCTTCAAGACGATACTGTTTTTTGCTGCCAATATAGTTATATATGCATATTGCTGGCGCTTTATTGTTGGTGAGAATGAGCGTGTGTGCGTTATTGAAAAAATGTTTGTCGCTAAACGCTTTCATCGCCCGAAATGACTACTAACACTTATCCGCTTGTATCGATTGTGACGCCAGCCTACAATCAGGCCGAGTACTTGGCCGAGACCATCGAGAGCGTGCTGGCGCAGGACTACCCGAATTTGGAATACATAGTGCTTGACGATGGTTCGAGTGACGAAACTCCAGCAATATTGCAGCAATATAATGGCCGCATTCAGCATGAGCGCCACTCAAATATAGGACAAGCGCGTACTCTGAACAAGGGGTGGCAGCGAGCACGCGGTACTTACCTCGGTTACCTGAGTTCCGACGACCTACTTTACCCCGGTGCAGTACGTCAGTTGGTTGCGCTGCTTGAGAGCAATTCATCTATCGTATGTGTTTTCCCCGACGCCAACCTCATCGATGATCGCTCGCGGGTGACCAAAAAGAATGTCTGCCGACCCTTTGGCCTGGCCGAGCTCGTCGTACGGCAAGAGTGCTATATTGGACCGGGAGCTTTGTTCAGACGTTCCGCCTTCGAGGTTGTTGGTGGTTGGCGGCCGGAGTTGAGATTGGCGCCTGACAGGGAGTTCTGGATTCGAATGGCATCCCAGGGTCGCATTGAGATGTCTCCCAGTGTGCTGGCGGGCTACCGATTGCACCCCCAGTCAATCTCCTACAAGGATGTCGCAGAGGAGGTTGGTCGGGAATATCTTCTGGTGCTTGACGAATATTATGGTTCGGAAAATGTGTCCCCCGAGATCGCTGCCCGGAAAGATGAAGCCTATGGCTACGCGCATTTATTGCTGGCGCGCAACAATTTCCGTGCTGGCCGGCTTAAGCGGGGATTGGAGCTTTATAGCCAGGCTTGTAATTTGCATTCGGCATTGCGCAGTAGTGAAGTAAAAATAAAAATACTAAGAAATATTTTCAGCAAACCTCTGCGCGCACTACTTTCAGCTGCGCGCTCGTTGGTTAGCAGGTGAGCGTTATGGACTTAATGCTATTCCGAAAAAAATGGCTCGTGCCATTGTTCTTTTTTGAGGTCTATCTTTCGGTTACTGTGGCACTCTTCTTCTTTGGCCCCTGGCCGTGGGAGATTGACCGACCGATACTGCTAATTTCATACCTCGCGGCTGCCCAGCTATTCATTGCCATCGGTTACTTGCTGGCCTGGAGGCGGGTTCTCGGGCAACACCAAACAACCGAAGGGTCTGCCGAGCATCTGTCGTATGGCATCAGTTTTCTGAAGCGCTCTTTGCTCATTAGCTGTATTTTAATTATACCGACGGCATTATCCCGGACCGGAAATTTCTTCCCAAATATCTTCGAAGGACTGAGCGATGCTGGTGCAGTCTACAATCGAAATTTTGAGCGTCTTCAGGACGGAAATCCTTTCGTGGCTGTCGAATATTTGAGAATGTTGTTTGCGCCATTTTTGATCGCAATCTTTCCATTGACTGTTGTTTATTGGTCTCAGCTGAGTCTCAGGTTCAAATTATTGAGTTCAGTTGTCATTTTTTTCAATCTAAGCCTTTATCTTGCTACGGGCACCAATAAAGGCATGGCGGACTTTGTTGTCAGTTTGCCATGGTTGATTTTTCTTGGCGTATCGACGGGGCTCCTGCGCCTTCAGATTCAGCGACGGTGGATTGTTGTAATCGTTGCTGCGCTATTTATTGCCTTTTTACAATTTTTTGGCATGGGGCAGGCTGAGCGTGAAGGTGGTGTGGGTGAGCTTGGTGTTTTTAATACAGGCTCCGGCCTGGTCGAGGCTAGCAGAGATAATTTTCTGTCGCTACTCCTGTCAGACGGACAACGAATAATATTCGAATCATTGGCGCGCTATGTTGGACAAGGTTATTATGCGCTTTCGATGAGCCTGGGTCTGGAGCATTCAAGTACGTTTGGTTTTGGTCATTCAATGTTCTTGGCGCGTAATGCAGATGCCATATTCAATACTGACTATTTCACGGCTGGATCACTTCCGGGTTTGCTTGAACTCAAATATGAATGGGGCATGTTTACCCTTTGGCACTCAATATATCCCTGGCTGGCTTCTGATTTTGGTTTTATCGGGACTCTCTTTGTCATGGCGGCATTTGGCTACTTGTTGGGACTGAGTTGGGGATTTTCTCTTTTGACTGCATCGCACCAATGGATTGTTTTATTTTACTTGCTGCTGATTCTTTTTTTCTATATTCCCGCTAATAACCAGATCTTTCAGGCGGGTGAAACTTGCATGGCATTCTTCTTTTTACTGCTTGCGATCTTGGTGGGTAAGAAGAGGACTGGCTTGAATGATAAATCCGGAGATTTGGAGCTAAGGCCTGATTCACCATCCGACGCGCAAATTCAAAGATGACTTCAGGGCAACGCTCTCACTCGGCCCCTGCATCTGATGCGAACCCAACGCGCAATTTGCCGGGTACCGGCCGCCACTCTGGCGGGCTGGTTCTTTATGCTCCCAATGTGCATACCGGTGGCGGCTTTGTTTTGCTGCAGACGATATTGGCCGACTGGCCTACCGGCACAGAGAAAACGGCTTTTCTTGATGCTCGGGGGCGTGACAGACTTGTCCTTCCCGACGGGGTGCATGTCTCCTGGGTCGCGGCCACGGTCGGATCGCGGCTTGCTGCGGAAGTTCGTTTGAGGCGGGTTGCGCGGAGAGGAGATACAGTGTTGTGTTTTCATGGTCTGCCTCCACTGCTGCCTGGTTTTGCGCGCGTTTTTGTGTTTTTACAAAACCGTCTCTATATCGAAAATACTTTACAGGCTAAATTTGGCTGGAAAACGCGCTTGCGGCTGACGCTGGAGAGATTGGTCGCGCGAACATTTCGGCGCCGCGTTTCGGAATACATTGTTCAAACTCCGAGCATGCGATGCAATTTGCAGCAGTGGTACTCGGCACTGGAGGGCGGGGTTGCGCCTCGGGTGAGGGTGCTTCCGTTTATGGATGCCATGTCCTTGAGCGCCTCGAATGCTGGTGCGCAGCAGGAATGGGACTTTGTGTATGTGGCTGACGGTGAGGCCCACAAGAACCATCGCAATCTGTTGCAGGCATGGCAACTTCTGGCGCAAGACAACTTGAAACCATCGTTGGCGCTCACCTTGAGCTCGCGCGATGCAGGGCTCAAGCAGGAGGTGGCCTTGGCGACCGAACAAATAGGGCGCCACATTCGCGATTTGGGGCAAATGCCTCGGGCGGAGGTTCTTGGTTTGTACGCTAACGCGCGGGCCCTGATTTTTCCCTCTACGTCTGAATCGTTCGGCCTACCGCTGATTGAAGCTTCGTATTTGGGTTTGCCAATCATTGCTTCAGAATTGGACTATGTGCGTGACGTCTGCGTTCCGGCTGATACTTTTGACCCCCACTCGCCCGTCTCGATTGCGAGGGCAGTCAAGCGTTTCTTGGGGTGTCCGGAGCCTACCGTGATTTTGCGTACACCCGCTGAGTTCTGGGCCGAGTTGTTGCAGGACGAATGCGCATGAAGGTGCTGGTGCTAAGTCAACATTACTGGCCAGAAACCTTTCGCATTAACGAGGTGGTTGAATCTCTGCAACAAGCTGGTTGCAGTGTGAGTGTGCTGACGGGACAGCCCAACTACCCGGACGGCGCGATTTTTCCGGACTATCGCGCCATGGGCATGGGGCCACAGCTGCATGAAGCTGGCTATATGATTTATCGCGTTCCGGTCTCGCCGCGGCGTCAGGGCCGGGCGATGCAACTGATTTCGAATTACTTGTCGTTTTTGGTGAGTGCCAGCTTGGTGGGTCCTTGGCTGTTGCGGGGGCAGCACTTTGACGTAATTTTTGTTTATGGCATTTCGCCCATACTTCAGGCGATTCCCGGCGTTGTATTGAAGAGATTCAAGCGCGCGGCGCTTGTGACTTGGGTACAGGATCTTTGGCCGCAAAGCTTGCAGGCAACGGGCTTTGTCCGAGATCGTCGCATATTGGCCTTGGTTGGGGGGGTGGTGCGCTGGATTTATCGGCATAGTGATTTACTCTTGGTCCAGTCACGGGGGTTTGTTTCCGTGGTGCAGGCCATGGCTTCTAAAACGCCAATTGAATATCATCCTAATCCAGGCGAATTAGCATTCGGGCAAGCGCTACCTGCTGGCGCACCGGCCTTCCGGCTAGACCCAGGCTTTAACGTGGTGTTTGCCGGCAACATGGGCACGGTACAGGCATTGGATACACTGCTGCAGGCTGCGGAGTTGCTGTTGCCGCACCTCAACGTAAGGCTGGTTTTGGTGGGGAGCGGTAGCCGAAGTGAATGGTTGCGCCAGCAAATAGCGCAGCGTGGGCTGCTTAACGTTCACTTGCCAGGGCGCTTTGAACCGGAGGACATGCCCGGCATACTTGCACAGGCGTCGGCGCTGCTGGTCAGTCTGACAAGTGGCCCTATCTTGAGCCAGACAGTGCCGAGCAAGGTGCAGGCTTACCTGGCTGCAGGTCGTCCCATCATCGCATCGTTGGACGGCGAGGGCGCGCGCGTGGTCGAGGAGGCTGGCGCTGGCCTTGCTTGTCCTGCTGAAGATGCTCCGGCACTGGCGCAAGTCATTTTGAGGCTAAGGGCCATGCCCGAGGCTGAATTGAAACGCATGGGTGATTCTGGTCGGCGCTATTACCAACAGCATTTCGAGCCAACCATGTTGGCGAAGCGCCTCGTACAACATTTTGAAAAACTCGTGCGGCGGTGATGGCGCCGATGATCCGAATCGATATATGGAGGACACTAAATGGTGAATAAAAAGAGCAGGGTGCTCGTGCTGGGCGCATCGGGTATGTTGGGCAATGCCGTGCTGCGCCTGTTTGCACAAAGCTCTGGATACGAGGCCATCGGTTCCGCGCGCTCCTCGGGTGTTCTGCGCCTGCTGCCTGAAGGATTGCGCGACAGGGTGATCTGCGGGGTCGATGTGGAGAGCTTTGATAGCCTGACCAGCCTGTTTGCCAACGCGCGGCCAGATGTGGTGATTAACTGTATTGGTCTCGTGAAGCAACTGGCCGAAGCAGATGACCCGTTGGCGGCCATTCCCATCAATGCATTGCTGCCGCATCGGTTGGCGCGGCTGTGCGATGTGGCTGGCGCCCGGCTGGTGCACATGAGCACGGACTGTGTGTTTGCTGGTAGCAGGGGCATGTACACCGAGGCAGATATATCTGATGCCAAGGATCTGTATGGGCGTAGCAAATATCTCGGCGAGGTCGATTACCCGCATGCCATCACACTGCGCACCTCCATCATTGGTCATGAGTTGAGTGGGGCGCACAGCCTGGTGGGGTGGTTTCTGGCGCAGCAGGGGAGTGTCAACGGGTTTAAGCGGGCAATCTTTTCCGGGTTGCCCACGGTGGAGTTGGCGCGGGTGATTCGGGATCATGTGATTCCGAATCCGGAGTTGCGTGGTCTCTATCACGTGTCCGCGGAGCCAATCAACAAGTTCGATCTGCTTACACTGGTAGCCAAGGCTTACGGGAAAACCATCGACCTCACACCGGATGACCGGCTGGCGATTGATCGTTCCCTCGATTCATCGAGGTTCCGGGAAGCTACCGGTTACCAGCCTGAGCCGTGGCCTGAACTGGTGCGCCGGATGCGCGAATTTGCTTAATTCAGATTAGTCACAGGGGAAAGAAATGTTCAAGGACAAGGTACTACTTATCACGGGCGGAACGGGATCATTCGGCAACGCGGTGCTCAACCGGTTTTTGCATTCAGACTTTGCCGAAATTCGCGTCTTCAGTCGCGATGAAAAGAAGCAGGAAGACATGCGGATTGCGCTCAAGAGCGACAAGGTCAAGTTCTACATTGGCGATGTGCGCGAGTACGACAGCGTGCATGACGCACTGCGCGGGGTGGACTATGTGTTCCACGCCGCCGCGCTGAAGCAGGTGCCTTCCTGCGAGTTTTACCCCATGGAGGCTTTGCGCACCAATGTGCAAGGTGCCGAAAACGTGATGCGTGCCGCCATCGCCAATGAAGTCAAGCGCTGCGTGGTGCTTAGCACGGACAAGGCTGTGTATCCGATCAACGCCATGGGCATCTCCAAAGCCCTGATGGAAAAGGTGATGGTGGCCAAGTCGCGCCTGTGTGACCCGGGCAAGACGGTGCTGTCGGCTACCCGCTACGGCAACGTGATGGCCTCGCGTGGCTCGGTGATTCCGCTGTTCCTCGGTCAGTTGCAAGCGGGCAAGCCCTTGACCATCACTGACCCTAATATGACGCGATTTCTTATGTCACTTGAGGAGTCAGTAGATCTGGTGTTGTATGCCTTTGAAAACGCAAAGCCGGGCGACATCTTTGTGCAGAAGGCGCCGGCTTCGACCGTTGGTGACCTGGCGCAGGCCATGAAGGAGCTATTGGGCAGCGGCAGTGACATCAGCATCATCGGCACTCGACATGGTGAAAAGCTTTACGAATCGCTGGTGTCGCGGGAGGAAATGGCCAGAGCCGACGATCTGGGTGGCTACTATCGCATTCCGGCGGATTCGCGCGACCTTAACTACAACAAATACTTTGTCGAGGGCGAAACGCAGATTTCCGAAATCGACGACTACACCTCGCACAACACCAGGCGGCTGACGGTTGCCGAGGTGAAAGGCGTGCTGATGCAGCTTGACATCATCCAGGATGCTGTCAATGCGTAAACTCAAAGTCATGACCATTGTCGGCACGCGGCCGGAGATCATTCGCCTGTCCCGCGTCATCGAAAAGTTGGATCAGCATTGTGAACACGTGCTGGTTCACACGGGTCAAAATTATGACTACGAACTCAACGAGGTGTTTTTCAGTGATCTGGCCATTCGCAAGCCCGATGCTTTCCTTGAGGCCGCGGGCGCTTCGGCCGCGGAAACCATAGGCCAGGTCATCATCGCCGCCGACAAGGTGATGGAGCAGCACCAGCCCGAGGCCCTGCTTTTGCTGGGCGACACCAATAGTAGCCTTGCCGCCATTGCCGCCAAGCGCCGAAAGATCCCCATTTTTCATATGGAGGCGGGGAATCGATGCTTTGACTTTCGGGTGCCCGAAGAGATCAACCGGCGTATCGTGGACCATACGTCGGACATCAACCTCACCTACAGCGAGATCGCCCGGGAGTATTTGCTGCGCGAGGGTTTGCCGCCAGACCAGGTGATCAAGACCGGCAGCCCGATGCGCGAAGTCATTGAACACTATCGGGCGGGGATTGAGGGTTCCGATGTGCTGGCCCGTCTCGGCTTGGCCGAGCGGCAATACTTTGTGGTGAGCTCCCACCGCGAAGAAAACGTGGACTCCCCGCCCAATCTGCAGCGCCTTTTCGTCGTGCTGGACACGCTGGCGCAGCAGTATGGAGAACCAGTTATTGTGTCTACCCATCCACGCACACGCAAGCGGATGGAGGCACTGGGCCTTGTTGCGCATCCGCTGGTGCAGTTTCTCAAGCCCTTTGGCTTTCTGGATTACGTCCGGCTCCAGACCGGCGCGCGCGCAGTATTGTCAGACAGCGGCACGATCACGGAAGAGTCGTCGATTCTCAACTTCCCGGCGCTGAACCTTCGCGAGGTTCACGAGCGACCCGAAGGCTTCGAGGAGGCCGCGGTAATGTTCGTCGGTCTGGATGCCAACCGGGTGCTGCAGGGGCTGGACGTATTGGCAAGCCAGCCACGTGGCGCGGAGCGCTCATTGCGGATGGTGAATGACTATGCGCCCGCCAACGTCTCGGACAAGGTGTTGCGAATTATTCTGAGCTACACGGATTTTGTGAACAGGAAGGTCTGGCATAAAGCGTGATGTCTCGCAATAGGCTCGTGAATGAGGCGGACATGATTCTCGTGACGGGGGCTACAGGCTTTGTGGGTCGGGCATTGATCGATCTTCTTGTCAAACGGGGGCGCTCGGTTCGGGCCGCGATGCGGCGTGCGGGTGCGTTCACGGCTGCGGGTGCATCGGTAGTGACGGTGGGTGACCTGTCTGCCCAAACTGATTGGTCAGCAGCGTTGGCAGGTGTTGACGCGGTCGTTCACGCTGCGGCGCGGGTACATGTGATGCAAGACGCTGCCGCCGATCCACTGGTGGAGTTTCGCCGGGTCAATGTGCAGGGCACGTTGCAACTGGCGCGGCGCGCGGCGGCTGGGGGTGTGCGACGGTTTGTGTTCATAAGCTCTGTCAAGGTCAATGGCGAGGCGACTGAGCCGGGTCATCCGTTCACGGCAGGCGATGCGTCTGCGCCACTGGATGCTTATGGCATTTCCAAAATGGAGGCTGAGCAAGGGCTGCGCGAGATTGCGGCACAAACCGGCATGGAGGTCGTGATCATTCGTCCACCGTTGGTGTATGGGCCCGGGGTGAAGGCCAACTTCCGGGCCATGATGCGTTGGCTGGCTCGTGGCGTGCCTTTGCCATTGGGGGCCATCCATAACCGCCGCAGCCTGGTGGCGTTGGACAATCTGGTGGATTTGATGGTGACTTGCGTCGATCATCCCGCTGCCGCAAACCAGACGTTCATGGTTTCGGACGGAGAAGACCTGTCGACGACGCAACTGCTGCAGCGCATGGGTCGGGCCCTGGGTAGGCCGGCGCGTTTGATTCCTGTTCCAGCCATATTGCTCAAGGTCGGGGCTGCATTGCTGGGCAAACCTGCGATTGCCCAGCGCCTGTGCGGGTCTTTGCAAGTGGACATATCCAAGACGCGGCAGTTGCTGGGCTGGAGTGCGCCCTTGTCTGTCGATGAGGGGCTCAAGAGGGCGGCGGAGGGGTATTGGCGTGAAGCGTCTGTTTGATTTTGTGCTGGCTTTGTGCGCAGCGATGATTCTGGTTCTTCCTGTGGCGGTGGTTGCCGTGGCTGTGCGCATGACCTCGAGGGGGCCGGCCCTGTATTGGTCCGACCGGGTGGGCAAGGGCAACAGAATTTTCAAGATGCCCAAGTTCCGCAGCATGCGCATCGGCACACCGGCGGTCGCCACCCATCTGCTGCAAGACCCCAAGGCTTATCTAACGCCCATAGGTTCCTTCCTGCGCAAAAGCAGCCTGGACGAGTTGCCGCAGTTGTGGAGCATTCTGGTTGGAGACATGAGCTTTGTGGGCCCACGCCCGGCGCTGTTCAATCAGCAGGATTTGATCGCCTTGCGTACCCAGCATGGCGTGCATGAACTGGTACCCGGGCTGACGGGTTGGGCACAGGTCAACGGGCGAGACGAATTGCCAATCCCTGAAAAGGTCAAACTGGATACGGAATACCTGCGGCGGCAATCTTTGAGGTTTGATATCCGCATTCTCTGGATGACCTTTGTGAAGGTGCTGCGCCGGGATGGAGTTTCCCACTGATGAAAAAGTTGCTGATTGTGGGGGCTGGCGGTCACGGCCGTTCGGTGGCAGAGGCGATATTGGCAGTAGGCCAATACCGATTGGCAGGTTTTCTGGATGACGCAGCTGCAGGTCAGCCGCCGCTCAGCCAGGTTTGGAGCCTGCCAGTGTTTGGCGCGATGGCCGATCTCGCCGGTTATCGGCAACATGCCGATGTCGTCATCGTCGCCATTGGCAACAACCGCCTGCGCGAGGAGCTGCACGATAGACTTGATGCGGCGGGATTTGAGTTTGCAACGGTTGTTCACCCCAAGGCCATGGTTTCGCCCCGGGCTGTGATAGGTGCGGGCAGTGCCGTCATGGCAGGAGCCATTGTTGGCACCGAAGCTCAATTGGGAGCCGGCGTAATCATCAACTGTGCGGCGGTGGTTGACCATCATTGCCGGGTGGAGGACTTTGGCCATTTGGGCGTGAATGCGGCCATGGCCGGAGGCTCGGCATTGGGGCGCGGCGCCTGGATGCAGGCGGGATCTGTCCTGGGCTATGGCGTCAAGCTGGAGTCCGGGGTGGTGCTGGGGCCGGGCAAAGCTGTGAGCTCAACATATATCAAAAAAAGAATCTGAAATGCTATTTGATAAATCAGCAGCTCCTTTTCTCGCGCTGCCGCGCTCCGTCAAGCGCCTGGTGGTGGTTGCGCTCGATCTGGTGTTGTCGCTGGTCTCGGTATGGGTGGCTATTTATCTGAGACTTGATCAGGTGGGGCTGCCAATGCTGCAGCAAAAGTATGTGTACCTGCTGGCGCCGGTCCTGGCGATTCCGCTGTTCGTGCGTTTTGGTCTGTACCGCGCCATTTTTCGTTACACCGGTATGGCCGCGCTGGCCACTACGGCCAAAGCTGTGGGCACTTACACCCTGCTGTTCTTCGGTGCGCTGCTCCTGTTCAAGTGGGAAGGGGTGCCGCGCAGCGTGGGGCTGATCCAGCCCTTGCTGTTTCTGCTGTTGGTCGGTGCCAGCCGCGCCATTGCCAGGTTTTGGCTGGCGGGGTGGTCGGGCAACTCGCGTCAGGTTGAGGGTCGTCTGCTGATCTACGGGGCGGGGGAGGCGGGGGTGCAAACTGCCACCGCATTGGGCGTGAGCCGCCAATTTGTGCTGCTGGGCTTTATCGATGAAGACAAGGCGAAAATCGGGCGCACTATCAATGGGCTGGACATCATGGGCACCGCAGACGTGGCGGACGCCGTGGAGCGCATGGGCGTAACAGACATTTTGCTGGCCATGCCTTCACTGGATCGCGCGCGGCGCAATGAAATCATTCGCCAACTGGGCGGACTTCCCGTGCATGTGCGCACTTTGCCTGGCATGGTTGATCTGGCATCCGGAAAGGTGGCCATTCAGGACTTTCAGGAGCTGGATGTCGAGGATTTGCTGGGCCGGGAACCCGTGCCGCCTGATCGGGCTTTGCTGGCGCGCAACCTCGCTGGCCGGGTGGTGCTGGTCACTGGCGCTGGCGGCAGCATTGGCGGCGAGCTGTGTCGCCAGATCGTCCTGCAGAATCCTCGCCAGCTGGTGCTGGTAGAGCACAATGAGTTTGGCCTTTACACCATTCATCGCGAGCTGGAGGCTTTGTGTGCGAAGCATGCACTGCAGATGGAGGTGATTCCCTTGCTGGCCAGTGTCGGTAATTTTGGGCGGCTCAGGGAAATTTGCCAGCTTTACAGGCCGGCGACGGTTTACCACGCCGCAGCCTACAAACATGTGCCGCTGGTGGAAAGCAACCCTTCCGAAGGCGTCCTGAACAACGTCTTTGGCACCCTCAATATGGCTCGCGCCGCCATGGAAAGCGGTGTGGCGCATTTTGTACTCGTGTCCACCGACAAGGCGGTGCGCCCCACCAACGTCATGGGCGCGACCAAACGCATGGCCGAACTGGTACTGCAGGCCATGGCTGCCAGCCCCCTGCTGCGTTTTCGCTTGCCCGATGGCTCGCAAAGCCAGGAAATGCGCAACCACACCTTGTTTGCCATGGTGCGCTTTGGCAATGTACTGGACAGCAGCGGCAGCGTGGTGCCCTTGTTTCGCAAACAGTTGCACGATGGCGGACCGCTGACGGTAACGCATGAAGAGGTCACCCGTTACTTCATGACCATTCCCGAGGCTGCCCAACTCGTGTTGCAGGCCGGCGCCATGGCACAGGGCGGTGACGTGTTTGTTCTGGATATGGGCCAGCCCGTCAAGATCATGGATTTGGCGCTGCGAATGGCGCAGCTATCCGGCCTGACCTTGCGTGACGAACGCAACCCCCATGGGGATATTGAAATCCTGGTGACAGGTCTGCGCCCCGGAGAAAAGCTCTACGAGGAGCTTTTGATTGGCGACAATCCGGAAAATACCGCGCACGAGCGCATCATGAAGGCGCGCGAAGAGTTTGTCGCCTGGCCCCAGCTGGCCCCCCTGCTTGTGGAAATGCGGCAGGCGGCCATACAGAGCGACGAGCCCAGGATCAAGCAAATCCTGATGCAACTGGTTCATGGTTACAGTCCCGGTGCTGCCGAAGCCCGGGTTCAAATTTAGACATTGCCCGGCCCTGCTATCGGGCCGCAATTATTTGGAGTGGATATGAAAAGGAAAATGATCGGGGTGCTGGCGGCCGCAGTGGTGGGCGCTGGTGTGGGGGCCTTGCTGGGCTACGGGCCGCTACTGCGATATAGCACGGAAGGCGTCCTCAACATGGAGATGGGAACCGCTGAATACAAAAGGTTTGCCGAATTGGCCAAAGATGCGAGCACTGTGCGGCAGTTTGTGGAGACCTCGCCGCCCACAGCGCTGGATGCGGACGGTGTTGAGCAACTTGTCCGTGTGGTGACGAGAGGCGAGTGGCACAAACCCGTGCCCAAGGTTAGCAAGGCGGATGCGAAGGAGTTGCCCGACATTTTGCTTCAGATGGAGCAGGATCGCGATCGTGATCGCGAAAGAGATAAGGGTGACAAGGTTGACACGGGTGACAGGGGCACCCGTGGTGATAAGGCTGATCGCAAACCAGCGGTGTTTGTATATCTTGGATTGAGGCTGACCCATACCGCTCATGCGGCGGCAGAGGCCGCCAGTGTGGCCACCTGGATGGGAGGATATTTCAAGGATGTAGCCACCCGCGAAGCGGTGCGTGACCAGGTGCTTCGCTGGACGGCGGAGAGCCGGCAGTTCTCCGACCGTGCGCTGGAGCGCAAACTGAAGTATGAATTTGACATCGAGCAGGCACAAACCCGCGCTGCGTCGCTGAAGAAAATCGTCGCCAGTTATCCCGAGACGGGCCGGCGCGAGGCGCAGCAAGTGGTGGATGTGCGCAAGGACAATGAAAAATTCATGTCACCACAGGCACAACTCGTGGGCGCCGAATCCGAGATTATCGAAATCCGGGGGAAAATCCAGAAACTAGAGCGTGAAATCGAACAGCAAACATTTGCCAAGGAATTGATGGGCGATGCGGAGGCCGCAGTGAATCAGGCGCGAAGTGGCAGTGAGAGCGTGATCAAGCTGTCTGCCGTGATTGCTGACTTCTCCAAAAAAGTCAAAACGGAGGCCGAGCGTGAAAAGCTCTCATCACTGGCCGCCGACGTGTCGCAAATAACTGCGCGTTTTCTCTCACAGGCCCAGTTTGTGGCCAAGCCCTCCGTGCCGTCCCGCCCTGAACGCCCCAGCCCACTGACGGCAACGGTGCTTGGTGGCTTGCTTGCCGCCTTGCTGGCCGCCATTATTGCCTGGCGCGGCTTGATTATCAAATTGCTGTGGCAGGATGACAGGGCAAAATTAACTTGAAACAGCCAGGCAATCTTAATTCATAATGTCTGGGCGCTTCATCTCCGTATTTGGTTATTGTTTGTTGAAAAGGAATTATCTTGAGTAATTTAATTGATATTCAGACGCAGATCGAAAAACTGCAAAAACAGGCCGCCGACATCAGGGCAAAGGAATTTGACAGCACGGTGCAGGATATTCGGGCCAAGATGCAGGCTTTCGGTATTACCGTCAAGGATTTGCAGACCGTCAAACGCGGTAGCAAGGCCAAAGGCAAAAAAGAGGCGACACCGAGGAAACGGGCAACTACGGGGGCTGCAAAAAATGCGGGCAAACCTGTGGCCGCCAAATTCCAGGGTCCCAACGGCGAGACCTGGAGCGGGCGTGGCCTGACTCCGCGCTGGCTGGCGACGCTCGTGGAGCAGGGCCGGACCAAGGATGAATTCGCCGTCAAAAGCTGATTTTCCATCAGTCAATCGGTGACATCGCCCATGATCCCAACCACTCCCAACGACCCCGACCTTTCCCATGTTGGCCCGCGCGACAAGGCCGAAATCCTTGCGCAGGCGCTGCCTTACATCCGCAAGTTCCATGGCAAAACCATGGTCATCAAATACGGCGGCAATGCAATGACCGACCCGGCGCTGCAGGCGGACTTCGCCGAAGACGTGGTGCTGCTCAAGCTGGTGGGCATGAATCCAGTGGTGGTTCACGGCGGTGGGCCGCAGATCGAGGCGGCGCTGAACCGGCTCGGCAAGAAAGGCAATTTCATCCAGGGCATGCGGGTCACCGACGAGGAGACCATGGAAGTGGTCGAGTGGGTGCTGGCCGGCCAGGTGCAGCAGGACATTGTTGGGCTGATCAACCAGGCGGGCGGCAAGGCGGTCGGCCTGACGGGTCGCGATGGCGGCCTGATTCGGGCGAAAAAGCTCAAGATGGTGGACAGGGATGATCCGGCCAAGGAGCACGATATCGGCTTTGTCGGCGATATCGTCAGCATTGACCCCAGCGTGGTTAAGGCCCTGCAGGACGACGCTTTCATTCCGGTGATCAGCCCGATCGGTTTTGGCGAGCAGAACGAGAGCTACAACATCAATGCGGACGTGGTGGCAGGCAAGCTGGCGACCGTGCTCAAGGCCGAAAAACTGGTTCTGCTGACCAATATCCCCGGCGTGCTGAACAAGGCTGGCGAATTGCTGACCGACCTGACGGCGCGCGAGATCGACGAACTGTTCGCCGACGGCACCATTTCAGGCGGCATGCTGCCCAAAATTGAGGGCGCCCTGGAGGCGGCGAGAAGCGGTGTGAACTCGGTTCACATCATCGACGGCCGCGTGCCCCATGCCATGCTGCTCGAGATCTTGACCGAGCAAGCCTATGGAACCATGATTCGGTCGCATTGAACCGGGACAGGCGGCTTTGCCTGCCATTCCGAGTTCCCCCGGGCTGCCTGCCGGACTGGCGCGCATTCGAGATGCTTGCTCCGTTTCAATTTTGGTCAGGCCCTGCGGCATATTTCCCCGACGCGATATGGACGAAAACCCGCACAAACCGTGACTGAAGCTGTTCCCCCGCTGTGCGAGAATCATTTGCAACGAATCCCGGTTTTTTGAAACATTCTTGACTTGCCCCCTATGTCCGACCTAGCGTCTGAACCTGAACTGAGCCCGCCTGCCACGCCAGTCGGTGCCGAGCCCGTGGTACGCAAGCGGCCCAAGCCGGGCGAGCGCCGGGTGCAGATTCTGGAGGCGCTGGCCGCCATGCTGGAACAACCGGGCGCCGAACGCATCACCACGTCTGCGCTGGCGGCGCGGCTGGAGGTGAGTGAAGCGGCGCTTTATCGCCACTTCGCCAGCAAGGCGCAAATGTTCGAAGGCCTGATCGAGTTCATTGAGCAGAGTGTTTTTACCCTGGTCAACCAGATCGCCGAGCGCGAAACCGACCACGCCGTGCGCACCCGCAAGCTGGTGGTCATGGTGCTGCAGTTCGGTGAAAAAAACCCCGGTATGACGCGCGTCATGGTGGGCGATGCGCTGGTGTTTGAGAATGACCGCCTGCAGCAGCGCATGAACCAGTTTTTTGACAAGCTGGAGTCCAGCCTCAAGCAAAGCCTGCGCGATGCCGCCGCCGCTGATGGCGCTGCCACCCCAACCGTGGATGCCCAGGTGCGCGCCTCGGTGATCGTGGCTTTCATGGTGGGGCGTTTGCAACGCTTTGCCCGTTCCGGCTTCAAGCGCCTGCCTTCGGAGCACCTCGAGGCCAGCCTGGCCATGATATTGGGCTAACCCCCGTGGAGGCTTCGCCTCCTCCCCCTTCCAGGGGGCGGCGCCTATGGGCCGGCAAAGCCGGACCCATGGCCCCTGTTGGCATTGTTCTACTGACGCTCGAGCCGCACAGCATCCAAGCCGCCCGTCCCCTGGAAGAGGAGGGGGCGCTACACGCGGTGAGCGTCAGCAGGGGTGAACTTATTCACCAATTCCACAAAGTACCGTCGTGCGCCAGCCGGTTCACCGGCAGGTAGGCGCGCTGGTAGGGGTACTTGGCGGCCAGTTTCTCGTCGATCTCCACGCCGTGACCAATCGCTTCGCCGCAGTCCATGAAGCCGTTCTTGAAGCTGTAGGCATGCGGAAATACTTCGTCGGTCGCCTCGGTGTGGCGCATGTATTCCTGCACGCCGAAATTTGGAACCCAGGTGTCAAAGTGCAGTGCGGTGCCCATGCATACCGGTGACAAATCCGTCGCGCCATGGCAGCCGGTGCGCACCTGGTACATCGCCGCAAAGTCGGCAATGCGCCGCAGGTGAGTGATGCCGCCCGCATGGACCACGGTGGCGCGGATGTAGTCGATCAGCTGGTTCTGGATCAGGTCCTTGCAGTCCCACAGCGTGTTGAAGATTTCGCCCACCGCCAGCGGCGTCGTGGTGTGCTGGCGAATCAGCTTGAACGCCTCCTGGTTCTCCGCCGGCGTTGCATCCTCGATCCAGAACAGGTGATAGGGTTCCAGCGATTTGCCCAGCCGCGCGGCCTCGATGGGCGTCAAGCGGTGGTGCACATCGTGCAGCAGATGGACGTCCGGTCCGACGGCCTGACGTACCGCCTCGAACAGCTTGGGCGTGTGCAGCAGATATTTTTCCGAGCTCCAGTCGTGCTCGCTGGGCAGGTCGGCATCGGCCGGTTCGTAAAACAGCGTGCCCTTGCCCACGCCGTAGACCTTGTCCAGCCCCGGCACGCCGCTTTGCGCGCGGATGGCCTGGTAGCCCATTTCCTTGTAGCGCAGGACTTCCTCGACGGTTTGTTCGATGTCCTTGCCATTGGCGTGGCCGTAGACCATCACCCCGGTGCGGCTGCGCCCACCGAGCAACTGGTATAGCGGCAGGTTCGCGGCCTTGGCTTTGATGTCCCACAGCGCCGTGTCCACCGCGGCGATGGCGCTCATGGTCACCGGCCCGCGCCGCCAGTAGGCGCCCTTGTAGAGGTATTGCCAGATGTCCTCAATCTGATGGGCATCGCGGCCTATCAGGCAGGGGATGACGTGCTCTGTCAGGTAACTCGCCACCGCCAGCTCGCGGCCGTTGAGCGTGGCGTCGCCGATGCCGGTGAGGCCCTCATCGGTTTCAATTTTCAGAGTGACGAAATTGCGGCCAGGGCTGCAGACGATGACGCGGGCGTTGGTGATTTTCATGAGTTGTAAGTCAATCGGTGGGTAACTATGAGCGGCAGGGCAAATGGCGTGTGGGCGTGATCAACCGGGGGCGTGCGCAAACCTCAGCCGTTCCAGCCCAGATGGCCGAGAAAGTCGCGGGTACGCGCGACGGTGGGGTTGTCAAAAATCTGCGCGGGTGGCCCCTCTTCCATGATGGCGCCGTTCTCGAACACCACCACCCAGTTGGCCACGCGCTGGGCAAAACTCATTTCATGCGTGACCACAATCATGGTCATGCCTTCTTGCGCCAGCTTTTTCATCACATTGAGCACTTCGCCCACGGTTTCCGGGTCTAGCGCCGAGGTCGGTTCGTCGAACAGCATGACTTCGGGCTCCATGGCCAGGGCGCGGGCAATGGCGACACGCTGCTGCTGGCCGCCGGACAGGTTGGCCGGAAAGTTGTTGGCCTTGGCCGCGAGGCCGACCTTGTCCAGCAGCTGCATGGCGCGGGCGCGGGCCTCTTTTTCGCTCATGCCAAGCACCGTGATCGGGCCCATGGCGACGTTGTCCAGTGCCGACTTGTGGGGAAACAGCTCGAAACTCTGGAACACCATGCCCATGCGCTGGCGTACCTTGCGCACCTCCGACTCCTGGGTGGGAAGCGGTTCGCCATCCAGCAGCACGCGGCCGCCGTTGAGGGTTTCCAGTGCATTGGTACAGCGCAGCAGCGTGGACTTGCCCGAGCCGGAGGGGCCGATGAGGCACATGACCTCGCCCTTGTTGACCTGCAGCGAGACACCGTTGAGTGCGCAGAAGTCGCCGTACATTTTGCGCACGTTGTCATAGACCAGCACAGGGGGCTGGTCGGCCCCTTTGCGCGGCAGGGGAGCCGCCGCGGGACTGGCAGTGGTTTGCTCGATCATTGAGTTCATTCCATGACTCCGTATTTTTTGTGGATCCAGTCCACCAGTTTGGCCTGCGGGTAGCCCATCAGCCAGTAAAGAACGGCCATGGCCGTGAGCATTTCCAGCACGCGGAAGGTTTGCGCGCGAATCTGCATTGAGGTGTAGGCCAGCTCGCTCACGGCGATCACCGACACCAGCGAGGTGTCCTTGAAGAGCGAGATCCAGGTACTGGCCAGCACCGGCAGAATGCGCCGCGCCGCCTGCGGGATCACCACCTTGAACATGGCCTGGCGACGCGACATGCCCATGGCCAGCGCGGCCTCCATCTGGCCCTTGCGGATCGAGTTGATGCCGGCGCGAAAGGTTTCGGCGTTGTAGGCCGAAACGTTCAGCACCAGGGCGACCAGCGCGGTCGTGAGCGCAGAGAACTGCACGTCAAAGGCCATGGGCATCACATAAAACGCCCAGTAGATCACCAGGATCAGTGGCAGGTTGCGGAAAAATTCCACGAAGGCCAGGGAGGCCGCGCTGAGCAGTCTGTTGGACGACAGGCGCATCAACGCCAGAAGAATGCCGCCGGGTACCGCCAGCAGCATGGTGAGCACGGTCAATCCGATGGTCAAGGCCACGCCTTCGAGCAAGGCCTGCCGGTGCGTCCAGATGACGTTCCAGTCCAGATTCATGAGCGCCCCAGATGTGCAAGTCGGTGATAAAGACGGTCGACGCCGCGCGTCACCGGAAACAGCACCAGGAAATAAAGCACCATGACGGCAGTGAACACCTCAACCGGGCGGTAGCTTTGGCCCGCCACGGTTTCGGCCCGGTGCATCAGTTCCGGCACCGCAATCACGGTCGCAATCGCCGTGTCCTTGATGGCCATGGTCAGCACCGAACCAAAGGCCGGAAGCATGCGGATCGTGGCTTGCGGCAGGATGATCTTGCGCAGGATTTGCGCGCGGGACATGCCCAGTGCCAGACCGGCCCGCGTCTGGCCCGGGCGGATGGACTCAATGCCGGCACGGATGATTTCTGACGCATAGGCGGCGATGTGCAGCGTCAGCGCCACCAGCGCCGCCCAGAATGGCGGAAAGGTCACTCCAGCCAGGATGGGGAACGCGAAGTAAATCCATACCAGCACCACCAGCACCGGGATGGCACGCATGGTATCGACATAAAAGATCAGCAGGCTGCTGAGCCAGCGCGGTCCGTAAAGGCGCAGCAGCGCAATGACCAGTCCGGCCAGAATGCTGGTCACCGCGCTGATGGCGCTGAGCGCCACGGTCACGCCCAGGCCACTGGCAAAAAAGCGCCAGTTTTCGATGAGCGGTGAAAAATCGACGTCCATGAGGTTTCCGTCAAATAGGGGAGGAAGGCCGCGTGCGGCGCCAGCCGGCACTGCACGCGGTGGGCGCAAGGGCCAGGGCGCAGGTCACTTGAGTGCCTGGGTCATGCGCACTTCTTCTGCGGCCAGTGCGGGCTGCATGCGTCTTTCAACTTCGCGCAGCCAGTCCAGATAAACCTGCTCGTTCTTGTTCACGCCCATGCCGGTCTTGATCTCGAAAATCTTGCTGTCCTGGCAGTTGTTTTCTTTGGGGAAAACGGCCAGGCCCTTGACCTTTTTGTTGATGTTGGGCCACAGCATGCGGTTCAACGGGGCCACGTCGGAGCGACCCGCCAGCACTTCCTCGATGGGCGCGACCGAGCCGGAGTTGCTCACGCCGCGCAGTTTGGCGTTGGCAAACCGTTCCCGTACCATCGGTTCTTCCCCGGCGCCGGAGAAGTAGGCGATGGTGATGTCGGGCTTGTTGAAGTCATCCAGCGTTTTGGCATTGGTGAACTTGGGGTTGTCGGCGCGGCCGAACATGCAGACACCGGTGCTGGAGAAAGTCACAAAGTCAATGATCTTGGCGCGCTCGGCATTCTGGTTCAGCGGGCCGATCATGATGTCCATCTGGTTGGCAATCAGCGCCGGCACCTTGGTTTCATGGCTCACCGGCACGGGCTCGATCTTCACGCCCAGCAGCTTGGCGAACTCCTTGCCGAGCAGCCAGGACGGACCGGACCACGGCTCGCCCTCGCCGGTGGTGTTCTGCGCCAGCCAAGGCGGGTTGTTGACCACGCCGACGCGCAGCACACCGGCCTTGCGGATGGCATCGATGCGCGGGCTGGCGCCGGGCGGCGGCGGGGTTTGGGCCAGCGCGCTGCTCAGGGTGGCGGCCAGCGCAGCTGCCACGGCCAGCATTGTGGCCGGGCGACGTAAAGAAAGGGTATGACGCATGGTTGTCTCCAGTTTTAAAGGTTGGTTTTTTGGCGGTTTTTGAGTGCCGCCCTTGGGTTCACTTCATCGTTTCGATGACGCGTTTTTCATCCGCGGCGAGTGCGGGCTGCATGCGTTTTTCAACGTCACGCAACCAATCCAGGTAGACCTGCTGGTTCTTGTCGACGGCCAGCCCGACCGGTGAGGCCTTTTCCTGGCTGCCCTGGCAATTGTTTTCTGTCGGGAAGGCCACCAGGCCCTTGACCTTCTGGCTCAGGTTCACCCAGGGCACGCGGTTGATCGGGGCCGCATCGGCACGTTTGGCCATGATCTCTTCAATCGGCGCGGTCGCACCGGAACTGGCGACGGCGCGCAGTTTGGCTTTGGGGAAGCGTTCCTTGACCCAGTTTTCCTCGGCGCCGCCGGTGAAATAGGCGATGGTGATGTCGGGGCTGTTCAGGTCGTCCACGGATTTGACCTTGGCCAGCTTGTCGTTGCCCGCGCGGCCGAACATGCACACGCTGGTCGTCGAATAGATCACGAAGTCCACGACCTTGAGCCGCTCGGGTGTCTCGCCCAAGGGGCTGATGGTCATGTCAACCTGGTTGGCCGCCAGTACCGGCACCTTGGTCTCGTGCGACACCGCCACGGTGCGCAGCTTGACATTGAGCAAGCGGGCATATTCGCTGGCCAGCAGCCAGACCGGGCCGCCCCAGGCGGGGCCGTTGCCACTGGTGTTTTCGATCAGCCAGGGCGCATTTTGCAGCACACCCACGCGCAGTTCGCCCGCCTTTTTGATGGCATCGATGCGCGGGCTGGCGCCGGGTGGCGGTGGCGACTGGGCCAGCAGCGCAGTGCTGGAGACGCCGAACAACAAGCCGGCCAGCCAGGGGCTGAGTCGGCGTGAAAAGCTGGACTGCTTGGGCATGGGTGTCTCTTTCAGTGTTTGGGGGCAATGGGACGGGCTGGCTGACTGAGGGCGATGACCAGTTCTCAGCGCCAGGCTTGCGCGAACTCGCTGATCACGCGTTCCAGATGCCCGCGCATCGCGGCCCTGGCCGCGACAGGATCGCGTGTCAGCAGTGCCTTGAAAATGCGCTGATGGTCGGCGTGCGAGGCCTGGCGAAGGTCCGGGGTGTGGAAGTGATGTTCTATCTTGGTCCAGATCGGGCCCTTGGACTGGTCCCACATCGCCGTGACCATTTGCAGCAGCACGCTGTTGCCGGTGGATTCGGCAATGCGCAGGTGAAACAGGCGGTCCGCGGCCTCGTTGGCTTCCTTGTGGTCCATGTGCTCGTGCATGTCGGTCAGTGCCGAGAAGATGCGGTCGAGGTCGGCATCCTTGCGTGTTTCGGCCGCGACGGAGGCGATTTCCGACTCGATCAGGCAGCGCGCGCGCAGCAATTCGAAGGGGCCAGGACCGGTTTCAGGCATGAACGCCGAAACCGTGCTAAGGGTGCTGGGCGCCAGGGTCACGTAAATGCCGGAGCCGCCACGCACCTCCACCACGCCTTGCAGCTCCAGCGCAATCGTGGCTTCGCGCACCGAAGTGCGGCTGACGTCAAAACGTTCGGCCAAGGCCCGCTCCGACGGCAAGCGCTCACCGACCTTGAACTCGCCTTGCGCGATCAGCGCCAGCAACTGCGCGGCCAGCCGCTGGTAAGACCGGTCCGAGGGGGCTTTGGGCGTGCTGTCTGAAGCGTCAGCGGGTTGAATCAAATGAAGTGTCATGGTTTTAAAGTGGTTAGACCAAATATTAATTGGTAGACCAAATTTGCCCATAGTGGTTTACCATTATGGAGAACTGGTTGGTCCGGTTGTTCAATCAACCTCTTTTGATGAACCATAAACCGATGCAATCACTCGATCAAGCCACTCTGGCGCAATTGGCCCCTTTAACGAACCCCGGCGCAGCGCTTTTGCCACTGCCGCACTACCAGCGCGATGAGTTTCGCGTGGGCGTGGTGCATCTGGGCTTGGGCGCTTTTCACCGCGCGCACCAGGCCATGGTGTTTGACGCCCTGCTGCAGCGTGGCGACCCGCGCTGGGGCGTGCTGGGCGTGGCCATGCGCACGACCGAACTGGCCGATGCGCTGGCCGCGCAAGACGGGCTGTATACGGTGCAGGTGGCCAGCCGGGAGGCGCTGCGCTGGCAAGTGGTCGGCTCGGTGTTGCAGACCTGCGTGGCGGCGCGTGAGCCTGCGCAGGTGGTGGCGGCCATCGCCGCAGCGGGCACGCGCTGGGTGACGCTGACGGTGACCGAGAAGGGCTATGGCCCGGCGCTGGCGGCTTTGCTGGTGCAGGGGCTGGCGGCGCGCCGTGCGGCGGGTCTCGGCGGGCTGACGATTGCTTCGTGCGACAACCTCTCTGACAACGGCCGCAAGCTGCAGCAACTGTGTGTTGATGCGGCGGCGCAGAACGATGCTGCGCTGGCGCAGTGGATTGACACCGCCTGCGCCTTCCCCAACAGCATGGTGGATCGCATTGTTCCGGCCGCTACCGCACAGCATCGCGGCGATGCGGCGCAGGCGCTGGGGCTAAAGGATGCCTGTGCGCTGGGCACCGAGGCATTTTGGGAGTGGGTGATCGAGCGCCGCTTTGTCGATGACGCGGACGGCGACGCGCTGGCGGCTGTCGGCGTCCAGGTGGCGGAAGACGTCAAGCCGTTTGAGGAGGCCAAGCTGCGCATGCTTAACGGCAGCCACACGGCCATCGCCCTGATCGGCGCGGTGCTGGGCTTGCCCACGGTGGCGGACTGCATGGCCCGGCCTGCCATCCAGCGTTTTGTTCATGGCCTCATGACCGATGTGATGATGCCGCAGCTGCAGCGCCCCGGGCTGCCCGCCTACCGCGACGCCTTGCTGGCGCGTTTTGCCAACCCAGAACTCCGGCACAAGGTGCACCAGATCGCCACCGACAGCTCGCTGAAAATCCCGCTGCGCTGGACGGCAACCGTACAGGCCCGCCTGCTGGCGGGTGCCAGCGTGGAGCCGCTGGCGCTGGCAACGGCGGTGTGGATGCGCTACCTGCTGGCTGAAGATGAGCAGGGTCAGCCTTATGCAATATCGGACCCGTCAGGTGCAAGCTTGCAGGCGATTGCGCAGCAGTATCGCCACGATGCCGCTGGCACGGTG
>NZ_JANOAL010000141.1:0-8986 GCF_031411155.1 Polaromonas sp. | reverse complement strand
CGGCGACTGCTTGCGGCTGGCGCCGGCGGTGACGACCGGCTGCATCGGCGAGGCCACGCCCTGCATGCGGCGCAGGATGCGCTCGACCACCTGCTCCAGGTCGGCCCGGCGTTCGCGCAGGTACTCGTCTTCCATGTCGTCAAACTGGCGCGCAATGATTTCGTACTGCGTCGTCAGCGCCCACTCGGCGTTGTAGTGGCGCTCGGTGATCCAGTGCTTGACGCCGCTGATCAGCTGCTCGTCCTGCAGCAGCATCAGGTGCACGTCCAGCAGCGGCCCGATTTCGTGCGGCGCGTCCTTGGGCAGCTCCTGCTGCAACTTGGTGATTTCTTCCACCACCGCATTGCGGGCAGTCCGCACGCGGCTGATCTCTTCGTCCGTGTTGGCCACGTCGATAAAGTAGTGCGCCACATCGGCGCGGCTGGACGCCACCAGCACGGCGCGGCCAATCGCAATGCCGCGCGAGACCGCCAGACCGTGGACAGAAAAAGTCATCCAGCTACCCCACAAAAATGGTCAAGATTCGCCGCCACAGGAGACGGGGTAAGGCAATTTTCCGCCGGGCCACCCCAAGGAAAATTAGCCCCCCGGGGGGCAGAGCGCTACACGCAGTGAGCGAAGGTGGGGGCAACATCACTCCCCTTCGCCGAATTTATCGGCTATCAAGGCCAGCAAGGCATCCATCGCGGCCCGCTCGTCCGGCCCGTGGGTTTCGACTTCAACCGTGCTGCCGATGCCGGCGGCCAGCATCATGACCCCCATGATGCTCTTGGCGTTGACGCGGCGCTCGCCCTTGCTCATCCAGACTTCCGAGGCAAAGCTGCCGGCCAGTTTGGTCAGTTTGGCCGAAGCCCTGGCATGCAGGCCCAGCTTATTGTTGATGCTGGTCTGGGTCTTGATCATGGCTTCTGCGGTTTTGATTCTGCGGCGCGGTGATGGCCACCTGCATCACGCCCTGCGCGCCACCCACCAGCGCGCGGGCCACCAGCGCATCGAGCGACTCGTGCCGGTAGGAGACGGTGCGCAGCAGCATGGGCAGGTTGACGCCGGTGATGAGCTTGGAATGAACGCCGTCGACCAGTTTTTGCGCGACGTTGCAAGGCGTTGCCCCAAACACATCGACCAGCACCAGCACGTCGGAGGTGCTGGCCTGCATCTGCCCGAGCATGATGCGGGCCTGGGCCAGGGTTTCTTCGGGCGGCAGGTTGGGCAGCACATCGAGCGCCACCACGCCGGCCTGGTTGTCGGGAAACACATGCAGCACGCACTGGCGCAAGGCAGAGGCCAGCGGGCCGTGGGCGATGACGAAAATGCCGTTCATGAGGCAGGATTATCGACTTTCACACTCAGAAAGTAGGCGTATGAGGCGATACAACAACACAAAAACACCGCCATCGCGGCCTGAAAGCTGGCCACCTGGCTCAGGCCCGCGGCCCTGAAGCCATCCAGCGCCAGGCCTATGCCCCACTGCACCACAAACACGCCGGCGAAAATCATCAGGTTGTAGGCCGACAGCGCCCGCCCGGCCAGCGCGTCCCGAAACGCCATGCCGACCGCCAGCTGGGCCAGGCCCAGGGTGCTGGAGCTCATGCAAAACAGCGCCCAGCCGAGCCAGCCGGTGGCTTCGCCGGCGCCGATATTGACGGCCAGCACCAGAAGGCTGAGCGGCACGCCCCCGCCAATCAGCCGGGTCGCATGCCAGCCCCGGCGCGCCAGCCAGGGGTTGACCATGCCCCAGCTCCAGAAAGTCAGCAGCATGCTGGCGTTGATGTAGAACAGCCCGGTGGCGGCCCGCAGCGGCGTGTAGCCCGCGACCCGGATCATCCAGGGTCCGGCCCACAGGGTCTGGATGGCCACCATGCCGCCGTAGTTGAACAGCGCCAGCGGCGCCATTTTCTGAAAGTAGCGGTTTCCCCAAACTTCGGCGTAAGTCGCCGGCTTTGGCGACTGCGACCCGCGATCCGGCCCCGCCACGTTCAAATCGGGTACGACGCACGCAATCGCCGCCATGGCCAGCACGATCAGCGCCGCCAGCATCCAGAACAGCGGCCGCCAGCCGGTCAGCGGCATCAGCCACTGCACCGGCAGGGTCGAGGCCAGCATGCCGAGCGAGCCGGTCATCAGCATCCAGGAGTTGGCGCGCAGCAGCGTCGCGCCATCAAACCAGCGCCGGTAGCCCGTCAGCGGCGCCATCAGGCAGGCGCTGACGCCCATGCCGACCAGCACGCGCGCGGCCAGCAGCCCGGCAAAGCTGCTGGCCCATGAAAACGCCAGGCAGCCGAGCACCGCCAAGGCCAAAAACCACAGAATGACGCGCCTGGGGCCATAACGGTCCAGCCAGCGGCCCAGCGGCAACTGGGTGGCCGCAAAGCCCAGAAAATAGCCACCCGCCAGCAACCCCAGGTCGCGCGCATGCAGCGCAAAATCCTGCGTCAGCACCGGCGCCAGGGTGGCGGTGATGGCGCGCAGCAGCGCCGAACAAAAATAGGCGGCGGCGAAGGCCAGAAAAACGAGGGCGCCGGTTTTTCTGTCGAGCCGCCCGTTCAGGGCGGCAAGCGGCGGTGCAATCGCCGTCATGGGCGCTGCTTCACGGGCTGGCCGGCGCAAACTTGAGGCTGGAGAAAAAGGTCTCGGCCACTTCGGGCGGCAGCCGGTCGGCGTACATCACGGCCTGAAACAGCTGCGCGCCCTGGGCAAAGTAGGCGGCCTGCCCGCTCACCGACGTGCCGTCGGCGCGCTGGCCCTGCGCCGTCACCAGCACCGGCGGCTGCGCGATGGCGGCGCCGGGCAGCTTGAGCGGGCTGAGCTGCGGCGCGCCGGCCCGCATGTTGGCCAGGGTCAGGCTTTGCCACTGGGCCAGCAGGGTCGCCGCCTGGGCGGCCTCGCCACTGTTGCCCAGGTCGGCCACGGCCACGGCAAAGGTAATGCCGCCGGTCTCGCAGCCCAGCATGGCGAGCGGGGTCGGCTTGCCACCAAAGGGCACGGTTTTTTGCGCCTTGTCGGGCTTGCACGGCAGCAAAAAGCTGAGCCGGGTGTTTTCCGGCCGCACTTCGCGCCAGTTGAAGGCCGGGTTGCAGGCCGCCAGCGCCAGCAACGCGGCTAGGGGGGCGGCTAAAAGGGTCAGGGTCGGTCGGGGCATCGGGCGCTCTGAAACTTTTTGAAGGGGCGACACGTCATGCACTGTACAGGCATTGGCGATTGTCGCCGCGCCCGGATTTCGCGCAAAATCAGGCGCATGAACTCTCTTCAAGGCATTCGTGTTCTCGATTTGTCCCGCGTCCTCGCGGGCCCGTGGTGTACCCAGACGCTGGCCGATCTGGGCGCTGATGTCATCAAGATCGAGCGCCCCGGCAGCGGCGACGACACCCGCAGCTGGGGCCCGCCGTTTCTGCAGGACGCCGACGGCGCGGACACGCAGGAGGCGGCCTACTACCTGGGCACCAACCGCAACCAGCGCTCGGTCACCTGCGACATTGCCCAGCCGGCCGGCCAGGCGCTGATCCGCGAACTCGTTGCGCGGTGCGATGTGGTTGTCGAAAACTTCCAGGTTGGCGACATGGCGCGCTACGGGCTGGTCTATGCCGCGCTCAAGGCCATCAACCCGCGCCTGGTGTACTGCTCGGTCACGGGCTTTGGCCAGAACGGGCCGTATGCCGACAGGGCCGGTTACGACTACGCGATTCAGGGCATGGGCGGGCTGATGAGTGTGACCGGCGAGCGCGACGACCTGGGCGGTGGCCCGCAAAAAGTCGGCGTGGCGGTGGCCGATTTGATGACCGGCATGTACGCGACCGTGGGCATACTGGCCGCCCTGCGCCACGCCGAAAAAACCGGCGAGGGCCAGCAGGTCGACATGGCCTTGCTCGACACCCAGGTGGCCATGTTGGCCAATCTGGGCGCCAATTACCTGGTCAGCGGCAAGGCGCCGGGCCGCGCCGGCAATGCGCACCAGAACATCGTGCCGTATCAGGTGTTTGAGGTCGCGCCCAGCGCCGACGGCCGCAAGGACCACCTGATTCTGGCGGTGGGCAACGACGCGCAGTATGTGAAGTTCTGCCGGGTGGCCAACATCCCCGAACTGGGCGTGAACCCGCTATTTGCCAAAAACCGTGACCGCGTCAAAAACCGCGCGCAGCTGGTGCCGATTCTGGAAGCCGTGATGCGCACCCGCGGCAAAGCCGACTGGCTGGCCGCGCTGGAGGTGGCCAAGGTGCCCTGCGGCGCCATCAACAGCCTGACCGAGGTGTTTGCCGACCCGCAAATCGGGGCGCGCGGCATGGTGACCGAGTGGCGGCACCCACTGAAAGACCGGCTGCGGCTGGTCTCCAGCCCGATCAAGCTCAGCGCCACGCCGGTGCGCGCCGATTTGCCGCCGCCCTTGCTGGGCCAGCACACCGACGCGGTCTTGCGCGAGCTATTGAACTACTCGGAGGCGCAACTGTCTGACCTGAAACACAAGGAGGTGATCTGATGGCCAATTTTGTTCTGGTGCATGGTGCCTGGCTGGGCGGCTGGTGCTGGCAGCGCGTCACCCTGGCGCTGCAGCAGCAGGGCCATCGCGTGCATGCCGTCACGCTGACCGGACTGGGGGAACGCGCCCACCTGCTGTCGCCCGCCATCACTCTGGACACCCACATTGACGATGTGATCAGCGCGATTGAAGTCGAGGAGCTGAGCGAAGTGATGCTGGCCGTGCATTCCTACGCCGGCATGATTGGCACCGCCGTGGCCGACCGGCTCGGCAAGCACCTCAAGCACCTGGTGTATGTCGATGCGGTGCTGCCCAGGCCGGGCGAAAGCTGGAGCAGCACCCAGTCGGCGGCGACGCAGCAGGAGCGCCTGACGGCCGCGCAGGCCACCACCCGCTTCAGTTTTCCGCCACCCGACCCGGCGGTGTTTGGCCTCAAGGAGGCCGACCACGCCTGGGCCAAACGCCGCCAGACGCCGCACCCCGGCAACACCTACCAGGCGCCGTTGGCCTTTGACGTGCAGCGCGTGGCCAGCGTGCCGCGCACCTACGTCAGCTGCACCGAGCCGGCGCTGGCCACCATCGCGCCCAGCCGCCTGCGCGTGCAGGACCCGCAGTTCTGGGACGGCGCCTGGAGTCCCCAGGCCCGCGTCGTCGAACTCAAGACCGGCCATGCCCCGATGATCAGCGAGCCCGCGGCGCTGGTAAAAATCCTGCTGGGCTGTGCCGCGTGACGCCGGCATCGCCGCTCCACAGGCGCCGGTTTTTCGCCACACTGGCCGGCGGCTTGGGCCTGCCCGCGTTGCTGCAGCCGTCGCTGGCACTGGCCAAAGACAGCCGCCTGCCCACCCCGGCATCACTGCCGCAGGCGGCCCGGGCCGCCGCAGCCCAGGGTGAGCCGCTGCTGCTGCTGGTCAGCCTGCCGGGCTGTCCGTATTGCGAGCTGGTGCGGCGCAACTACCTGCTGCCGATGCGCCAGCAGCAAGGCCTGCACGCGTGGCAGCTCAGCCTCAGTGACCGCGGCAGCGCGTTGACCGGCTTTGACGGCAACCCCACCTCGCCCGCCGCCCAGATCAGCGCCTGGCAAGCGGGCTTCACGCCGACCCTGCTGTTTCTGGGTCCGCAAGGGCAGGAACTGGCGGAGCGGCTGGTGGGTGTGGCGGTGCCCGATTTTTATGGTGCCTACCTGCAGGACAGGTTGGTCAGCGCGCGCCAGGCGTTCTCGGTGCGCCCCGTTTAAGCATATTGGTGCATAGCGTGATTAATGCACAATTGCAAGCAATCGTGTTATGCGAAAGAAGTTGTCGAGTCCCTCAATGCGTGGTGGAATGGCATTGTGGGTTGAATTTTTTTTCAGGTGGTTCGCCAGCGCTGTCCAGCAGACCCGCACCGCCCGGCCTTAATCAACAAACCAGAAGGTAAGTCAAGTGCAGTTCACGTCACGCGTCGCAGCCGTCAACGGCAGCAGCAAGCGGCCCCCGGCCGCTGAAGTCGCGCCCGATTCGGCCGCCAATGCTGCACCGCAAGCAGCGGCGCAGGCCACGACCGACTACACCCTGGTCAGCCAGATCGGGGCCGAGCTGTCCGCGCCCATCAACGCGATGCAGCAAATCGTGCATGACTTCACGCAGACCCGGCAGATTTCCCGCCGTCAGATGAAAGAGCTGAACGCCGCGATTGAAGCGGCCAGCCAGATTGCGCGCCAGACCCAGCAGATTGGCCGGCTCGCCGAAGGCCGGCTGCGCCAGTCGCACGAACGCATCCGGCTCGACGAGTTGCTGCACGAGGTGCTGCGCGAGCTCAGCCCCAAGCTCGAGGCCAGGGGCATTGAGGTTCGCTACAACATCAAGCCGGTGGAAATTATCGTCGATCCCGGCCTGCTCTCCGGCCTGGTTGACGCCGCCCTGAACTGGGGCTGTGCCCACGGACAGCACCTGATGATCTCGCTGAGCATCAAAAACTGGCCGGAGCACGGCATGCTGGTCATCAAGGCCACCGCCCCGCTGGCGCCCGACGACCCGGCGCGCCAGGCCGACACCATCAACGGGCAGTTGTTGAGCCACACCGCCCAGACCATGGGCGTGACGCTGCAGCAGGAATTGTCCGCCAGTGGCGAGGCCAAACTGGAGCTGGAATTTGCCCGCACCGTGCGGGTGCTGGAAGGTCTGACCACGCTGGAAATCGATGCCAGCGGCGACTCGTCCTTTCACAATGGCACCAAGCCGCTGGCCGGATTGCGCATTCTGGTGATCAGCAACGACCCGCTGGTCCGCGGCGAGGTCGATGAAGCCAGCCGCATGCTGGGCCTGAATGCGGACTCGGTCCCGACGGTGCTGCGGGCCAGGCGCTACATGGAGCTGGACATGCCGCACCTGATCATCATTGACGAGCGGCTGCACGACAACGAATTTGACCTGTTGGTCAATGATGTCAAAAACATCGAGCCCAATATCGGCCTGCTGGAAATCGCCGACAACCCCAACACCTTCGAGGTCTCGAGCTGGATGGGCGACAACATGACCCGCGTCAGCCGGGAAGTACTGCGGGCGCAGCTGCCGTCGGTGCTGACACTGGAACTGGCCCGGGCCCTGTAGCGCGGCGGGGGCCATGAAGCCTCCGATTTGCTATTATTTTAATAGCAAACTATGCTTGTTTTACAAGGGCTACGGCTTGATTTGATCACTATTTTGGCGTGTAGCCGGCATCCCGGGGTTATTTCAGCGCGCCAAACACCTTCTTGAGAATCGCGCTGCCGCTGCCCACCGGGTCCTGGCGGATTTTCTTTTCTTCTTCGCCAATGATCAGGTACAGGCCGTCCAGCGACTTGCCGGTGACGTACTGCTGGATGTTGGCGTCTGCCTTCTTGACCAGGCCAAAACCGGCCGCCTTGCCGGCAAATTCGTTGTATTTGTTGGCCAGGCCGACTTTTTCGGTGGCCTGGGTCACCACCGGCAAAAACTTCAGCCCCAGTGGCGCCCGGGTTTTCTCGGCGAAAAAGTGGGTCACCGAGGTTTCTCCGCCCTGCAGGATGTTTTTGGCGTCGGTGACGGTCATGCCGCGCACGGCGCTGAGCAGCAAGTCCTTGCCCATGGGCACGGCGGCTTCGGCGGCGCGGTTGATGGCGGTCACCAGTTCGTCAATGCGCTTGCCCTGGCCAAAGTTTTTCAGCAGTTTGGACGCATCTTCAAGGTAGCCGGGCAAGGGAATGCGAACTTTTGGGTTTCCCAGGAATCCATCGGGTTTGCCGAGCAGGGCAACGGCCGCCAAAGCGCCTTTTTCAAGTGCGGTTTTCAGGCCGCTGCTGGCCTCGGCATTGGTCAGGTCGCCCAATGCCAAGGCATGGGCTTGGCTGTAGGTGGCCACTATCAGGGCGCCCAGCGCGCTGATACCGGCCTGGTTAAAATTGCGACGTCGCATGATGGGAACCTTCACAATGAATAGAAATTCGAGCGTTTCAGTATGCCGCATGCTTGCGGTGGCGGCGCTTGGCATCGCCAGCATGGCGGGTTTGTACGGCTGCAGCGGGGTGCAGGCTGCGCCGGAATCGACCTTTGTGTTGCTTGATGGCAGCAAGAAAACCAGCGCCGACTTCAAGGGCAAGGTCACCCTGGTCAACTTCTGGGCCACCAGCTGCGTCACCTGCGTGGCCGAGATGCCCAAGGTCATCTCGACCTACAACAAGTACAAAGGGCGCGGTTATGACACGCTGGCCGTGGCCATGCGCTACGACCCGCCCAGCTATGTCGTCAACTACACCGAGACGCGCCAGCTGCCCTTCAAGGTGGCGATCGACAACACCGGCGCGGTGGCCAAGGCCTGGGGCGATGTGCAGCTCACGCCCACCACCTACCTGGTCAACAAGCGCGGTGAGATCGTCAAGCAGTATGTGGGCGAGCCGGATTTTGCGGCGCTGCACCAGCTGATTGAAAAGCTGCTGGCCGAAACCTGATTTCGGTCACCCCCAGCCCAAAAAAAGGCCGATTTTAAATGAAATTTGTCTTTTGTCCTTATCTGACGAGCATGGATAGCTATCAATTCAATAGCGCGTCAGTTCCCGGAAAAGCCTGACCTCCTGCACCCTACTGGCTGCGAAACGCATCGTGGCAGGATTTGCAGGTGCCTGCCGTCGCCGCGAACGCGGTTTTCAGGTTCTCCAGGTTGCCGCTCCTGGCCACCGCCGCGAGCCTGGCGGTGTCGGCAATCAGCTTGTCGCTGCTTTGCATGAATTTGACCTGTTCGGTCCATATTTCCGGCCTGGCTCGGGTGTTGCCGCCCTTGTCGGAGCCCGGCACAAAGCCGGCCCAGGGCAATTTCGCCATGTCGGCGATGATGTCCGCGCTGTCGGCGGCCAGTTTGGCGTCGTAGGGCGCACGGCCTGCCGCCATGGCGCCGACGCGGCTGACATGCTGGCCCATCACAAACAGCGCATTCTGGCGGTATTTGATGGCATCTTCGGGTTTGGCAAATTGCGCCGCGGCCGGCAGGCTCAAGCCCACCAGACTGGCGGCCAGGGCAAAA
>NZ_JANOAL010000140.1:0-4670 GCF_031411155.1 Polaromonas sp. | reverse complement strand
CCGGTCACGCGCGAGGCCATCTTCAGGTCCACGTCCATGCCGTTGTGGCTCAGCAGCACCACCGCCTGCGCGCCCTTGGCTCTCGCCTCATTGACGGTCTCCTGCATCTCGCTTTCGCGGATGCCAAAGGTCCAGTTAGGGGTTTGCCAGCCGGGGTTGGCAATCGGGGTGTAGGGAAAGGCCTGGCCGACGATGGCCACCGCGACGCCATTCATTTCCTTGATGACATAGGGCTTGAACACCGCGTCGCCAAAATCGCGGGTCTTGACGTTTTGCGCCACGAAATCGACCTTGCCGGCAAAGTCGGTCTCTATGATTTTCTGGATGCGCTCCTCGCCGTAGGTGAAGTCCCAGTGGCCGGTCATGACCTGCACGCCCAGCAGTTTGGCGGCGTCCACCATGTCCTGTCCCTGCGTCCAGAGCGCCGTGGCGCTGCCCTGCCAGGTGTCGCCGCCGTCCAGCAACAGCGCGCCCGGCCGGCCGGCCCTGAGCTGTTTGACCAGCGTGGCCAGGTGCGCAAAACCGCCCACCTTGCCATACTGGCGCGCGGCGCGTTCAAAGTTGAGGTAGGTGAAGGCATGGGCCTCGGGCGTGCCCGATTTCAGCCGGGCGGCCTTTAGCAGGTGCTCGCCCACCAAGTGCGGCGACTGGCCGCGCATGCTGCCCACACCGAGATTGACCGAGGGTTCGCGAAAGTAGCTGGGTAGCAACTGGGCATGGCAGTCGGTCAGGTGCAAAAAGTGCACATTACCCGAGCGCGGCACGCTGTAAAGACTGTGGGCCTGCGCCGCGCTGGCCTCACGCTGCAGCGGAAAACCGGCGGCCAGCGCGGCCGCCATGACACTGGAAAATTCACGGCGAGACAAATTCATGACGACAACACCCCTGCCCGGCAGGCCGGGCGCTGTTTACATTTGCTATTGAATTTATAGCTGCCTACGCCCGTAATATCGGGGCTAGAGGCCTAAAACGCTATAAATTACTGATTGACGGGCGATTTCGGGTCAAGCAGCAGCGCCATCAGGTCGCGGATTTGCTGCTCGTTCAAAATACCCGCATGGCCGAAGCGCGGCATGTCGGAGCAGGCGTTGTAAGCCTTGGCGTTCCACAGCTTGCCCCAGGTGTAGTCAACAACTGGTTTGCTGGCCGCAGCGGCCGGGTCGCTCACGCCGCGCAGCTTGCCGTAGTTGTACAGGCTGGGGCCGATCGAGCCAAACGACAGCTCGGCCTTGCTGATCTGGTGACAGTTGTAGCAGCTGCCGCCATTGGCCTCGCCGGGCTTGTCGCTCCAGGTCATGCCGCGGCCGTTTTGCGCGATTTTTTCGCCCTCGCTCCAGTTGCCGATGAATTTTCCATCGGCCGGCAGTTTCACCGTTTTCAGGTTGTCCGCTTCAATCGACTGGGCGAGCTTTTCGTCCAGCGCTACCCCCGCCGCTTCCGAGCAGGCCTGGTTGGAGGCATCGAGCGTCAGGCGGTCAAGTGAGGCAATGCCCTGCTCGCGAAACGAGCTTTTCAGCACCTGACGCGTGGCTTCATCGACCTGGGTCGACGTGGGCGCCATGGCGCAACTGGCCAGCAGCGCGCAGCCCGCCAGGCCCAGGGCCATGAATACGGTGGTCTTGCAGTTGGGTTTCATGTTGGTATGTGCTCCCGGATCTATCGTTTCAGGGCGGGAGCCACGGAGGCGCCGCCCTTGCTGTTGACGCCCATGAACACGCCCAGCGCGATGGTGGCGTCGGAGGCATAACCCGGAAACGGAAAGCGCTGCTGGCGGTAGCAGTCGTTCAGCCGGCGCTGCATGCTCCACAAATCGCCGCTCGACACGCGGTAGGCCGGCCAGGCGCCAAAGCCGTTGCTGGCGTCGGGTTGTTTGGTCAGGTTGGGCAGGTCCTGCAGGCGCACGCGCTTGTTGTCTTCGCCGTGGCACGAAGCGCAGGAAAAGTCATAGGGGCCGCCGCGCAGGTAAAACACCTTCTTGCCGACCGCGTACATCAGCTTTTCCTGCGCATGTTGTTGCGGCAGGTTAAACGTCATGCCGCGCGACTCGCCGGAAATATAGGCCACCAGCGATTCAATGGTTTTTTGCTCGCCCGCGCCAAAGGGGGTCTTGGCGATGTCGGCGGCGTTAAAGCCCTGCAGCTGCTCCATGCAGGTCAGCAGGCGCGACTCCATATCCTGCACGCGCTGGGTGTCGGCAAAGAAACGCGGCAGCTCGACAAACGCGCCCTTCACCACGCCAGCGCCCTTGCCCAGGTCGCACTTTTCGAGCGAGGCTTTTTTCGGGCCGCGAGCCTGCTTCCAGAGTGCCTCGCCCTTGGCCTCGTACAGCTCGGCCGGGTTGCCGTCGGCCAGCATGGCGCGGTATTCGGCAATGCCCTCGGCGGTGCTTTTCTGCGCGGCTGCGGACAGGGGCAGAGCAGCCAGCGCCGCCAGCCCGAAAAGGGAAAATCTCATTGTGGTGTCCTCAAGAAATGGGGTGGCGCGGCCCGGGCCCGAGCCGCGCGGGGGGCAGCCCGGCGCTCAGGAAATCACGGCCTCGTCGGTGCGCTTGTCGCCGTGGTTGTCGACCCAGCTCACCGCAATCTTGTCGCCGGCCTTGCCGCCCTTGAAGCTGAACTGCAGAAACGGGTTTTTCGACACCGCCGTGCCCCACTGGGCGCTCATGACGGTCTTGCCATTGTGGCTGGCGTTGACGCTCTGGATAAACCAGGCCGGCACGGTTTTGCCGGCCGCGTCCTTGCGCTGGCCGCTTTCCATCTCGTGGCTGACCAGTACCCGCACCGTGGTTTTGTCGCCCTGGGCCTGGGCCCGGATTCGCATTGGATCTGACATGATTTAGTCCTTCAAATTTTGTTGAGAGCCGCTGGCGACGCATCAGCCGCCGCAGCCGCCCAGCGTGACCTTCACTTCCTTGACGGCATAGAAGAACTTGTCGCCCACCTTGGCCAGCGCATACACGTTGGACGACTGGCCCATCTTGAGGTTGGTGGACACGTTGGCGTCGGTGCCGGCCGGAATGTCAAACACGGCGGCCCGCGCGTTGGGGTTTTTCTCGACCACCAGGGCGATCTGCGTGGTGTTGGGCAGGTTGCTCTGGGCGCCGACGCGCACCACATTGCCGTTTTCGGCAATTTCGGGGGCCTGCAGCACCAGGTCCTTGCTTTCGACCGGCGCGCCGGTGGCACCCAGCGCCTTGGCTGCATCGGCCAGGGACTTGGTGTCAAAAGCCGCCGTGTTCCAGCCCGGGGCGTTTTGCGCGTGGGCCGGCATGATGCCTGCCGCGCCAGCCAAAGCCAGCGCCGTTGCGCCCGAGCTGCTGGCTAAAAATTGACGACGTTCCATGCTTGAACTCCTTTTTTAGATAACTTGAATGTCTTGAAACTTGACTGCTAACTTGACCATTATTGGACACAAAAATACAAAACTGCAGAAGAGTAGTTCTCCCAAGTCGTGCCTCACGACCGGCCTTTCATTGGGCTGCCCCCTGCGCCAGCCACTGGGCCAGTTGTGCCGACTCGTCCGGGCTCAGGCTTTGCGGCGGCATGGGAACGCCGCCCCACACACCCTGCCCGCCTGTCCTGATTTTGCCCGACAGGTAATTCACCGCATCGGCCCGGTCTTTGTACTTGCCGGCGATGTCGCGAAACGACGGCCCCACCAGCTTGCTGTCCATGCCGTGGCAGGCGACGCAAGCATTTTTCTGCAGCAGCGGCATCACCGAGGCAGACCTGGCGGCCACCCCGACTGCTATCTTTTCAGGAGCTGCCTGCGCCCGTTCTGCTTTGGCCTCAACCACTTTTCTATCAACATTGGCAGCTAGCGGCGGGTTGCGCGTGTCGGCGCCCCGGCTGGCGCCCAGCCCACGCGACTGATCCGCCAGGTTGCCGTGCGCGTTGCGCGCGTAGTCCGGCAAAAAGCTTTTGACCACCACTTCCGGCGCGCAGTTGCGCATGCAGGCCGAGCCCTGCACATCGGGTTTGGCGCTGCCGCCCAGCTCATTGCCCGGCCACAGCGCGTGCGCCGTCGTCATGCCCTTGCGATTGGGCAGGCGCTGCTGCACCTCGCGGATATTGGCGTCCGACAGCGTGAAATCGGCCGGCAGCACGTTGCCCAGATGCAGGATGTAGGCGGTGACCGAATACACCTCGTCGGCGCTCAGGGTTTTTGGGGCGTTCCAGGGCATGGCCCGGTTGATGTAGTCCCACAAGGTGGACAGCGTGGACAGCTTCATCAGGCTGGTGCGATTCGGCTGGTTGGCACCCGGCAGCAGGCCGGCGACCCGGCCATTCTTGATGTCGTCGGGCGTGGTGCCGCCCGCGATCGGGGTGAACACATCGGAGGCCTCGGCAAAGCTGCCGTGGCAGGAGGCGCATTGGGCTTCCCACAACACCTCGCCCTGGCGCACCGAGCCCTGGCCTTTGGGCAGGCCCTTGAAGTCGGGCCGCACGTCAATGTCCCAGGCCCTGATTTCAGCGGGGGTGGCGCTGCGGCCTATGCCGGAAAGGGCCGGCTTTGGGGTCGGCAAGGTCTGCGCATGACTGGGGCTCAGCAACAGCCAGGCCAGCATTGGCAACATCGGCAACATCGGCAACAGCAGCGGCTTAAACCTGGACATTCTTCACCTCGCCGTTTTCCTGCAGCAACCACGACTGGATGGCGTTGTTGTGATA
>NZ_JANOAL010000139.1:0-29002 GCF_031411155.1 Polaromonas sp. | reverse complement strand
CGCATGGCCTGCACCAGTTGCGCATCGCTGACGGTCAGGATGTCGTCCACGTCGCGCCGGATCACGCCGAAGGTGTAGTCGCCCAGATGCTGGGTTTGCGCGCCGTCGGCAATGGTCCTGGGAGTGGGAATGTTGACGATGGCACCGCTGCGAAACGACTGCTGGCCATCGTTGCCGGCCTCGGGCTCCACCCCGTAGACCTTGCAGGCCGGCGACAGCGCGCGCGCCGACAGGGCCGAGCCGCTGAGCAGGCCGCCACCGCCCAGGCACACGAACAAATAATCGAGCTCGCCCACCTCTTCAAACAGCTCCTTGGCGGCGGTGCCCTGGCCAGCGATCACGTCGGGATGGTCATACGGCGGTATCAGCGTCATGCCGCGCGCCTGGGCAATTTCGCGCGTCAGGGCCTCGCGGTCCTGCTTGAAGCGGTCAAACAGAATCACCTCGCCGCCATAGCCCCGGGTCGCGTCCACCTTGGCCGGCGGCGCGTCCAGCGGCATCAGGATCACGGCCGGAATGCCCAGCAGGCGGGCCGACAGGGCCACGGCCTGTGCATGGTTGCCTGACGAGAAGGTAATGACCCCGGCCTTGCGCTGAGCGGCGCTGAAGCGGGACAGCGCATTGAAGGCGCCGCGAAACTTGAAGGCGCCCATGCGCTGAAAGTTCTCGCACTTAAAGAATACACTGGCCCTGAGCCTGTCGTCCGCGGTGCGCGAGCGCAGCACGGGCGTGCGATGGGCCTGGCCGTCAAGCCGCTGGGCGGCGGCAATCACATCCGCAAAAGTGGGCAAGGTCAGCATGTTCAAGCTCCGGTTACAAGCCAAGGTGTGTTGCAGGCAGGCCAGCCCGGTTTATACAGGAGACTCCGAATCTTCCCTCACGCCCCCCCCCTGATCCGGCTGCTAAAAACCTTTTCATGGCGCGAACTCATCCACCACCCCTGGCGCAATGCCGCCGCGGTGGTGGCGGTGATGCTGGGTGTGGCGCTGGCGTTTTCGGTACACCTGATCAATGCCTCGGCGCTGGCCGAGTTCTCGCAGGCGGTGCGCTCGGTCGGCGCCCAGCCCGATCTGGAACTGCGGGCGGTGCAAAGCAGTTTTGACGAAACCCTGTTTGAACGCGTGGCCCGCCACCCGCAGGTTGCCGTGGCCAGCCCGGTGCTGGAACTGGCGGGCTATGCCGTCAGCGCCAGCGGCCAGCGCGTGGCGCTGCGCCTGGTCGGGCTGGACGCGCTGGTGGTGGCGCAGCTGGCACCGGCCTTGCTGCCGGTGCCCAGCGCCAATGCCGACCGCTTTGCGCTGTTTGCGCCCGGCGCGGTTTTCCTGAACCCGGCGGCCCGGCAAAGCCTGCCCGACGCCGGCTTCAAGCTGCAAAGCGGGCTGCAGTTGCTGCCGGTGCAGGTCGCCGGCAGCGTCAGCGCCGGGGGGGCCGCGCTGGCGGTAATGGACATTGCGGCGCTGCAGGATTTGTTTGGCAAGGGCGGCCAGCTCTCGCGCATCGACGTGCGGCTCAAGCCCGGCGCGGACCGCGCGGCGGTGATCGCCTCGCTGCAACTGCCGCCCGCGATTGCGGCGGCCGAGCCGGGCGACGCGGCCCAGCGTGTCAGCAACCTGTCGCGCGCTTACCGCGTCAACCTGACGGTGCTGGCGCTGGTGGCCTTGTTTACCGGGGCGTTTCTGGTGTTTTCGGTGCTGTCGCTGAGCGTGGCCAAGCGGGCGCAGCAGTTTGCGCTGCTCGGCGTGCTGGGCCTGGCCGGGCGCGAGCGGCTGCAATTGGTGCTGGCCGAATCGCTGCTGCTGGGCCTGCTGGGCAGCATGCTGGGCCTGGCGCTGGGCGGCGCGCTGGCGGCGCTGGCACTGCGGCTGCTGGGCGGCGACCTGGGCGGCGGCTACTTTGCCGGAGCGGCGCCGGCCCTGCAATGGAGCAGCCCGGCCGCGCTGGTCTATGGCGTGCTGGGCGTGGCCGCCGCCGGCGTGGGCGGCTGGTGGCCGGCGCGCGCGGCGCAAAAGCTGCCGCCGGCGCAAACCCTGAAGGGCCTGGGCCTGGCGCCGGCGGGCGGTTCGCGGCACTGGATCAGTATTATTTTGATAGCTGCTGGTGCCCTGCTGGCTTGGGCTCCACCGGTTTTTGGCATCCCGCTGGCGGCTTATGGGTCGGTCGGGCTGCTGCTGATAGGCGGCATCACCGCCCTGCCCTGGCTGATTGCCCTGCTCTATGGCCGGCTCAGCCCCTGGGTGGCGCAGCGCCTGCTGCCGCTGCTGGCGGTGGAGCGCGCGCGCCGGGTGCGCGAGAGTGCGGCGGTGGCGGTCAGCGGCGTGGTGGCATCGCTGAGCCTGGCGGTGGCGCTGACGGTGATGGTGGCGAGCTTTCGCGATTCGATGACGCACTGGCTGGACGTGGTGCTGCCGGCCGACCTGTATGTGCGCAGCGCTCCAGGCAGCCCGACCAGCGACACGGCCTATTTCGCGCCCGAATTTGTGCTGGCGCTGGCCCGCCTGAACGGTGTGGCACGCGCCAGCGGGCAGCGCAGCACGCCGCTGCTGCTGGATGCCGGCAAGCCTGCGGTGACACTGATGGCGCGCCCGCTGGGCGACCCGGCCAGCGCGCTGCCACTGGTAGGCGAGGCCCTGCCGGTGCCGCCCGGCCAGGTCGGCATTTATGTCAGCGAAGCGATGGTGGACCTGTATGGCGCCCGGCCCGGCACGGAGTTTACCCCGCTTTCAGAGGCTTTTAGTGCCCAGGCCCAGCAACAACGCGCCCAATCAGCTATCAATTCAATAGCAAATCCGGCAGGCTCGGCGCCGCCCCCGTTTTACGTTGCCGGCGTCTGGCGCGACTACGCGCGCCAGTTTGGCGCCATTGCCATGGACCAGCGCGACTTTGTCCGCATCACCGGCGATGCGCGCGTCAACGACGTGGCGCTGTGGCTGGCCACCAACGCCAACGCCAATGCCAGCGACAGCGACAGCGCGGTGCAGCAGGCCATACGCCAGCTGGCCGAGCAGCAGTCGGGGCCGGGCGCCGGCGCACTGCTGGAGATGGCCTCGGTCGGCCAGTTGCGCGCCACCTCGCTCAGAATCTTTGACCGCAGCTTTGCCGTGACCTACTGGCTGCAGGCGGTGGCGATTGCGATTGGCCTGTTCGGCGTGGCGGCCAGCTTTAGCGCCCAGGTGCTGGCGCGGCGCAAGGAGTTTGGCCTGCTGGCGCACCTGGGGTTGACGCGGCGGCAAATTTTGACCGTGGTGGCGGGCGAAGGCGCGGCCTGGACGGTCATAGGCGCGCTGGCCGGGCTGGCGCTGGGGCTGGCGGTATCCAGCGTGCTGGTGCATGTGGTCAACCCGCAAAGCTTTCACTGGACCATGGACCTGCAGGTGCCCTGGCTGCGCCTGCTGGCCCTGTGCGCCGCCGTGGTGCTGGCCGGCACCCTGACTGCCTGGCTGGCCGGGCGCGCGGCGGCCGGGCAGGATGCGGTGCTGGCGGTGAAGGAAGACTGGTAGGCGCTTCGGCGCGACTGACTTGCCACCCGTTCGGGTGATTTGTCAAGTTTTTGAGCGCTATCCGTTGCATGGACGCCATGCTTTTTTTCGTTTACTTACACTCGTCACGCTTTTGACCCAGCTTTGTCATCGCCACGTCGCCTTCAGCCCGCTACCATGGGGGCGTTACTTCAAGGAGGTCTTCGAGATGACAACTGATCACTACCGAATTGAAAGCAGATGCCCGTTCTCGGGCAGCTTGCTACCCAGCAGCAACTACAAGGCAGTTTATGCAGACTGCTCGCTGGCCGTGGCGGTAGCGGTAAAAAGCGTCGCCGACCCGACCCGCGAACAGGTACGGGTGATCCACATCCCCAGCGGCGAAATCGTCTTTCAGACGGCGCCCGGGCTGGCCCAGTAAGCCCCCCAGCAAGACCCATCCTTCGCCGGCCAGCGGCAGTCAGTGGGTGATGACCACCAGCACGTTGCAGGGCGCGTGTTCAATCAGCGATTTGGACACCGAGCCGCGCCACCAGCGCGCCGCCCAGCCTTCCAGGTGCCTGTGCCCGACCACGATCAGATTGGCTTCGATTTTTGAGGCATAGCGGGCAATCTCGTCCACGGTTTCGCCATACAGCACCTCGCCTCGCGCCTGATGGCCTGCATCGCCAAGCCGGCGCAAACCGTCGTCCAGAATGCCCTGATACCTGATTTTGTCTTCTTCGGCCACGCGCTGGTCGTAAATGCCACCCTCGATACCAATCATCTGCATATGAACGGGCGTCACGGCAATCAGGGTCAGCGCCGCCTGGCTCCACTGCGCAATGTCGCGACAATCCAGCAAGGCTTTCTGGCCCGATTCGGACCCGTCATAAGCCAGCAAAATCCGCTTGTACATGGTGCACCTCCTGAATTGAGTGACTGGGCGATTTAAGGATAGACCTTTCGGTGCAGCCATGCAACCGGCGTGCCGCGGTGGCATTGGACAGCGCCCTTGCTGCGAGAATCAGCCCATGACTTCCTCCCCCGCCCGCACCGACCCCTGGCTCAGCAGCGCCATTGCCCGCATCGAGGCCGACTTTCAGCGCAGCGCCGACACCCACCTGATTGCCCTGCCGCTGCCCGAGTTTGCCGCGCGCGGCATCGACCTTTACCTGAAGGACGAATCCACCCACCCGACCGGCAGCCTCAAGCACCGGCTGGCGCGGTCGCTGTTCCTGTACGCGCTGTGCAATGGGCTGATTCACGAAACCTCCACCATCGTCGAGGCCTCCAGCGGCTCCACCGCCGTCAGCGAGGCCTATTTTGCGCGGCTGCTGGGCCTGCGTTTCATCGCCGTCATGCCGCGCAGCACCTCGCCCGAGAAAGTCGCGCAGATCGAGTTCTATGGCGGCCGCTGCCACTGGGTCGGCAGCGCGGCCCTGGTCTACGACGAAGCGCGCCGGCTGGCCCAGGAGACCGGCGGCCACTACATGGACCAGTTCACCTATGCCGAGCGCGCCACCGACTGGCGCGGCAACAACAACATCGCGCAAAGCATGTTCGGGCAGATGTCGCACGAGCGCCATCCGGTGCCGCGCTGGATTGTGGTGGGCGCGGGCACCGGCGGCACCAGCGCCACCATTGGCCGCTATGTGCGCTACCAGCGCCATGCCACCCAGCTGTGCGTGGCCGACCCGGCCGGCTCGGTGTTTGGCGCCTACCACCGCAGCGGCGATGCCAGCCTGACGGGCGCCGGCTCGCGCATCGAAGGCATCGGCCGGCCGCGTGTCGAGGCCAGCTTTATCCGCACGGTGATTGACCGCATGCTGGAGGTGGCCGACGTCGATTCGCTGGCGGCGATGCAGGCGCTGTCAAGCCTGCTGGGCCGCAAGGTCGGGCCCTCCACCGGCACCAACTTTGTCGGCTGCCTGCGGCTGGCGCACGAGATGCTGGCGCGCGGCGAGCAGGGCTCGATTTTGTCGCTGCTGTGCGACTCCGGCGAGCGCTACCTGCCGACCTACCACGATGCGGCTTGGGTCGAGGCCACCCTGGGCAGCTGCGCCGAGGCCGCCGGGCAGATCGGGCAGCTGATGCGGCCCCGGGTGCAGGCCTGAGATGGATACGCCGCTACGGTCGCTGCCGCACCGCCTGCCGCGACGCCAGTTACTGCTGGGTGGCGCTGCCGGCCTGGCCAGCCTGGCCGGCTGGAACGAGGCCGGTGCCCTACCCGCCAGGGCCCTGGTGTTTCCGCGTGACCGCGGCGCGCACCCGGACTTTCGCATCGAGTGGTGGTATGTCACCGGGCATTGCAGCGCCGGCGACGGCAAAGCGGGCGCACGCCAGTTCGGCTTTCAGCTGACGTTTTTCCGCTCGCGGGTCGAGGGCACGCAGGCCATGCAATCAAAGTTTGCCGCCCGCCAGCTGCTGTTTGCCCATGCCGCCATCACCGACGTGCAGGGCAACAAGCTGTGGCACGACCAGCGCATTGCCCGCTCTTTTGCCTCGCGTGACGGTTTTGGCATGGCCAGCGCCAGCGAGGACGACATGCAGATCAGGCTGCGCGACTGGTCACTGACCAGCCAGGGCGGCCGCTACAGCGCCGAGCTGCCGGCCACCGACTTTGCCATCAGGCTGCAATTTGACGAAACCCAGCCCGTGCTGCTGCAAGGCGAGCAGGGCCTGTCGCGCAAGGGCCCGCAAGCCAAGCAGGCCAGCTACTACTACAGCCAGCCCCAGCTCGCCAGCCGCGGCAGCCTGAGCGTCAACGGGCAAAGCCTTGAAGTCACCGGCAAGGCCTGGCTGGACCACGAATGGAGCGAAGAGCTGCTGCACCCCAGCGCCGTGGGCTGGGACTGGATAGGCATGAACCTGCTCGACGGCAGCGCCCTGACCGCCTTCAGGCTGCGCGACAAGGACGGCAACGCGGTATGGGACGGCGGCTCGTTCCGTTCCGCCAAAAATCAGCGCTTTACCTTCAGCCGGGGCGAGGTGATCTTCAAACCCGTGCGCAGCTGGAAAAGCCCGCTGACCCAAACCACCTACACCGTCGAATGGATAGTGCGCACCCCGGCCGACTTTTACACTGTCAGGGCCGTCATCGACAACCAGGAACTCGACAGCCGCCAGTCCACCGGGGCGATTTACTGGGAAGGCCTGAGCGAGCTGATCGACAGCAAGGGCAGACTGGTGGGCCGCGGTTACCTGGAAATGACCGGCTATGCGCAGCCACTGCGGATGTAGGCCCGCCAGACGGGCCGGCTCATCTCAGGGGCCAGCTTTCACTTCGGCTGCATGATCACGACTTCGCCATTGCTGGCGCGCTTCGTATAGATCGCATCGCCTACCGTGCGCATCTCAGAACAGCCACCGGGGATCTTCTGCCAGTCAATACAGACCGATGAGCCTTCAACTCGCCACTTTCCGGAATCGCTGAAGCTGCCACTGTTGACGAAGGCGTACGTGTCCTGGTATTGCACCCGCATCTGCGCGCCGGCTGCCGGAATGATCGTAAAAACCTTTCCTGTGATGCGCTGTTTCAGGGCTTCGGCGGTCATTGGCGTTGCGCCATCCGGAAAGGCGGTCGGAAAAGCCGATTGGGCAATGGCGCAACAAGGGGCCAGCAAAAGCAGGGCAAAAATACGCACCATTCTTCTCCTTCTCCTTTTACTGAATCGCAGTGCAATTGAACCTGAACCTGAACCGACTAAGGCTGAACCGAAGCGACCTCTTCCGTCTGGAAACCTGCGGGCAGCACCACTTCGAGCATTTCGATGTCTTCGCTGTGCCCGACTTCACGGTGCCGGATTTCCGGCGGTTGGTGCACGCACGACCCTGCCTCCAGCCGGACCGTGCCCTGGCCCTCGTATTCAAACTCGATCCAGCCCTTGAGGACGTAGACCAGCTGAAAGTGGGTCCTGTGAATATGCGGCTGGCTTGAGAAGTCGGTGCCGGCCGCAGCGCGGATGACATGGGCATCCACCCGGCCGGCAGTAGCCCGGCGGATGCCAAGGTCGCGGTATTCATAAAACGAGCGAAGTCCACGCTCAAAAGTCGCACCCTCGGCATGCGATACAACGAATCCTTCTGTGCTCATGGTGCCTCCGATTCACATGTGGGTGCGCAGGGGTCGGCGCCGCACTTTGGGCTAGCCGGCCATCGGCTTTTGCCCGGTTTTCCAGTATGACGCAATTCACCGTGCCGCGCGTGGCAGCTGTCTGCCCGCTACTGGTTGGCCTGCAGCATGGCCGCCATTTTCTGGTGAATCAGGTTGATCGCCTTGAGGGGCCGAATCATCACCTTGAATTCCACGATCAGTCCGTCGTCATTCCATTTAATCATGTCCACCCCGTTGACGGTGATGCCGTCAATCTCTACCTCAAACTCCAGCACCGCTTCGCGCGGACCGCTGAGTTCCCGCACATACCGAAATGACGGGTTGAAGAACACTTGAAAGGCGGTGGACAGATACTGAAACGTGACCGCCTTACCCACCTGCGGCGCATGCACCACGGGCGAGTAAAAAACGACCTGGTCTGCCAGGATCGCATTGAGGCCCCGGACGTTGCGGGACTGCACCAGTTCGTGCCATGTAGTGAGGGTAGCGATAGTCAAAGGAAACCTCCTGACGTGAGAATAAGGACGTTCAGCTGTTACCGCGGTCTGAGCGCGCCATCCTGCCCCTGCAGGCGCTCCAGGGCCAGAATTGAAAGACCCGCCGCGATAAAGGTAAGCCCAGCCCCCACGTTGGCTGCGGCTAACGCTTTCGGTCGCCGGGATAGCCATGCGGACAGTTGTGCGGCAAACGAACCCAGCACGGTGAAGATGACAGCCGTGAGGAGAGCAAAAATGGCACCGTAACCAAGCATCTGAAGATACACAGGGCCGCGCAAAGGGCTGGTGAACTGCGGAATGAACGCAACGACAAATAGACCCGGCTTCGGATTCAGCACATTGGACAGCAGGCCTGTGGCAAAGACCCGCCCGAGCGATTGATGTCCAGTTGGCACGAAGGAGATCAGACTGCGAGATGAGATCGCCCTGTACCCGAGCCACAACAGGTAGGTCGCGCCTGCGGCCTTGACCACCCAAAACGCGAGAGGAGAGGCCTGAAGGACAAGGGCAAGACCCAGGGCTGCAGCCACTGTGTGGCACATGATGCCCAGGCCAGCGCCTATTGAGGAAAGTGCAGCAGCAACAGGCCCCTGGCTCAGTCCGCGACTGATGGCGAGGATGTTGTCCGGACCCGGTGCGGCAACTACGACAAGGAGCGCAGCGAGATAGGCAAGCAGGATGTCTGTAGGGAACATGGCGGCCAAGTTTAGCGGGTGACCCATATGTGTGACGCTCAACGAATGAAAGAAACTTCCCCGTCCCAGAGGCGAGCCGCAATCCGTCAGGGTTGCGGTTGACGGCAACCCTTAGGACTTCGCTTTCCTCGAAGGTTTCGACTTGCCAGAACTATTGAGGACGACCGCCTCGCGAACGAGCGCCTTGAAGGCGGACTCGGCAACTTCTTCTCCTTCGTGGATGTCGATCGCGCGGCGTACGTTTCCGTCGAGACTCGAGTTGAAGAGACAGGCCGGATCCTTCAGAGACGCGCCCTTGGCGAAGGTCAGCTTCACTTTGTCCTTGTAGGATTCGCCAGTGCAGATGATGCCGTCGTGCGACCAGACCGGCGTGCCCATCCACTTCCACTCCTCGACGACGTCCGGGTCTGCTTCCTTGATGAGCTTGCGCATTCTGCCGAGGGTTTCCCCACGCCAGTCACCGAGTTCGGCGATTCTTTTCGAGATGAGCTCCGATGCCGACTGGCCTTGGCTAGCGTCCGACTTTGTCAAGTTCTCATCCTAGAAATTCCAGATATTTCATTTGCAAGACAGTGGAGGATGCATAAAGTCCGAGGCCACCGGAACACAACACGAGCCGCGAAGCTGCAACCTTTTGTTGTGTGTCCGTGTGGGCCGACCGGTTAAAACTGAGGCCTCAACCACGACGGCCAGAAGTTGAGGTGCGCAAACTCATCTTCATTTTCTCTTTGTAACTGAAAGTTCAAGTGCTTCTGCCGCACGATCCACAAACAGACGAGTTCCATCCGTGAATTCCAACAAGACCTCTGTCGGTCGATTCCGAATCACCCGAGCAACCACTTTCCCATGAAGCATCTACGATGCACGTTCCGCCCCGGGCGACGTGAAGACTATAACTTGCTCGGCCTGACGAGCCTATCCGCTCATTCGCAGGGAAAGTAGAAACGCGGCGGATCTTCGCGGTAGTCGAAGCAGCCGCATTTGCCGTCCGAGGTGCACACGATCTCGATATCGGGCTGCGGCCACCTCATCATGGCCTCCGACGGACAGAACTTCCTCACCATGTCGCTGGTCAGCGGTACGCCGACCGTGCGGGCAAAGATCATCGCCATCTCTTCGATGCGAGCGCGCACCTCCTCCGCCAAGCGCACCATGCGAGCGGCGTCGTCCGGTTTGAGATCGAATTGCTTGCGCGTGGTATAGCTCATAAGTGGACTCCATTTCTTAATAGGAATTCAAACAAACGTTTTCCGACGCCAAGCCCCTGCTCAGTCGAGGCGTCAATCTTGATTTCACCTCTCCTTTATCCAACACACATGCCGCATCAACTCCTTCTATGTTTGGCCTAACGAATGAAAGGGACTCCCCCGTCCCAAGCGAGCCGCGCGTCTTGCGAGTTGCGGTTTACCGCAACTGAGTGCCCAAATGGAGAGGTCAAACTTTTCATCAACTCATCTGAGAGGGGAAATCATGGCCATTATCACCATCGGAATCGATCTCGCCAAGAACGTTTTTGCCGTGCACGGCGTGGGCGAATCCGGCAAACATGTACTGGTTCTCCCCGATGTCCCACGCGTCAAATTGCTTGAACTGGTTGCCAATTTGTCACCCTGCCTGATCGGCATGGAGGCGTGCTCAGGCGCCCACCATTGGGCCCGGAAATTCGCCAAGTCTGGCCACACCGTGCGCCTGATGGCGCCCAAGTTCGTCGCACCCTACCGTATGGGCGGCAAGTACGACGCGGCCGATGCAGCAACCCATGTAGACGTGCCTTAGACTCTGCTTCATATGGCTATACCTTCTCTTGTCTTGGTCCGGGGAAAACGCTACCTACGACTTTGGCTTCGGGACGCGGTAGCCCAGACTGCTGCTCCATTAATCGACTCCAACGCCCGCCTGAACTACATCGGGGTGGTGCTCGTCTTGTTGCTTCTTGGACCGAGGAGGGGATGGGACAGTCATATTTCTTCCCGCACCGCAGCGTTTGAAGCCATCTAGACCGCGCTTTACGCGGTACCGGTGTTCTTTCTGCTCAACCTTGTGTTTGCGGCATTTCGTGTTCGAAGGCAGGAACACGACCAAGGCAATTGGTTTGGCACCAGGTTCATTTACCACGAGCCTGTGCGCCTATTCACCGCCCTCGTTGACGAGCGGGACAACGGGAAAGTGTTGAAGTTCCCCTTAGCTGATGCTGAAGATGGCACCCTGGTGTCATACGTGATTGAAACCGACAGAAGTGACAACCGGATAAGGGTTGAACTGGCTTGGCCTAGAGGTCAGCGAGCGATCGACTTCGGCGTTCCGATGAATCTGCCAAGAGGCTCCTTTCGGCTCCCCAAGTCTCGTGAAATGTCGCTTCTGACGCATGTGGAACCTCAATCGACTGTGACGACCGTAAGAGTGTTCATGACCGGATGGGAAGTGGGTAAGGGAGACGGCCAGGGATAGAGCTTTAATGAATAGCATTTATCCGCCGCGCGCGATGTTTGAAGCAGGCCCTGGACAAAACCCTGTCGGACTAACCCCCCCGGGGAGGTGGTTGAGTGTCGATTTGATGACTTAAACGTCTGAACTGCTATAAGTTTAATAGCTATTCATTCCCTATTTATATGGACCAGAAGCCGATACTGCTTGAACGCAGCATCAAAACGCGTGGGATGCCACCGACAGGTTCTTGTGGCGGGGTCTGGCCATTCAAACGGGCGCTGCCGCCTAATATTGATAACGCTTGACTATTCGCCCGCGCTGGCAAAAACTGCCACTTAACCATCCGAAGGACCCTAACCCCATGCAACGCATCCTGCCCCGGCACTTCTCCATGTTGCGGGACTTTCATCTCGCGGATTTCTTTACGCTGGGCAATGCGGCCTGCGGCGTGGGCGCGGTGCTGTTTGCCATGCTGTTCATGCAGACCCAGATGCCGTTTCACTTTTTTGCGGCGGCGGCGCTGGCGCCGGCGGCCTTTATTTTTGATGTGCTGGACGGACGGATCGCGCGGGCGCGGCATCAGCATTCGGCGCTGGGGCGCGAGCTCGATTCGCTGGCTGACATCGTGTCGTTTGGCGTGGCACCGGCGGCGCTGGGTTTTGCGGCCGGGCTGCAGGGCGGCTGGGATGCGGCGGCGCTGATTTATTTTGTCTGCTGCGGCGTGAGCCGGCTGGCGCGCTACAACGTGACGGCGGAAACGCTGGACGCGGGCAGCGGCAAGGTGTCGCACTTTGAAGGCACGCCGATTCCGACCAGCGTGCTGCTGACGGCGGTGCTGGCGTTTGCCGCCTGGCAGGGGCGCCTAGGCGACGACCTGTGGGGCGGCGGCTTTGCCCTGGGCCCCTGGCTGGTGCACCCGATGTCGCTGCTGTTTGTGCTGTCGGGCAGCCTGATGATCAGCAAGACGCTGCGCATTCCCAAGCTCTGAAAAAGCGCCGTTCCGCCCTCAGTGCGCGCCCGCCGCCGCATCGGCGCTGCCCGCCCCCGCCTTGCTGTACCGGGTTAAAAAAACCAGTGGAATCAGCAGCAAAAAGATCAGTGCCGACGCATAAAACACGTCCGACGCGGCCAGCATATAGGCCTGCTGGTCGACCAGGCGGTTGAGGGTGCCCAGCGCCTGATCGGGCGTCAGCCCGGCGCCGGCCAGGCCGGACAGCGCGCTGTGGGTGGCACTGCTGCCGAGGTTGACGGCTTCGCTCAAATGCGCATGGTGCATGGCGGCGCGGTCTTGCCAGATGGTGGTCGCAATCGACGTGCCGAAGGCGCCGGCGGTGATGCGCACGAAGTTGGACAGCCCCGAGGCCGCCGGAATCTTGTCGGGCGAGATGCCGGAGAGCGTGATGGTGACCAGCGGGATGAAAAAGAAGGCCATGGCCACCCCCTGGATGATGGTGGGGATCAAAATCGTGCCGAAATCGGCCTGGGTGTTGAAGTTGGAGCGCATCCACAGCACCAGCGCAAACACCCCAAAGGCAAACGCGGCCATGCGGCGCGGGTCGACCTTGCCGATGTTTTTGCCGACCACGGGCGACAGGATAAGCGCCATCAGGCCGACCGGCGCCATCACCATGCCGGCTTGCGTGGCGGTGTAGCCCATGTACTGCTGCAGCCACAGCGGCAGCAGCACCACGTTGCCAAAAAACAGGCCATAGCCGACCGACAGCGCCAGCGCGCCGGCCCAGAAGTTGCGTTTTTTGAACAGGGTCAGATCAACCACCGGGTGCTCTTCGGTCAGCTCCCAGATCACAACGGCAATCAGGCCGACCAGCGCCACCATGCCCAGCGCCACCACCTCGCCGGAATGAAACCAGTCCAGCTCCTTGCCCTTGTCGAGCATGATCTGCAGCGCGCCGACCCAGATCACCAGCAGCGCCAGGCCGATGGAGTCGATCGGCAGCTTGCGGGTCACACTCTCACGCTTCCTGAAAATGCTCCAGGTGATGAAGGCCGCGCCAAAACCGACCGGGATGTTGATGTAAAAAATCCAGGGCCAGGCAATGTTGTCGGTGATCCAGCCGCCTAGCAGCGGCCCCATCACGGGCGCGACCAGCGTGGTCATGGACCACAGCGCCATGGCGAGACCGGCCAGCGCCTTGGGGTAACTCGACAGCAGCTGCGACTGCGACAGCGGAATCATCGGTCCCGCCACCAGGCCCTGCAGCACGCGGAAAAAGATCAGCGTGCTCATGTTGGGCGCCAGCCCGCACAGCCACGACGTGATGACAAACAGCATGACGCTGGCCATGAACAGCCGCACCTGGCCAAAGCGCTGCGACAGCCAGCCGGTCAGCGGCACGGCGATCGCGTTGGCCACGCCAAAGCTGGTGATGACCCAGACCCCCTGGTTCGGGCTGACGCCGAGGTCGCCGGCAATGGCGGGCAAGGACACGTTGGCAATCGAGGTGTCGAGCACGTTCATGAAGGTGGCGGCCGACAGCGCCAGCGTGCCCCACAAGCGGGCCGAGCCGGTGAGCGGCGGCAGCTCGACGAAGGCGGGCGCCGGGGCGGTTGAGGTGGGTTGTGAGGGTGCGGTAGCCATGAAGGTCTGCGGTGCCGGAAACGATCAGAAGGGGATCAGGATGCCGCCGGGGCGCTGGCCTTGTTCAGCAGCGGCGCCCTGGCAGCCTTGACATCGGCTTTCACCTCGGGCTCTGCCGGCAGAGCCGGCCCGCCCCGCCCCGCCCTGGCGGCCTTGCCTGAATTGGCCGCAATCACGCGCCGCACATCGTCGGCGGCGGCAGCATTTTGCGGGCCGGGCAGCGGGCTTTGCGCCTGGGCCGCATCGCGCGGTACATCGGCCAGGGTTTTGCCGCCCAGGTTGCTCACATCCACTTCGGCGTCCATCGACAGGCCGACGCGCAGCGGGTTGCTTTCAAGCTGCTTCGCGTCCAGCGCGATGCGCACCGGCACGCGCTGCACCACCTTGATCCAGTTGCCGGTGGCGTTTTGCGCCGGCAGCAGCGAAAAGGCCGCGCCGGTGCCGGCCCCCAGGCCGGCGACCGTGCCGTTGTATTCGACCTTTTTGCCGTACAGGTCAGCCACCAGACGGGCGGGCTGGCCGATGCGGATGTTGCGCAACTGCACTTCCTTGAAGTTGGCATCGACCCAGACCTGCTTCAGCGGAATCAGCGCCATCAGCGGCGCGCCGGCGGCCACGCGCTGGCCCAGTTGCACCGTGCGCTTGGCCACATAACCATCGACCGGGGCCAGCAGGCCGGCCCGTTGCGTGGCCAGCCAGGCCTCGCGCACCTTGGCGGCCGCCACCTGCACGCTGGGGTGCTGCTCTATGCTGGTGCCTTCGGTCAGCGCCTGGTTGCTGGCCAGCTGCTCGCGCGCGGCGACCACACCGGCATTGGCCGCGGCCAGCGCGCTTTTGGCATTGGCCAGCTGCGTCTGCGCGTGGTTGAGTTCTTCCCTGGACACCGCGCCGTTGCCGGTCAGTGACTGGCGGCGATTCAGGTCGTCGGCGGCGCGGTCGATGTCGCTCTGGGCCCTGGCCACGTCGGCATCACGCAGCGCGATCTGGGCCGCCAGCGTGCCGTTGTTGGCATACAGCGTGCGCACCTGGCGCACGGCCTGGGCCAGCGCCGCCTCGGCCTGGTCCAGCGCCACCTTGGCGTCGGCCGGATCCAGCTGCACCAGCGCCTGGCCGGCTTTCACAAAGTCGGTGTCGTCGGCCATGATGGCCATGACGGTGCCGCCAATTTGCGGCGTGATCTGGATCACATTGCCCTGCACATAGGCGTTGTCGGTGGCTTCGTAATGGCTGGCCACCAGGTATTCATAGGCGGCCCAGCCCAGGCCGGCCAGCGCCACCACGGCGGCCAGCGCGCTCAGGGCTTTCTTGCGTTGGGGGTTGCCAGCGGGCGCTGGCGATGAAACTACCGGGGAAACTGCGGGGGTGGAAGTTTGAGGAGCGTTCATGGTATTTTTTCAACTAAATAAGCGCCTGGCCCAATGACTATGAGCACAAGAAGCTATGATTTTTATAGCGACTGGCTGACTGCCGTTGACGTTGACGTTGACGTTGACGTTGGCGTGTAGCCGCCGCCGAGCGCGCGCATCAGCGCCACCTGGGTGTCGAGGGCACGGGCGGCCAGGTCAACCGCCAGCCTGCGCTGGTTCAGCACACTGGTTTCGGCGGTCAGCACATTGAGGTAGTTGCCCAGGCCGGCCTTGTAGCGCTGCACGGCAATCTCATACGCGCCTTCCGCGGCTTCCTGCGTAGCGCGCTGCTCGGTCTGCTGACGCGTGATGGCTTGCGATGAGGCGACCTGGTCGGCCACATCGCGCACCGCGTCGATCACGGCGGCGTTGTAGCTTTCCACGGCGGCATCGAGGTCAGCGGTTTTGCCGCGCAGGTTGGCGCGCAGCCGGCCCGCGTCAAAAATCGGTAGGCGCAAGGCCGGGCCCACGCCCCACTGCTGGCTGCCGGCGTCGAGCAGGCGGCCCAGGCCAATGCTGGAGAAACCGGCAAAGGCCACCAGGTTGATGTTGGGGTAAAACTGGGTTTTGGCGTTGGCCACGTCCTTGAGCGAGGCCTCGACGCGCCAGCGCGCGGCGGCGATGTCGGCGCGGCGGCCCAGCAGGTCGGCTGGAATGGCCGGCACCATTGCTACTGTTTTGATAGCTTCCAGTGCAGATGGTGTCTGGGCTAAAGCACTATTTGGCTTCCCAACCAGGGCGCCCAGGGCGTTGCGCGTCAGCACCATCTGCTCCTGCACCGCCTCGAGCTGCAGGCGCGCTTCGGGCAGACCGCCTTCGCTCTGGCGCAGCTCCAGCCGGGTGTCCAGCCCGGCGCGCACGCGGTCTTGCACCAGCTTCAGGGTTTCCTCGCGTTGCGCCAGCGTGCGGCGCGCAACCAAGGCCTGCTCATTGAGGCGCACCAGCTGAAAGTAGCTGCGCGCCACCTGGCTGGCCAGCAGCACGCGGGCGGCCTGGGCGTCGGCCTCGGCCGCATGCACGCTGCCCAGCGCGGCATCCAGCGCGGCGCGGTTCTTGCCAAAAAAATCCAGCTCCCAGCTGGCGCTGAGCTGGGCCGTGCCGCTGTCGCGAATCGAGCCGGCCAGCGGTGGCGGAACGGCGCCGTTGGCGCTGTAGCGCTGGCGTGTCAGGTCAAGCTGGCCATTGAGTTGCGGCCGGGTGGCGGCATCGGCCACTTCGGTCACGGCCTGGGCGCGTGCCAGCCGGGCCTGCGCCAGCTTGAGGCTGGGGCTGCTGGCCAGCGCCTGGGCCATCAGGCCGTTCAGTGGCTCATCGCCAAAAGCCAGCCACCAGTCGGCGGCCAGCGGCTCCGGCGTTTTGGCAGCGCTAGCCAGGCCCAGCGAGGGCGCATCGCGCAGCGTGGCCTGCGGTGTGATGCCCGACATGTCGGCGCAGCCGCTGATGCCGGTGGCCACCAGGCCGGCCGCCAGCACGCTGGCCGCCGCCACCAGGGCCATGCGAAACGAGGCGCGCCACAGTGGCAGCGGACCTGGCAGGCCCTCAGCCAGGGGCTGGGGCTGGGGCGATTGAACGGGGGCAGGTTTAAGGCTTGTCATTTTTCTCGGCGGCTTGAAGGGTTTGAGCGGTGTCCAGAATGCGGCGCAGATAGCTTTTGAGAAGCAGCCATTCTTCGGTGCTGAAGCCGGCCAGGTGTGCGTTTTGCACCCGGCTCAGAATGACGGGGATTTCTCTGGCGGCGGTGCGGCCGGCGTCGGTCAGCTCCAGGTTGACCACGCGGCGGTCGTCGCAGGAGCGAACGCGGCGGCACAGCTGCTTGGCTTCGAGCCGGTCCAGCAAGCGGGTCATGGAGCCGGCGTCGAGATCGCACTCACGCGCCAGTTCGGCCACGGTGGAGGCCGAGCCCATGTGCAGCTTGAGCAGCGGCACCCACTGCGCGTTGGTCAGGCCGGTCGGCTCCAGTTCGCGCTCCACGCCCTGGGCCACCAGCGAAAGAATGCGGCGCATCAGGTAGGCCACGCTGTTGTCGGGCTTGTAGCCCTCGGCCCGGTAAAACTCGACCAGCGGACAGCTGATGGCGTCGATGAAGGGGCTGGATTCGCCGGCCGGGTTGTCGATGGATTTGGATGTTGAAACCATGGCGAAATATTACTTGCTTAGGCAAATATTGTCAAGGCTTTGTTTGCACCAGCAGCTTTTCCGCTAGACTTGCGCCATGGCTACTTCTTCCGCATCCACTTCCGCATCGCCCTCGTCCGCAACGGCCGTAACGGCCGCCAAAGGCTCGCCGCGCTCGCTGTCCGGCCTGCTGCCCTTTCTGCGCCCTTACCGGGGCCGCATCGCGCTGGCGGTGCTGTTTCTGGTGCTGGCGGCGCTGGCCACGCTGGTGTTTCCGCTGGCCCTGCGCGGCCTGATTGACGGCGGCCTGGTCAAGGCCAGCATGACGGCGGCCGACAAGGGCGAACAACTGGTGGCGCTGCGCACCCATTTTTTCGAGCTGTTTGCGGTGGCGGCGGCACTCGGGCTGTTTTCTGCCGGGCGCTTTTACACCGTGAGCTGGCTCGGTGAGCGCGTCACCGCCGATCTGCGCAACGCGGTGTATTCGCATGTGCTGCGGCAAAGCCCGGAGTTTTTTGAGACCACGCAAACCGGCGAGGTGCTGAGCCGCCTGACCGGCGACACCACGCTGGTGCAGACCGTGGTCGGCTCGTCGCTGAGCATGGGCCTGCGCAATGCGGTGATGGGCGTGGGCGCCCTGGTAATGCTGGTCTACACCAACCCCTACCTGATGGTGCAGGTGCTGGGCGTGCTGGTGCTAATTGTGGCGCCGTCGGTCTGGTTTGGCCGGCGCGTGCGCAAGCTGTCACGCGCCAGCCAGGACCGTGTCGCCGATTCGAGCGCGATCGCGGCCGAGGTGCTCAATGCCATCCCGGTGGTGCAGAGCTACACCGCCGAGGCCAGAGAGGCGGCACGCTTTGACGAATCCACCACCCAGGCCTTCAACACCGCCGTGCGCCGCACCAAGGCGCGCTCGGTACTGGTGGCCTTCATCATCATCGCCACCTCGGCGGCGCTGCTGTGGGGCCTGTACCAGGGAACGCAGGCGGTGATGCGCGGCGACATCAGCGCCGGCCACCTGGGCCAGACCGTGGTGTATGTGATCATTCTGGCCAGCGCCGCCGCGGTGCTGGGCGAGGTCTATGGCGACCTGCTGCGTGCCGCCGGCGCCACCGAACGCCTGATGGAGCTGCTGGCTGCCCGTTCACCCGTGGTTTCACCCTCAAATCCGGTGCCAGCCCAGGTAATACGTGCAGGTAGTGCTATTAATTTTGAAGCGGTGACGTTTCACTACCCGTCGCGCCCGCTGCAGGCGGCGCTCAGTGATTTCAGCCTGCACGTCGCGCCCGGCGAGACCGTGGCGATTGTCGGGCCCAGCGGCGCCGGCAAAAGCACGGTGTTTCAGCTGCTGCTGCGGTTTTACGACCCGGCCTCGGGCTGCATCGCGCTGGACGGGGTGCGAACCTCCGACATGGCGCTGGAAGACCTGCGTCACCGCGTCGGCATCGTGCCGCAGGACGCCGTGATTTTCTCGACCAGCGCGCTGGAGAACATACGCTACGGCAAGCCCGGTGCCAGCGACGGGGAAACCATGGCCGCCGCCAGGGCCGCTTTTGCGCATGAGTTCATCAGCGCCCTGCCCGAAGGCTACGACACCTTTCTCGGCGAGCGCGGCGTGCGCCTGTCGGGCGGCCAGCGCCAGCGCATCGCGATTGCCCGCGCCATGCTGAAAAACTCGCCGCTGCTGCTGCTGGACGAAGCCACCAGCGCGCTCGACGCCGAGAGCGAGCGCATGGTGCAGGCGGCGCTGGAATCGGCCATGAAGGACCGCACCACGCTGGTGATTGCGCACCGCCTGGCCACGGTGCAAAAGGCCGACCACATCGTGGTGCTGGACCACGGCCAGCTGGTGGAGCAAGGCACGCACGCCGAACTGGTGAGCCGCGGCGGCGTGTATGCGCGGCTTGCAGCGCTGCAGTTCAATGTTTAAACCAAAAATTCAGACTATGCATTTTTTGCATGACAACAGATAAAGCCGGCCTTGGACAGTTGGCGGCGGCCGGCCTAAGCTCCGGGGCTTGATTGTTCCCACAAGGAGTTTCTTCATGTCCAAAGCAAGCGCCGCCGCCGCTACCCCCGCGCCCGGCTCCCACCCCCTGCCGTCTTACCTGCAGGCCGATAACCTGGGCCCCTGGGGCAACTACCTGCAGCAGGTGGACCGCGTCATTCCGCACCTGGGCAGCCTGGCACGCTGGGCCGAAACCCTCAAGCGCCCCAAGCGCGTGCTGATTGTGGACGTGCCGATTCACATGGACGACGGCACGGTGGCGCACTTCGAAGGCTACCGCGTGCAGCACAACGTGTCGCGCGGCCCCGGCAAGGGCGGCGTGCGTTTTCACCAGGACGTGACGCTGTCGGAGGTGATGGCGCTGTCGGCCTGGATGTCGGTGAAAAACGCGGCAGTCAACGTGCCCTACGGCGGCGCCAAGGGCGGCATCCGGGTCGACCCGAAAAAGCTCTCGCGCGGCGAACTCGAACGCATGACGCGCCGCTACACCAGCGAGATCGGCATCATCATCGGCCCCAACAAGGACATTCCGGCGCCCGACGTGAACACCAACGAGCAGATCATGGCCTGGATGATGGACACCTACTCGATGAACACCGGCTCCACCTCCACCGGGGTCGTCACCGGCAAGCCGGTCGATCTGGGCGGCTCCCTGGGCCGGCGCGAAGCCACGGGACGCGGCGTCTTCACCGTCGGCGTCGAGGCGGCCAAGCACATCGGGCTCGACATCGCGACCTCCCGGGTAGCGGTGCAGGGTTTTGGCAATGTGGGCGGCGTGGCCGGCAAGTTGTTTGCCGAAGCCGGCGCGCGCGTCGTGGCGGTGCAGGACCATGGCGGCACGATTTACCGCGACGCCGGGCTCGACGTGCCGGCCCTGCTGCGGCATGTGGCCCTGCACGGCAGCGTGGCCGGCTTTGAGCAGGCCGAGGTGATCGCCAACGAGAAGTTCTGGGACGTCGAGTGCGACATCCTGATCCCGGCGGCGCTGGAGCAGCAGATCACGGCGGAGAACGCCGGCCGCATCAAGGCGCGCATGATTATCGAGGGCGCCAACGGCCCGACCACGCCGGCCGCCGACGACATTTTGCAGGAGCGCAACATCCTGGTGCTGCCCGACGTGATCGCCAACGCCGGTGGCGTGACGGTGAGCTACTTCGAATGGGTGCAGGATTTTTCGAGCTTCTTCTGGGACGAAGCGGAGATCAACGCGCGCCTGGTGCGCATCATGAAGGAAGCCTTTGCCGGCGTCTGGCTGGTCGCGCAAGACCACAAGGTCAGCCTGCGCACGGCCACCTTTATCGTCGCCTGCAAGCGGATTCTGCATACCCGCGAATTGCGCGGTTTGTACCCCTGAGCCGCTTCAAGCAGGGGCCGCGGAACCGGCTTCGCCGGGCCGCAGGCGCAGCGGCCCCCTTTTGGGGCAGGGAGTTACGCAAAGCGAACGACCGTGGGGGCCAATTTTATTGCAGGGTTTCCTTGAGCAGCGCCGGCAGCGGCAAGGGCATCACCTCAATGCCCTCTTCCAGCAGTTCGACCGCTTCGCGCGCACTGGTCTGGCCGCGAATGCTGCGTGCCTCGGTGTCGCCGTAGTGCATGCGTCGCGCCTCGTCGGCGAAACGCGCGCCCACGTCTTCGGTGTTGGCCACCAGATGGCGCAACGCCTTGAGAAACAGCGCCTGGTCGGCCGGGCTGGCGCCGGCCAGCATGCCCATGGCCGCCTGTGCAGGACTTGCCGTGCCATGCTGGCTGACTGCGGTGGCCGCCGCACCGGGCGCGGCAGGCTGGTTTGCAGTGAGCGCCGGGCTGGCGTGGCTGCCCAGGTTGAGGCGCGGCGCGCTGGGCAGCTTTTGAATGCCCTTGTCGGCACACAGCGGACATTCGATCAGGCCGCGTGCGAGCTGGCCCTGAAAGTCGTCCTCGGACGCGAACCAGCCTTCAAAAGCATGCTGTCGGGCACAGGCGAGATTCAGGACCTTCATGAACGGATTATCGCCAGGTCGTCAGGACATGGCCGCTTGCCAGTCCAATGTCCACGCGCCCGACAGCACGTTTTGCAGCCACAGCATGCCGGTCAGCGTTTTGGCGTCGGTCACCCGGCCCTGGCCGCACCAGGCCAGCAGCTCGGCCGGGCTGGCGCTGAAGACGTCCAGAAACTCGCCCGCGTCGAGCTTGCGCTCGCCCAAGGTCAGGCCGCGCGCAAACCAGATGTCGATGAATTCGGTGGAGTAGGAAATTACCGGATGCAGCACGCCGGCCCTGGCCCACTGGCGCGCGCTGTAGCCGGTTTCTTCGAGCAGCTCGCGCTGCGCGCAGGCCAGCGAGGTCTCGCCCGCGTCGAGCTTGCCGGCCGGAAATTCAATCATCACCCGCTGCAGCGGGTAGCGGTACTGGCGCTCCAGCACCAGCCGGCCATCATCCAGTTGCGCCACGACCATCACGGCGCCGGGATGAATCACGTATTCGCGCGTGGTTTGCTGGCCGTCGGGCAGGCTGACGGTATCGCGCCGGACCTGTAGAAAATTCCCCTTGAGGATTTCCTCGGACAGAAGCCGGGTTTCCGTCAGATGGGCGTCGCTCATGCGTGACGCTTGAACAGATAGCGGTAGATAAAGCCGGGAAACGCCAGGGTGATGAAGAGCGTGCCGGTGATGGCATAAAACTCCCAGCCCTGCGGCGCAATTTGTCCACTGCGCTGCTCCAGGAAAAGCCCCAGCGCGCCGGTCACCAGGTACCAGACAACCAGTTCCCCCACCCGGATGGCCAGGTTTTTGCGGGTCTTGAGCGACAGCACCGCGAACAGGCGGTTGCTGACAAAGGGCAGATTGGCCGTCAGCAAAGCCAGCAGCACCACCAGCCAGACGGACGTGGTTTGGGTCATGGCGGGGCGTTAACTTCCCAGCGACTTGACGATGCTGTTGATCGACTGGGCGCACAGGGTCATCAGGCCACCGGGAACAATGCCCAGAACCAGGATGAGCGCACCATTGAGCGCCAGCACGACGCGCGCGTCGGCAGGTGCCGCGATGGGCTGGGCGTTGTGGCTATGGGGCGCATCAAAATACATCACCTTGACCACGCGCAGGTAGTAGAAAGCGCCGACCAGCGACATCATCACCGCAAAAACGGCCAGCACCAGGTAGCTGGTTTGCTGCGAGGAAATCAGCGCCTGCAGCACCGCCAGCTTGGCATAAAAACCCACCAGTGGCGGCAGCCCCGCCAGCGAGAACATGGCCATGGCCATGACACCGGCATACAGCGGGCTGCGCTGGTTCAGACCGGCCAGGTCGGTGATTTCTTCAGACTCGTGGCCGGCCCGCGCCAGCAGCATGATGATGCCGAAGGCGGCCAGTGTGGTCAGCACATAGGTGATGGCGTAGAACATGGCCGCGCTGTAAGCCGTCTCGGCGTTGATCTGGTTGCCGTTGACCACGCCGGACAGCAGGCCCAGCAGCAGAAAACCCATTTGCGAGATGGTGGAAAACGCCAGCATGCGCTTGAGGTTGGCCTGGGCGATGGCGGCCAGGTTGCCGATGAGCAAAGAGCCAATGGCCATCAGGGCCAGCATCTGCTGCCAGTCAATCGCCAGCGGCAGCATGCCCTCCACCAGCAGACGGATGCAGATGGCAAACGCGGCCAGTTGCGGCGCGCCGCCAATCAGCAGGGTGACCGCCGTGGGCGCACCCTGGTAGACGTCGGGCAGCCACATGTGAAACGGCACGGCCCCCAGCTTGAAAGCCAGGCCGGCGACGATGAACACCAGGCCAAAGACCAGCACCTGGTGCTTGACCTGGCGGCTGGCAATCGCGCTGAAGACCTCATTGAGGTCCAGCGAGCCGGTGGCGCCGTACAGCATCGACAGGCCGTAGAGCAGGAAACCCGACGCCAGCGCGCCCAGCACAAAGTACTTCATGGCCGCTTCGGTGGCGGTGGCGTTGTCGCGGCGCAGCGCCACCAGCGCGTAGCTGGACAGCGTCAGCAACTCCAGGCCCATGTAGAGCACCAGAAAGTTGTGGCCGGAAATCATCACGAACATGCCCAGCAACGCAAACAGGCTGAGCGTGAAAAACTCACCACCGCGCAACATGCCGCGATCCGACGCATAGGGGCGGCCATAGACCAGCGTGACCATCAGGGCGACGCTGGCGAAGCATTTGAGCCAGCCCCCCATCGGGTCACTGACGACCATCTTGCTGAATCCGTAATAGGTCTGGCCGCCGGCCGCATAAAAAGCTTCCATGGTGGCCACCACGGCCAGCGTCAGCAGGGTCAACACATGGCTAGCCGTGCGGTGCGGGGTTTTGACACCCAGATCGAACAGCGCAATCACGCAGGCCATGATCAGCAGAACGATTTCGGGGTAAACCGTGATCCAGCTAAGTTTGTCAATCATCTGAATTCTTCTGCATTAGTTCAGTTTGGAAGCTGCGACATGCGTGAGCAGGTCTGCCACCGAGGTGTTCATCACGTCGGTAAACGGCTTGGGATAAATGCCCATGTAGAGCACGGCAATCGCCAGCAGGGCCAGCATCAGGAATTCGCGGCTGTTGATGTCGCTCAGGCCCTTGACGTCGTCATTGACCACCGGACCGAGATAGACCCGCTTGAACATCCACAGCGTGTAGGCCGCGCCCGAGATCAGCGCGGTGGCCGCTGCGGCGCCCATCCAGAAGCTGGACTTGACGGCACCCAGAATCACCATCCATTCGCCGACAAAGCCGGCGGTGCCGGGCAGGCCGCAATTGGCCATGGCAAACAGCAGCCCAAACGCGGCAAACTTGGGCATGGTGTTGACCACCCCGCCGTAACTGGCGATCTCGCGCGAGTGAACCCGGTCGTACAGCACGCCGATGCACAGGAACATGGCGCCCGAGACAAAACCGTGGGCGATCATCTGCACGATGCCGCCAGACACCCCGAGGTCATTGAAGATAAAGAAACCCAGCGTCACAAAACCCATGTGGGCCACCGACGAATACGCCACCAGCTTTTTCATGTCCTGCTGCACCAGCGCGACCAGGCCGACATAGATGACGGCAATCAGCGACAGCGCAATCATCAGCCAGGCCCATTCACGGGCCGCGTCGGGCGCAATCGGCATCGAAAAGCGCAGAAAGCCATAAGCCCCCAGCTTGAGCATGATGGCCGCCAGCACGGCCGAGCCGCCAGTCGGGGCTTCAACGTGCACATCGGGCAACCAGGTGTGCACCGGCCACATCGGCACCTTCACCGCAAACGCGGCAAAGAAGGCAAAAAACAGCAGGGTCTGCACCGACCCGCCCAGCGGCAGCTTGTGCCAGGTCAGGATGTCAAAGCTGCCGCCCGACTTGTTGTAGAGGTAAATCAGTGCGATCAGCAGCAGCAGCGAGCCCAGCAGCGTGTACAGAAAGAACTTGAAGGCCGCGTAAATCTTGTTGGGGCCGCCCCAGATGCCGATGATCAGGTACATCGGGATCAGGGTGGCCTCGAAGAAGACGTAAAACAGCAGGCCGTCGAGCGCGGCGAACACGCCAATCATCAGGCCGCTGAGAATCAGGAAGGAGGCCATGTACTGGCTGACGCGCGAGGTGATCGCCTCCCAGCTGGCAATCACGACCACCACATTGATGAAGGCCGTCAGCAGCACAAACCACAGCGAGATGCCGTCCACGCCGAGGTGGTAGTTGACGTTGAAGCGCTGTATCCAGCTGCCTTTTTCGACAAACTGCATGGCCGAGGTACCCAGCTTGAAGCCATCGTACAAAGGCAGCGTGACCAGAAAACTGGCAATAGCACCGATCAGCGCGATCCAGCGCACACTGCGCGCCTGATCATCACGTCCCAGTGCCAGCAACACGACGCCAAAAACAATCGGCGTCCAGATGGCTAGGCTCAACAAACCCATTCTTGATCTTCCTTATTTTTCTTGATTTGTTATGGCTTGAGCCAGACGAAATACGTCATCAACACGAACACGCCCACAATCATTCCGAAGGCGTAGTGATAGATGTAGCCCGATTGCAGACGCCGCACCACGCCCGACACCCAGCCGACCAGCTTCCAGGAGCCGTTGACCAGCGCGCCATCAATCAGGGCCTGATCGCCGCCCTTCCACAAGCCGGTGCCCAGCGCGCGCGCACCGCGGGCCAGCACGTTTTCATTGAACCAGTCGAGGTAATACTTGTTTTCAAGCAGCGTATAGATGGGTTGCGCCACGCGCTTGATGGCCGCAGGCAAGGCCGGGTTGACCATGTACATGTAATAGGCCAGCACCACGCCCGACAGCGCCAGCCAGAACGGCGCGGTCATGAGGCCGTGCAACGCCATCTGGGCCGGGCCGTGGAACAGCTTGGCCAGCTCTTCCATGGCCGGATGCCGCTCAAGGTTGACGAAGATCGCATCCTTGAAGAACTCGCCGAACAGCATGGGCTGAATCGTCATGAAACCAATCACCACGGAAGGAATGGCCAGCAAAATCAGCGGCACGGTGACCACCCAGGGCGACTCGTGCGGAGCATGATGTTCATCCTGGTGGTGATGCGGATCGGGCTCCTCGCTGGCATCATGGTGATGCGCACCGGGGTTCTGGTCAAAGCGCTCCTTGCCATGGAACACCAGGAAGTACATGCGGAATGAATAAAAGGCCGTGACGAACACGCCCGCCAGCACGGCGAAATGCGCGAAGCCAGCGCCTGGCAGATGGCTCTCGGCCACCGCCTCGATGATGCTGTCCTTGGAGTAAAAACCGGCAAACAGCGGCGTGCCGATCAGTGCCAGTGACCCCAGCAGCGAGGTGATCCAGGTGATGGGCATGTATTTGCGCACCCCCCCCATCCAGCGAATGTCCTGGTTGTGGTGCATGCCGATGATGACGGAGCCGGCCGCGAGGAACAGCAAGGCCTTGAAGAAAGCGTGCGTCATCAGGTGGAACACGGCCACGGAGTAAGCCGACGCGCCCAGCGCCACGGTCATGTAACCCAGCTGCGACAGCGTTGAATAGGCGACCACGCGCTTGATGTCGTTCTGGATGATGCCCAGGAATCCCATGAACAGCGCGGTGATGGCACCAATCACCATGATGAAGCTGAGCGCGGTATCGCTGAGTTCAAACAGCGGCGACATGCGTGCCACCATGAAAATGCCGGCGGTCACCATGGTCGCGGCGTGAATCAGTGCCGAAATCGGGGTCGGGCCTTCCATCGAGTCTGGCAGCCAGACATGCAGCGGAAACTGGGCCGACTTGCCCATGGCGCCAATGAACAGGCAGATGCAGATGACGGTGATCAGCATCCAGCTGGTGCCCGGCAGGGTGAGTTTGGCCAGCGCATCGGCCTTGGCAAACGCTTCGCCATAGTTGAGCGTGCCGGCGAAGGCGGCAATCAAGCCAATGCCCAGAATAAAGCCGAAGTCGCCCACGCGGTTGACCACAAAGGCCTTCATGTTGGCGAAAATCGCCGTCGGCTTGTTGAACCAGAAGCCGATCAGCAGGTAGGACACCAGGCCCACGGCCTCCCAGCCAAAGAACAGCTGCAGCATGTTGTTGCTCATCACCAGCATCAACATCGAGAAGGTGAACAGCGAAATATAGGCAAAGAAGCGGTTGTAGCCGTCGTCCTCTTCCATGTAGCCAATGGTGTAGATGTGCACCATGAGCGACACAAAGGTCACCACGCACATCATCATCGCCGTCAGGCCATCGACCAGAAAGCCGATTTCCATTTTCAGGCCGCCCACCGTCATCCAGGTGTAGAGGGTTTCATTGAAGCGCGCCCCTTCGAGCGCCACGCTCTTGAGCGTCATGGCCGAAATAATGAAGGCGACCAGCACGCCCAGAATGGTCAGGCTGTGCGACAGGCGACGGCCTATCCAGTTGCCGCCAAACGAGGTGCCCAGAATACCGGCCAGCAAGGCCCCCGCCAGAGGTGCCAGCGGTACGGCCAGCAGGCTGGATGCAGAAAGGGTTTGACTCATTGTTTAACCGCCCGTAGGGCCGCCCAAATTAAAAGCGCGCCCCAAACGTCGTTCAAGGGGCAGCGCGCCGAAGGCTCGAAGTGAAAAGCGTGGGGGCTCATTGTTTAACCGTGCAGCGTGTTGAGTTCGTCGACGTTGATGCTGGACTTGTTGCGGAACAAAAGCACCAGAATGGCCAGGCCGATGGCAGATTCAGCGGCCGCAACGGTCAGGATGAAAAACACAAAAACCTGGCCAGCCATGTCGTTGAGGTAATAAGAAAAGGCCACAAAATTCATGTTGACGGCCAGCAGCATCAGCTCAATGGCCATGAGCAGCACGATCAGGTTTTTGCGGTTCAGAAAAATGCCGATTACCGACAGCGCAAACAGCATGGCGCCCAGCGAAAGAAAATGGCCCAGGGTCAGCATCATGATTTCCTTTCCTCCAGGGCAGCAGCAACGGCCACGGGTGCGACGACAGACTTCATCTTGACCAGCGTCAACCGGTCGCCCCGCTTGACCCGGATCTGATCAGACGGGTTGATGTATTTCGAGTCCTTGCGTTCGCGCATGGTCAGTGCAATGGCGGCAATCATAGCCACCAGCAGGATCACGGCCGCAACTTCCAGCGGGTAGAGGTACTGCGTGTACAGCATCTTGCCCAGTTCCTTGGTGTTGGACACCTGCGCGCCGATCTGGCCGGCTGCCGAGGCTGCCTTGGGCGGCTCGCGGAAGCCACCCATCAGCACGTATGACATTTCCAGCGCGATGATGGCGCCCACGGAGCCGGCCAGCGGAAAATGCCGCCAGAACCCCTTGCGCACCGAGTCCAGGTTGATGTCCAGCATCATCACCACAAACAGAAACAGCACCATCACGGCACCCACATAGACCAGCACCAGCGTGATGGCCAGAAACTCTGCCTTGAGCAATATCCAGACGGCGGCGGCCTGAAAAAATGCCAGCACCAGGTACAGCGCGGCATGCACCGGATTGCGGGCGGTAATCACCCGGAATGCCGCAAACAGCAGCAAGGCGGCGAAGACGTAGAAGAGACCTGTTTTAGCGTCCATGTTGTTGTGGATTCTTTCTTGTGCCAGCTAGTCGGTTGCGTGGGCCTGGGTTTTAGCGGTACTTGGCATCAGCTGCCCGATTGGCCGCAATTTCCGCCTCATAGCGGTCGCCCACGGCCAGCAGCATCTCTTTGGTGAAATAGAGGTCGCCGCGCTTTTCGCCGTGGTATTCAAAAATATGGGTCTCGACGATGGAGTCGACCGGACAGCTTTCCTCGCAGAAGCCGCAAAAAATGCACTTGGTCAGATCGATGTCATAGCGTGAGGTGCGGCGGCTGCCGTCCTCCCGCACGTCGGACTCGATGGTGATGGCCATCGCCGGGCAAACCGCCTCGCACAGTTTGCAGGCAATGCAGCGTTCCTCGCCATTGTCGTAGCGGCGCAGCGCATGCAAGCCACGAAAGCGCGGGCTCAGCGGCGTTTTTTCCTCGGGGAACTGAACCGTGATCTTGCGGCGAAACATGTACTTGCCGGTCAGGGCCATGCCCTTGAACAGCTCGGTGAGCATGAAGCTCGAGACAAAATCCCTGACGGAGGCAACTGCACTCATGATGATTTCCTGCGCAACTGAGCCACGACTCGTATGTAAGAACGATCAATTTCCCGCCGGGCCGCCCCAAGGGAAATTAGCCCCCTCGGGGGGCAGAGAGTTACACGAAGTGAACGAACGTGGGGGCCCATA
>NZ_JANOAL010000138.1:0-11910 GCF_031411155.1 Polaromonas sp. | reverse complement strand
GGCGCGGCCGCGCGCGTCGGCGGCACTGGCCCGCGCCAGCGCGTTGGTGGCCGGGGCGGTAAAGCCGGCCTGGGTGCTCAGCTCGGACAGGCGCGCGGTTTCCTGCCTCGAGGCGGCGTCGGTCTGCGTCACCAGGGCCAGTTCGCGGCAGCTGCGCAGGCTGTGGTACTGGGTCGCGACCTCGGCCGCCACCGACACCCTGGCCTCGTGCCACTGCGCATCGGCGCCCAGCAGGCGCTGCGCGGCCGCATCGAGGCTGGCGCGCTTGCCGCCCAGCAGGTCAATTTCCCAGGCGGCCTGCAGCCCGGCCTGCGCCGTGGTGGCGACCGCCACGTTGCTGCCAGCGCTGCCTGCCCCGGCCGTTGGCCCGGTGCTTTGGTCCGAACGGCCGCGGCTCAGGCTGGCCGAGGCATCGAGCGTGGGCAGCAGCGCCGCACCGGCCGCCACCCGCGCGCTGCGCGCCTGCTCGATGCGCGAGCGCGCCGTCGCCAGCGTCGGGCTGACCGCCTGGCCGGCGGCCACCAGCTCGGCCAGCAGCGGGTCGCCCTGCTGCTGCCACCACTGGCTCAGGTCGGTCAGCGACCCTTGGTGCGGCAGCGCGGCCTGCCACTGCAGCGGAATAGCGGCCGACACCGCGGGCGGCGCGCTGCCCACGGCGCAGCCGGCCAGCCACAGGGCGGCGCCCAAGGCCAGCAGCGAGGCCGGCTTCGGGGGCCGGCCGCGGGCAGTTTCAGACTTGTTCATGTCGTGTCATCCTCGGGTGCCCAGCGCACAAGGTCAGAGCAGCGTCGATTGTGCAGGCAGACGATGACCGGGCCATGTAACACCCGGTTTACGGCGTGGGCTTGAAAATCGCGACCCAGAGTTCCAGAATCGCGTCGCGTTCGGCCTGCAGCGCGGGCGGTGCGACCTGCGTCGGCTCTTCATTGAGGCGCGCGCGGTGCTGCACGCGCCGCAGTTCACGGTAGGCACTGGCCGCGCGCTGGCCGACGCCGGCCGGCAGCAGGCCGGCCGCCTCGGCGCGTTGCAGCAGTGCAATGTTGCCGACGTTGGCCACCAGCTCCGGGTGCCGCGCCGACTCGGACAGCACCAGCAGCTGCACCGCAAACTCGGCATCGACCATGCCGCCGGCGCTGTGCTTGACGTCGAATTTCTCGCCCCGCACGGGTCTTGCGTTGCGCACTTTCTCGCGCATCGCCATGATCTCGTTGCGCAGGCCGGCCGCATCGCGCGGTGCGGTGATCACGGCCTCGCGCACCTGGTCGAAGCGCTGGCGCAGCGAGTCACTGCCCAGCACAAAGCGGGCGCGCGTCATGGCCTGGTGTTCCCAGGTCCAGGCGGTGTTGCTGCCGCGCTGCTGCTGGTACCTGGCGTAGGCCTCGAAGCTGGTCACCAGCAGGCCCGAGTTGCCATTTGGGCGCAGCGCGGTGTCGATCTCGAACAGGTCGCCTTCGCCGGTCTTGATGGTCAGCCAGGTGATCAGCTTGCGCACCAGCGCCGCATAGACCTCGGGCGCACGCTCGTCCTCGTCGTCATAGACAAACACGATGTCCAGGTCGCTGCCGTAGCCCAGCTCCTTGCCGCCCAGCTTGCCGTAGGCAATGATGGAAAACTGCGGCCCTTCGCCGTCAGGGCGGTGCCGGTACTTCAGGCGCTGCCAGCACCAGTCGGTGGTCACCGTCAAAATCACCTCGGCCAGCGCGCTCAGGTCGTCGGCCACCTGCTCCACCGTCAGCACGCCTTCGACGTCGCGCGCCAGCGTGCGAAACACCTCGGCATGGTGGGCGCGGCGCAGCAGGTTCAGGCAGGTTTCCTCGTCGTCCTCGCCGGTGCGCCTGAGCGCGGCCAGCCGCTGCTGCAGCTCGCGGGCAAAGGCCGCGCCGTCAAAGCGTTCGTGCAGCAGCTCGTCGCTGGCCAGCTCGTCAATCACGCCGGGGTGCTGCAGCAGGTAGCGCGCCGGCCATTTGGCGGCGCCCAGCAGGCGCAGCAGCTGCTCATGCACCGCCGGGCGCTCCAGCAGCAGGGCGAGGTAGCTTTCGCGCCGCAGCAGCGGCTCTATCCAGTCAATGATGCGCACCGCGGCCTCTTCGCTGACGCTGCCTTCGATCAGCCACTGCGCGGTGCGCTGCACCAGCCGGCTCAGGCGGGCGCGCGACTCCTCGCGCAGGCCCAGCACGCGCGGGTGCTGGCGCCACAGCATCAGGCGGGCGCGAAACCGGTCCGGCCACTGCTCGGACAGCTGCTCGAGCAGCTCGTCGAGTTGCTGCGGCGCGCCGTTGCCGCCATTGCCGGCGGCGCTGCCCTTGCCGCAGCCCTTGCACTCGCTGGTGCCGCCCAGCAGCTTGTCAAACTCCTGCGCCACCAGCTCGCGGTGGGCGTCCAGCTCGCTCAGAAACAGGCCGCAGCTGGCGTAGCCCAGGGTCCGGGCAATCCAGTCCAGATCGTCGTCGCGGGTCGGCAAGACATGGGTTTGCTGGTCATCGAGGTACTGGATGCGGTGCTCGACCCGGCGCAGAAAATCGTAGGCGCGGGCCAGCGCATCGGCGGTGGCCTGCGGCATCAGCCCGGCGTGGGCCACGCGCTGCAGCGCATCGACGGTGGGGCGGGTCCGCAGCTCGGGAAACTGCCCGCCGCGCACCACCTGCAGCAGCTGCACGGTGAATTCGATTTCGCGGATGCCGCCGCGCGACATCTTCACGTCGTTGGCGCGCTCGGGGTGGCCGGCGCAGCGCTTGGCCGCATGCTCGCGAATCTGCCGGTGCAAAATGCGCAGCGCATCAAACACGTTGTAGTCGAGGTAACGCCTGAACACAAAAGGCAGCACCGAGCCGCGCAGCGCCTGCGCCGAGCCGCTCTGGATGCAGTCCTGCGGCGCCACGACCCGGCTTTTGAGCCAGGCAAAGCGCTCCCATTCGCGCCCCTGCACCTGAAAATACTCTTCCAGCGCGCCCAGCGAAATCGCCGCCGGCCCGGAGTTGCCATTGGGCCGCAGCGCCAGGTCGACGCGAAACACAAAGCCGTGCTCGGTGGCGTCGCCAATCAGGCCGAACACCGCCTTGACCTGGTGCGCGAAGTATTCGTGGTTGGAGATCTGGCCGCGGCCGTCGCTGCGGCCCGCGGTCTCGCCGGGCTGGTCATAGACATAAATCAGGTCGATGTCGCTGGAGACATTGAGTTCGCGCGCGCCCAGCTTGCCCATGCCGACCACCCACATGCGGGCCCGGCTGCCGCCGGTGTCGCCCGCGTCGCCTTCGCCAGGCTCGGCCTGGGGCGCGCCATACAGCGCGTCCAGCGTGTCGGCCGACACCCGCATCGCCACATCCAGCGCCAGTTCGGCCAGCTCGGTCATGGCGCGGGTGACCACGGGCAGCGCAACGCCGGTGGTACTCGCGGTGGCGACGGCCGCCAGCGCCGGGCCGCCCCAAGCAAGGCCAGCCCCTGTCTTTGGTGCAAGGGGCAGCGAATCGCCGGAGGCACACGCAGTGGGGAGCGTGGGGGCTTCCTCCAGACCGTTGCAATCGAGCGTCACCAGCCGCTCCAGCACCAGCTGGCGCAGCACCCGCAGCGCCGCGCCGGTCTCCAGGCCCTGGGCCAGCAGCGCGTCGAACGCCTGCTGCATGCCGGCCCGCACCGGCGCGCCGGACGGCAGCAGCGCCAGCTGCGGCGCATAGCGGCGGCGAATCCGCTGCACATAACGTGACCAGGACGCCGCATCGGCGGCCAGGCCGGAGCCGGCAGCCAAGGGGGATGAGGGGGTGTTGGAGGGGGAGAAATCGGCGACGGTCATCACACTACTTCACAAAACTTCAAAGGCCTGCTGCGGGCCAAGCCAGGCGCTGGCGGTCATAATTCTCTGGTTAATGGAGCCAACCATTCTTTCTGCGCCATCCAGCCCGCCCGTCTTGCCGTCACGACGCCTGCGGTGGGTTGCGCTTGTCATGCGCCTCCTGTTGTGGCTGGTGGTGACCGCCTGGCTGCTGTTTGGCCTGAGCTGGTTCGTCCTGCATGGCTGGATTGTGCCGCGAATCGGGGATTTCCGTCCGCGGCTGGAGGCAGAGGCCAGCAAGGCCCTGGGGGCGCCGGTGCGCATAGGCCGCCTGACGGCGCAGTCGCAGGGCATGATTCCCTCGTTCGAGCTGCACGACGTGACGCTGCTGGACGCGCAGGGGCGCGAAGTGCTGCGCCTGCCGCATGTGCAGGGCGCGCTGTCGCCGGTGTCGCTGCTCGGGCTGGGCTTTGAGCAGCTTTACATCGACAAGCCCGAGCTCGACATCCGGCGCACCGCCGACGGCAAGATTTACGTCGGCGGCTTTGACGTGCTGCAGGACCGCGAGGCCGGCCACAGCGCCGCGGCCGACTGGTTTTTCTCGCAGGCCGAGTTCGTCATCCGCGGCGGCACCGTGCGCTGGACCGATGACCAGCGCCAGGCGCCGCCACTGGCGCTGAGCCAGGTCGACTTCGTGCTGCGCAATGCGCGCCACCGGCACCTGCTGCGGCTGGACGCCACGCCGCCGGCCGAATGGGGCGACCGGTTTACCTTGCGCGGCATGTTCCGGCAGTCGCTGCTGTCGCGCAACGCCGGCGACTTTGCCGCATGGAGCGGCCAGCTCTTTGGCGAGTTTGGCCGGGCCGACGTGTCCCGCCTCAAACAGTACGCCAGCCTCGAATCGCTGGGCCTCGATCTGATAGGCGGCAGCGGTGCGCTGCGCGCCTGGGCCGATGTCAGCAAGGGGCGGGTGGTGGGCGGAACGGCCGATGTGGCGTTGCAAAACGTCGATGCCCGGCTCGGCCGCAAGCTCGAGCCGCTGGCCTTTGAGTCGGTGGCCGGGCGCGTGGGCGGGCGGCAACGCGACTATGGCTTTGACTTCAACACCGAGGGCCTGCGCTTTCAGACCCGTGACGGCCTGCTATGGCCGGGCGGCAACGTCACCCTGGTGCATGCGCGCGACGACGGCCGCCGGGTTCAACACACCGAGCTCAAGGCCGACCGGCTGGACCTGGCGGCGCTGGCCCAGATTGCCACCCGCCTGCCGCTGGACAGCAGCGCCCATGCGCTGATCGCGTCCTTCGCGCCCAGCGGCCTGGTGCAAACCGTGGAAGCGCGCTGGCAGGGCCCGCTGGACGCGCCCACCAGCTTTGCCGCCAAGGGCCGGGTGGTGGGCCTGAGCGTGGCGGCCCAGGCGGCCCCCGCCGTGACCACGGCCGGGGCCACGCATGAAAGTCCGGGCCGGCCCGGCGTCAGCGGCGCCGCCATCGACTTTGACCTGACGCACGAGGGCGGCCAGGCCAAGGTGAGCCTGCGCAATGGCTGGCTCGACCTGCCAGGGGTGTTCGAGGACACGCGCATTCCCTTCGATCAGCTGGCGGCCGACACGAGCTGGAAGCTGTCGGGCAAAAAGATCGAGCTGAAGCTGCGCAATCTGCAGTTTGCCAATGCCGACGCCCAGGGCGAGGCGCAGGTCAGCTGGCACACCGACGATGCGGTGGCCGCCACGCCAGCCACGCCCGCTAAGCCAGCGCCTCCGGCGGCGGCAGCCGCTTCAGCGGCAGGTGGCGGCAGCCCGGCGGACCCGCGCTTTCCGGGCGTGCTGGACCTGCAGGGCAGCCTGAGCCGGGGCGACGGCGCCCGGGTGCACCGCTATCTGCCGCTGGTGCTGCCGGCCGAGGCGCGCCACTATGTGCGCGATGCGGTGCTGCAGGGCCAGGTCAGCGAGGTCAAGTTCAAGGTCAAGGGGCCGGTCAACCAGCTGCCCTTCAGCAACCCGGCGCAGGGTGAGTTCCGGGTGTCGGCCAGGGTGCGCAACGGCCTGTTTGCCTATGTGCCCAAGTCGCTGCAACCCCCCAATGCGCCGGCCTGGCCGGCCTTGAGCGAACTCAACGGTGAGCTGCTGTTCAACCGCGCGGCGCTGGAGGTCAATGGCGCCAGCGCCAGGGTCGTGGGCCTGAGCGGCCTGCAACTGGCCAGGGGCACGGCGCGCATCCCCGATCTGACCCGCAATGCCACGGTCGAAGTGGGGCTGGAGCTCAAGGGCGCGCTGACCGACGCGCTGGGCTTTGTCAACAGCTCGCCGGTCGGCGGCATGATCGACCAGGCGCTGGCCAGGACCGAGGCCAGCGGCAGCGCGGACTACCGCTTCAAGCTCAACTTGCCGATTCATGCCATCGAGAAATCGCGGGTCGAGGGCAGCATCACGCTGCCCGGCAATGACGTGCAGTTTGCCCCCGGCACGCCGCAGCTGGCCAAACTCAAGGGCGTGGTCACGGTCAATGAGCGCGGCTTTGCCGTGGCGGGCGCGCAGGCGCGGCTGCTGGGCGGCGACATCCGTTTTGACGGCGGCACCCGCGGTGCGCCGGCGGCCGGCCCGGCCACCACCGGGCGCGACAGCAGCGTGGCCTTCAAGGCCCAGGGCACGCTGACGGCGGAAGGGCTGCGCCAGGCGCAGGACCTGGGGTTTGCCACCCGGCTGGCGCAGCACGCCAGCGGCAGCACCGCCTACGCGGCCTCGCTGGTGTTTCGGCGCGGCGTGACCGAGGTCGCGGTGTCCAGCAGCCTGCAGGGCATGGCGCTGAATCTGCCGGCGCCGCTGCGCAAGAGCGCCGAGTCCAGCCTGCCGCTGCGCTATGAAAACACCCTGCTGCCGGCCTCGCTGGCGCCGGGTCAGAAGCTGCAGGACCAGCTGCTGGTCAGCATAGGCCGGGTGGCCACGGTTAACTTCGTGCGTGACCTCAGCGGCGGCGAGCCGCGGGTGCTGCGCGGCGGCATAGCGGTCGGGCTGGAGGAGGGCGAAACCGCGCCGGTACTCGAAGCCGGCGTGGCCGCCAACATCAACCTGGCCCAGGTCGACCTCGATGCCTGGGAGAAAATCCTGGCGGCCCCGCCCACCCCCACGGCCTCGACGGCCGGCCGCGCCGCCTCCGGCGAAGCGCTGGGCTATCTGCCCACGGTGATGGCGATACGCGCCAGGGAACTGAAGGTGCAGGGGCGCACGCTCAACAACGTGGTGGTGGGCGGTTCGCGCGAAGGCCTGAACTGGCGCGCCAACATCGACGCGGCCGAACTCAACGGCTACGTCGAATTTCACCAGCCGGGCGGCGCGGGGGCGAGCCGGGTCTACGCCCGGCTGTCGCGCCTGAACCTGGCGCCCGCCGCGGCGCGCGAGGTGGAGGCCATCCTGAACGAGCAGCCGGCCAGCATTCCGGCGCTGGACATCGTGGTGGAAGACATGGAACTGCGCGGCAAGAAGCTGGGACGGGTCGAAATTGATGCGGTCAACCAGGGCGGCGCTGGCGCGGCGCGCGAATGGCGCCTGAACAAGTTCAATGTGACCATGCCCGAGGCCGTGCTGACGGCCACCGGCAACTGGCTCGCGGTCAATGCACCCAGCGTCGCAGTGGCCGGGCGGGCGGCCGGCGAGCGGCGCCGCACCGCGATGAACTTCAAGCTGGACATTGCCGACTCGGGCGAGCTGCTCAAGCGCTTTGGCATGCCGGGGCTGATACGCCGCGGCAAGGGCAGGCTCGAAGGCCAGGTCGGGTGGCTCGGCTCGCCGCTGAGCCTGGACTACCCCACGCTGGGCGGGCAGTTCAATGTCAACGTCGAGTCGGGCCAGTTCATCAAGGCCGACCCCGGCATTGCCAAGCTGCTCGGCGTGCTCAGCCTGCAGTCCCTGCCGCGCCGCCTGACGCTGGATTTTCGCGATGTTTTTTCCGAGGGCTTTGCCTTTGACTTTGTGCGCGGCGATGTCACCATCAACCAGGGCGTGGCGCGCACCAACAACCTGCAGATGAGCGGCGTCAATGCCGCCGTGCTGATGGACGGCAGCGCCGACATCGCCCGCGAAACGCAAAACATCAAGGTGGTGGTGGTGCCCGAGATCAATGCCGGAACCGCCTCGCTGATTGCCACCGTCATCAACCCGGCGATTGGCCTGGGCAGCTTTCTGGCGCAGGTATTCTTGCGCAAACCCCTGATGGAGGCCGCCACCCAGGAGTTCCATATCGACGGCACCTGGGCCGACCCCAAGATCACCAAGATCGACCGCAAGGCGGCCGCCGCCGCCGCTGCCGCCAAGGCCGCCGAAACCTCGACAGAGACGCTGAGATGAAAGTCGCCGCGATTCAAATGGTGTCGGGGGTGAGCGTTCAGGCCAATCTGGAGGCCGCGGCGCAGTGGCTGCGCAGCGCGGCCGACCAGGGCGCCGAACTGGCGCTGCTGCCCGAGTATTTTTGCGTCATGGGCCTGAAAGACACCGACAAGCTGGCGCTGCAGGAAACGCCGGGCCAGGGCCCGATCCAGGACTTTTTGAGCCGGTCGGCGCGCGAACTCGGGCTGTGGATCGTGGGCGGTACCCTGCCGCTGGCCACCCATGATGCGCGTCGCGCCCGCAACAGCTCGCTCGCCTATGCGCCCAGCGGCGAGTGCGTGGCGCGCTACGACAAGATGCACCTGTTCCGCTTTGCGCAGGGCCAGGAGGACTACGACGAAACCCGGGTGCTGGCGCCCGGCACGCAGCCGGTGCGCTTTGCGCTGCCGTCGCGCGATGGCCATGTCTACACGGTCGGCATGAGCGTCTGCTACGACCTGCGCTTTCCCGAGCTGTACCGGGCGCTGCGGGCCGACCTGCTGCTGGTGCCCAGCGCCTTTACCTACACCACCGGCCAGGCGCACTGGGAAGTGCTGCTGCGCGCCCGCGCCATCGAAAACCTGGCCTATGTGCTGGCCGCGGCCCAGGGCGGCGTGCATGAAAACGGGCGCCGTACCTGGGGCCACAGCATGGGGGTCGACCCCTGGGGCCAGCTGCTGGGCCAGCGTGCCGAGGGCGCCGGGCTGGTCATGGCCGAGCTGTCGGCCAGCCACCTGCAGTCCGTGCGCGCCCGGCTGCCGGCCCTTGGCCACCGCGTGTTGTGATCAGCGCATGAGGCGGGCCGCGTGAAGTTTCCGGGCTTAAGCGCGTTAAGTGGCCTGAGCGGCACGCGCTGGGCCAGCCGGCGCTGGGCGCTCTGGGCCTTGCTGATGGCGCTGGTGCTGGCCCTGCTGGTGATGCTGGTCTGGCTGGCCGGGCGCTACGAGTCCAGCATGGTGCAGGACCGGCTGGAACGCGACGCGGCGCAAACCGTCACCGACATCCGCTCGGGCTTGACCCGCAACATCCAGAGCTTTCTGGCGCTGCAGTCCGAAGAGCATACGCCGCAGGCCTGGCATGTGCCGGCGGCCCGGCTGCTGCGCGAGCACCGCGAAATCATGCGGCTCGAATGGCGTAGCGAGGCGCTGGAGGTGCTCAGCTTTGTCGACACCCCTTACCGCGGCCCGGTGTTCGAGCGGCTGGGCCGCAGCAGCCTGCAGTCGGATGTGGCGCTGAGCTGCACCAGCGCGCGCCGGCTCAACGGCTCGAGCTATTCGACCAGCTACTTTTTGCCGCAGTCCGATGGCCTGGGCATGGAGGTGCTGGACATGTGCCTGCCGCTGGTGACGGCCGGCCGCCTGACCGGCTACGCCGTGGCGACCTATTCGCTGCAGGACATGCTGGCCGAACTGGTGGGCCGCCAGCTGGCGCGTGGCGTGGGCCTGTCCTTCACTGAAGCCGACGGCACGCGGCTGGCGCTGCATGGCGTGCTGTCGCGCGGCAGCCGGATTTACGTCGCGCAGCAACTGCTGGATTTGCCCGGCAACACGCTGGTGCTGCGCATGGAAAGCCGGCTCGGCACGCCGGCGCTGTTTCCCAATGTGCTGACGGCGCTGGTGGCCGCGCTGTCGCTGGCGCTGCTGGCGGTGCTGTTTTTGCTGGCGCGCGACATGCGCCGGCGCCAGAAGGTGGAGCAGGACCTGGGCGAGGCGCTGGCGTTTCGAAACGCCATGGAAGACTCGGTGCTGACCGGCCTGCGCGCGCGCGACCTGCAGGGCCGCATCACCTATGTAAATCAGGCGTTTTGCAACATGGTGGGCGTGCCGGCCCGTGAGCTGCTGAACCAGAGTTTCCCCTCGCCCTACTGGCCGCCCGAGCTGGCCGGCATGTACCAGCAGCGCCAGGAGGTCCGGCTGGCCGGCAACAGCCTGCCGCGCGAAGGCCACGAGTCGGTCTTCATGCGGCGCGACGGCACGCGTTTTCCGGTGCTCATCATGGAGGCGCCGCTGATCAACGCGGTGGGCAAGCACACCGGCTGGATGAGCGCGATTCTCGATGTCAGCGAGCAGCGCCGCACCGAGGAGCTGTCGCGCGCCAGCCAGGAGCGCCTGCAGGCCACGGCGCGGCTGGCGATGGTGGGCGAGATGGCGTCGCTGCTCAGCCACGAACTGAACCAGCCGCTGGCGGCGATTTCAAGCTACGCCACCGGCTCGCTCAATCTGCTGCAGCACGACGCCGGCCTGCCGCTGTCGCAGGAGCTGCAACTGGCCATGCGCCGCATTGCCGAGCAGGCCGAGCGGGCCGGCAAGGTGATCAAGAGCGTGCACGATGTGGTGCGGCGGCGCGAGCGGGTGCGCGAGGCGGTGGCGCCGCGTGACCTGCTCGAGGCCATCATGCCGCTGGTCAGCCTGCAGGCGCGCAAGCTCGGCGTGCGGGTGCGGCTGGCGCTGGACCCGGCCTGCGAGCCGGTGCTGTGCGACCGCACCATGGTCGAGCAGGTGCTGCTCAACCTGTCGCGCAACGGCATGCAGGCGATGCAGGGCATCGATGAACAGCCGGCCTTGGCTGCCGCACCGGTGGCGCGCGAAAAACTGCTGACCCTGCGGATCCGGCCGGCGGCCTCGAATGCGCAGCGGCGCTGGGTCGAGTTTGCCGTGATCGATTGCGGCGAGGGCATTGCGCCCGAGGTCGCGGCGCAGCTGTTCACGCCTTTTTTCACCACCAAGGTCGAGGGCATGGGCCTGGGGTTGAACCTGTGCCGCACCGTGGTAGAACAGCACGGCGGCTACCTGGGTTTTGCAGCCGCCCAGCCGCAGGGCACGATTTTCAGTTTTACCCTGCCCGTCGCCCAGGCGCTGGCGCAGGACACGAGCGAGGGAGCCTAGCCATGGAACCGATTCAAAATGCCACCGTGTACATCGTCGACGACGACGCCAGCGTGCGCGACGCGCTGGCCTGGCTGCTGCGTTCGCGCCGCCTGTTCAGCGAAAGCTTCGACAGCGCCGAGGCGTTTGACGCCCGGGTGTCGGCACAGTTTGCGGTGCGCTCGCCGTCCTGCGTGCTGCTCGATGTGCGCATGGCCGGCTTGAGCGGCCTGGCCATGTTCGACAAGCTGATTGGCTACGGCCTGCTGCCGACGCTGCCGGTGATCTTTTTGACCGGCCATGCCGACGTGCCGACCGCCGTCGATGCGGTCAAGCGCGGCGCCTTTGATTTTTGCGAAAAACCGTTTTCCGACAATGCGCTGGTGGACCGGATCGAGCAGGCGCTGGCCGCCTCGGCCGCCGCGCTGGCCCAGCACGGGCAGACCAGCAGCCTGCAGGCGCGGCTGGGCGGGCTGACCGAACGCGAGCGCGATGTGATGCGGCTGGTGGTGGCGGGGCTGCCCAACAAGCTGGTGGCCGACCAGCTCGACATCAGCGTGCGCACGGTGGAAGTCCACCGGGCCCGGGTTTTTGACAAAATGGGGGTCAAGTCGGCGGTGGAGCTGGCCAACCTGCTGCGAAATTTATAGCAAAGCGCTTATTTTCTGTCCGCGGGCGCATCGGCCGCAGGGTCCGCCGGCTCGTCCTTCAGCTCGCCCTTCCTGCGCCCCGAAAACATGGTCCACCACACAATGAATACCAGCAGCAGCAGCGCCCCCAGGGCTTCGAGCAAGAGTAGGGTCATGACATTTCCTTGGAGGACAAATACGGGTTCAATGCGGCCTTGGCGCTGGGGGTCAATTATCGCCCTGGGTGCGCTGCTCGCGTCCTGCGCCAGCCCGCCTGCGCCATTGTCCTTGCCG
>NZ_JANOAL010000137.1:0-12749 GCF_031411155.1 Polaromonas sp. | reverse complement strand
CACCAGGTTGGCCATCATGTTGGTGGACGAGTCGGGAGCCGACACGCCTATCTTCTTGCCCCGCAGATCGGCAATCGACTTGTAGTTGGGCATGTTCTTGGTCGACACGCCAAACGCAATTTGCGGCGCCCTGCCCTGCAGCACAAAGGCCTGGAACATCTGGTTTTTTGACTGCAGGTTGATGGTGTGCTCGAACGCACCCGAACAGACATCGGCCGAACCACCGACCACCGCCTGCAACGCGCGCGCACCGCCGGCAAAATCGCTGATTTCAACCTCCAGGCCCTCGGCCTTGAAATAGCCGAGCTGCTCGGAGATGGTGAGCGGCAGATAGTAGAACGCGGCCTTGCCGCCGACTGCCAGCGCAATCTTTGGTTTCTCGGGTTTGGACTGTGCCCGCAGAGAGGGAAACGCCAGCGCGCCAGCCGCCAGCGCCGCGCCGGCGACAATGGTTCGTCGGGATACGAGAGCCTGGTTGTTCATGCGGAAACCTCACCTACTTTTTTGACTCCATTCAGCTTATGGGCACACAAAAAAACCCGCATCGGGGTCATCCCGTGCGGGTTATTACCAGAGCAGGAAATCTGCTTACCAATGGTTACCGGCAAAGCGCCGGCCGCCCCGGCGCATCAGCGATAACCCGCGACCAAAATCGCCAGGTTGACCAGCAGGCCCAGTGCCCAGATCACCGAGCGGGCGCTGGCCAGGTCCGCCACGTACATCATGATGTAGGCGATGCGCAAAACCACGAACAGCAGGGCCAGAATGTCGAGCGAGGTCTGCCCGGCCTGCAACTGGTGCGCAATGATGACGGCGGCAAAAAAAAACGGCAGCGCCTCAAAGGTATTGGCCTGCGCGGCGTTGGCCCGGCCGCGCCAGTCGCGCTGTTTTGCCAGCCAGCCGCGCGGGTTGTGGTTGTCGTAGCCGCCCTCGCGCCGGGGCGTGCTCATCATGCCGTACTTGGCCAGCCCGGCACACACAATCGGCAGCAAGGCGGCGACCAATACGCACCAGTAAGCGATGGTGAAACGCGCAAATGTCATGAGAAAACCCTGTCCTGCGTTGTCGATGTTGAGCTTTAGCGCCGGTCCACCAGCGCGTGGGCGATCGTGCCCAAATCCACGTATTCAAGCTCGCTGCCCACCGGCACGCCGCGCGCCAGTCGCGTGACCTGTACGCCGCGGCTTTTCATGGCCTGGGCAATCACATGCGCCGTGGCCTCGCCCTCGGCGGTGAAGTTGGTGGCCAGAATCACTTCCTGCACCTCGCGCGAATCGGCCGGCAGCGGCTCGCCCTGCGCGTCCCTGGATGCAACCCGATCAAACAGTTTTTGCAGCCCGATGTCGTTCGGCCCAATGCCGTCGAGCGGGCTGAGCTTGCCCATCAGCACAAAATACAGGCCCTTGTAGGCCAGCGTGCGCTCCAGCGCGGCCTGGTCCGCCGGGGTTTCGACCACGCACAGCTTGCTGCGGTCGCGCTGCGGGTTGGCGCAGGTGACGCAGACTTCCTGTTCGGTCAGGGTGTTGCACAGCGCGCAGTGTTTGACGCTGCTTACCGCATGCTCCAGCGCGCGGGCGATTTGCAGCGCGCCGGGTTTGTCATGCTGCAGCAAATGAAACGCCATGCGCGCGGCCGACTTGGCGCCCACGCCCGGCAGCTTGCGCAGCGCCTGGGTCAGGCCCTCCAGGGCATTTGAATCAGCCATTCAGGACGCTGCCTACCCGAATGAGGGTGATCAGAACGGCAACTTCATGCCGCCCGGCAGGCCCGGCATGCCCGCGGTGAGCTTGCCCATTTTTTCCTGGCTGACTTCTTCGGCCTTGCGCACGGCGGCGTTGAAGGCGGCCGCCACCAGGTCTTCCAGCATGTCCTTGTCGTCCGCCAGCAGGCTGGGGTCGATTTCGATGCGTTTGACATCGTGCTTGCAGGTCATCGTGACCTTGACCAGGCCGGCACCGGCCTCCGCAGTCACTTCCACAAATGCCAGCTCGTCCTGGGCTTTTTTCAGGTTGTCCTGCATGGCTTGCGCCTGTTTCATCAGGCCGGCAAGTTGTCCTTTGTTAAACATGGTGAATTCCTTTAATTCTGGCTTTAAAACGGGTGTTGATCATATCGACTTGATGCTGCCGGGGACAATTTTGGCACCCCAGTCTCGAATCATGTCCCGCACCAACGGGTCGTTCTGAATCAATTCTTCGGCGGCCCGCTGGCGCTCCACCTGTGCGGCGGCGTTGCGTCTTGCAGGGGTGTCGCTGACCGGGCCGATTTCAACGGCCAGCCTGAGGCCAGGCTGGCCCAAAACGGTTTGCAGCGCGGTCTGCAGCTTCTCGCGGGCGGCGGGCTGACACAGGGATTCGCGCTCCACGCGCAGGGTCCAGAGGCCATCGGCCTGGCTGCACAGTTCTGACTGCAGCGCCAGTTCGCGCGTCAGCGCCGCCACCGCCTCGGCGGCCACCAGCTGGCTCACGGTCTGGCTCCACGCATCGGCCAGCGACGAATCGGCATGGCTGGCGGCCGGTGGCTGCGGAATTTCGGGTGCTACCAAATTGATAGCTGTATGCGCATGTTCTACCTGGGCCAGAGGCTTACTTTGTTCATTATTCGGGGCTGAAACCGGCTCGGGACCGGGCTCAGCCCGGTTCGTGCCACTGCCGGCGGCAACCGGCGGGACCTGCGCCAGCGGTGGTCGCACCACAACCGGCCGCTCGGGGATTTTTTCGGCCAGCGGCCTCAACCGCTCAGGCAGCGGCTTTTTTTCGGGCTCGGCGGCGCTCCCTGGCGAGGCCGCCCCGGTCGCGGCCAGCGCTGAACCGGCCGGTTTAAAAGCCAGCAAGCGCAGCAACACCATGGTCAGGCCCGCATATTCATCGGGCGCCAGGCCCAGCTCGCCGCGGCCATGCAGGCACAGGCTGTACAGCAGCTGGGTCTCGTCGGCCGGCAGGATGCGCGCCAGCCGGGCGGTCTCGGCAATCTCGGGGTCATGGTCGTCGTCGGCCGCGCCCATCTCGGGCACCGCCTGCAGCACCGCCATGCGCTGCAAAATCGTGGTCATTTCCTCCAGCGTGGACGCCGCGCTCAGGCCATTGAGCCGCAGCACTTCGGAGGTTTCAACGACCAGCCGGCCATCGGCGCGCGCCAGCGCATCAAGCAGGCGAAACACGTAACTGCGGTCCACGCTGCCCAGCATGGTGCGCACACTGGCTTCCTGCAGCTGGCCCGAGCCAAAGGCAATCGCCTGGTCGGTCAGCGACAGCGCATCGCGCATCGAGCCGCGCGCCGCGCGTGACAGCAGGCGCAGGGCCTGCGGCTCGGCCGGCACGTTTTCAATCGCCAGCACCTGCGCCAGATGCTCCAGCACCGTCTCGGGCGCCATCGGCCGCAGGTTGAACTGCAGGCAGCGCGACAGCACCGTGGCCGGCACTTTCTGCGGATCGGTCGTGGCCAGCACAAATTTGAGGTACTCGGGCGGTTCTTCCAGCGTCTTGAGCATGGCGTTAAACGCCGTGTTCGTCAGCATGTGAACCTCGTCGATCATGAAGACCTTGAAGCGGCCCACGACGGGTTTGTAAACGGCTTGTTCGAGAAGTTGCGCAATCTCGTCAACGCCGCGGTTGGACGCGGCATCCAGCTCGGTGTAGTCGACAAAGCGGCCGCTGTCGATATCCAGGCAGGCCTGGCACACGCCACACGGCGTGGCCGTGATGCCGCCCTGCCCGTCAACGCCCAGGCAGTTGAGTGACTTGGCCAGAATTCGCGAGATGGTGGTCTTGCCCACGCCCCGCGTGCCGGTAAACAGGTAAGCATGGTGCAGCCGCTGTGTGCTCAGCGCGTTGCCAAGGGCCTGCACCACATGCGACTGCCCCACCATTTCTGAGAAATTTCGGGGACGGTATTTGCGGGCAAGAACGAGATAGGACATGCGGTCATTCTAATTTGGCCGGAGCGTATTTTTCCCTCTGCCGTCAGGGCTATTGGCAACTCCCTTACAATCATGGCTGACGGGCCTTCCCGCATGGTGAAGCGGCCAACCGGGTCAGGTGGGGAACCAAGCAGCCCTAACTGTGGAGCCAGTGCCGGGGTCAAGGCTCGTCACCTTATTTTTGCCATGGCCACTTGTTGCCTTGCTCTTGCCAGATAACGCGGAGGAGTTGACGTGATCAGTCGCCAGCGGTTTTTTCCCGGTTTAGCATGACAGTGCCGCGCAGCATTCCCGCTTCGGCTCTTGTTGTTGAAGATGACGAGCACATTTCGCATCTGCTCAAGTTCATGCTTCAGCGCGAAAAATACACGGTCCACCTCGCGCGCGATGGCCGCGAAGCCAAAGAGTTTATCGAGCATAACGATCCGCCCAGCATCGTGCTGCTCGATGTCATGCTGCCCTTTTTTGACGGCTTCGCACTGGTGGCCCTGTTACGGGAACAAGCCGCGTGGAAAACCACGCCGGTCATCATGCTGACCGCCAAAACACAGGAGCAGGACATCGTGCGAGCGCTTCACGCGGGCGCCAATGACTACATCCTCAAACCCTTCCAGCCCGCTGAACTGCTGGCACGCGTCAAGCGACTTTCCGGGCCTGTCGCATGAAGAAAATGGCTGGATTTTTTTCGACCCTGGCCATCGCCATGCCGGTCCTTGCCACCGATACCAATACCGATTCCGAGCCCGCCATTGCGCAGACACAGCTCGAGCTCGGCGCCGAATCCAGCCGCCTGAGCAACGGCAGCCCCGACTGGCGCGAGCTTTCCGCGCGCATCACCCGCAAGCTCGGCCCACGCGACGTCAGGGAATTGACGCTGACCCAGACCAGGCGCTTTGGCCTGGACGACCAGCAACTCAGCGGCCTTTATTCAACGCCTCTGTCAGACAAGCTGACCGCAACCCTTGGCGCCAACATCAGCCCGTCTCACAGGGTACTGGCCAAACTGGGTGTCGAAGGCACACTTCAGTACGAGTTTGCACCCGCATGGCTGCTTCATGCGGGCGTGGGCGACAAACGCTATGACACGGTCCATGTGCAGCAGGCCAGTCTGATGCTGGAGCACTACTTTTCGTCGTTCAGCGTCACGGCGGCCTGGCGACCCGTCCGCGCCCTGGGTGTTAACGCCAGCAGTGCTGAATTGCGCGGCTCCTATTACTACGGAGACGCCAATTTCGCCGGCGTCATCGTCAGCAGCGGGCAGGAAGCGACTTCGGTGAACGCCAACACCGTGTTGCTGGCCGATGTTCGCGCCGTGGCCTTCCTCGGCCGCCACTGGTTAAGCCGTCAATGGGCCGTCAACTACGCCATCACAAGCACCCGACAAGGCAGTTTTTACAACCGAAACAGCGTTCGTCTAGGTGCTCAATACCTTTTCTGATCCCTACGCCGCGTTTGCTTTGCGGGTCGGCATCGCGGCCATCGGATTGACGCTGCTGCTGGTACTGGTGATTGTGTTTCTGCGACTCTGGTTGCGAAGAAACCTGCGCAGGGAAAAGGCCTTCATTGCAGTTTGGCGCCCCCTGCTGCTCGAAGCCGTGAGCGAGGCCCAGCCGAATTCACTGCCAGTCCTGCAGGCCCGCGACCGGCTGTTTTTTCTCAAGCTCTGGAACTACCTGCAGGAATCGCTGCGGGGCTCAGCCAGCGACAGGCTCAATGAACTGGCGCGCCGCCTGAAGTGCGATGTGGCGGCACGCGGTTATCTGAAGAAAGGCCGGCGCGCGGAACGCCTGCTGGCCATTTTGACGCTGGGCCATCTGCGCGACAGCGCCTCCTGGGAAGAGCTGGCCGACCAGGCCACCCGCCCGGACAGCCTGGCCTCGATTCATGCCGCCCGGGCCATGACCCGGATTGATCCGCTGCCGGCCATCGATCGCCTGCTGCCCCTGCTGCTGGCGCGCGACGACTGGGGCATCACCCAGGTTGCGGGTTTTCTGGCTGAAGCGCGCCCGGCTTTCGGCCTGCATCTGACCAAAAATATCCGCACCATGAACCAGCGCCATTGGCCGCGGGCCCTGCAACTGGCCGATGCGCTGCGGCTGGAGCTTCCCCCGGCGACCATGCAGTTCATTTTAGGCAACAGCCGCTCGGTCGAAGCCCTGGTGGCCGCCTTGCGCCTGGCCTCCGGCTTGCCCTTGCTGCCCACGGTGCGGCGATTTCTGCGGCACCCCGACTGGCGGGTGCGCGTGGAAGTAGCCCGATGCCTCGGCAATTTTGGCGATAGGGGCGACCTGCTCTTGCTACAGCATTTGCTTGAAGACAAGCACTGGTGGGTTCGCTACCGGGCCGCGCAGTCGCTGGCCAGCATGCCATTTTTCGGACCGGAAGAACTCAGGGCGCTGCGCGCCAAGACCGACGACGCCCTGGCCAGGGACATGCTGGATCAGGTTTTAGCTGAACGCCACGCCATTCCGGCGTAACCCTGCCATCGCGATGATTGAATTCACGACCTGGTTCATCTTTGGCTATTTCATCCTGCTCAACGGGGGCTATCTCGCGCTCAATTTCCTGTCGCTTTTTGCCCTGCACCGCAATAACCAGGAAAAACTGCTGGATGACCTGCCGCAGGTTTTTACCGGGCTTGAGCCCGGCATCAGCATTCTGGTGCCGGCCTATAACGAGGAAGCCACCATCACGGCCTCGATTCGTTCGATGTTCCAGCTGACGTATTCCGATTTCGAGGTCATCGTCATCAATGACGGCTCGAAAGACAGCACCCTGGAGGTGCTCAAGCGCGAATTTTCCCTGCTGCCCTTTCCGCAAGCACGGCGCGAGGGCCTGGCCACCCAAGCGGTGCGCGGCGTCTACCGCTCCATGCGCTACCCCAATCTGCGCGTCATCGACAAGGACAACGGCGGCAAGGCCGACTCACTGAATGCCGGCATCAATGCCGCCCGTCACCCGCTTTTTTGCGGTGTGGACGCCGACTCCATCCTGGCGCGCGACAGCCTGCAGCGCGTGGTCAAACCCTTTTTGAATGACCCCGCTACCGTCGCCACCGGCGGCACGGTGCGGGTGGCCAATGGCTGCGAAGTCAGCGATGGCTTTTTGACCAAGGTCGGGTTGCCGACCAATGTCTGGGCGCTGTTTCAGGTGGTTGAATACCTGCGGGCCTTTCTCTTCGGCCGGTTGGGCTGGTCCCGGCTCAACGCCATGCTGATCATTTCCGGCGCCTTTGGCCTGTTCAAAACCGAGGTGGTGATTGCGGCCGGAGGCTACCGCAGCAAGACCATTGGCGAAGACATGGAACTGGTGGTGCGCATCCACCGCCTGCTCAGGCAGCAGCGGAAAAACTACCGCATTGAATTTGTGCCCGAACCGGTGTGCTGGACCGAGGCGCCCGAAGATTTCAAGACCCTGAAAAACCAGCGCGTACGCTGGCAACGCGGCCTGTCGGAAAGCCTGAGCAGCAACTGGGGGCTGATGTTCAGCCGCAACGGCGGCCCTCCCGGCTGGCTGGCGTTTCCCTTCATGATTCTTTTTGAATGGCTGGGTCCGGTGGTTGAACTGGGCGGCTACCTCTTCATGGCCTATGCCTATGCCTTCGGGCTGATCTCCTGGCAGGCCTTCTCGGCTTTCCTGGTGATGGCCGTGGGCCTGGGTGTCCTGCTTTCGGCATCGGGCCTGCTGCTGGAGGAAATCTCGTTTCACATGTACCCCAGGTTCCGCCACCTGGCCGTGCTGTCGCTGGTGGTGGTGCTTGAGAATTTCGGTTACCGGCAACTCAACTCCTGGTGGCGTTTGCTGGGCCTGTATCGCTGGGCCGCCCAGCGCGAATCAAGCTGGGGGGAAATGAAACGCAAGGGTGTGGGCCAGGCGCCGAAAGCGCCTTAGCCAGGGCAAGCCGGGTAGCGGCGGCAAAAAAAAATTCGGCTCAAGCGCTTGGTGCCAGCGGCAACTCAAAATAAAACTCGCAACCCTTGCCCGCCTCGCTGACAAAATCAATCCTGCCCTGATGCGCTTCAATAATGCTCTTGCAGATATTCAGGCCCAGCCCGGTGCCGCCCTTTTGGCGCCGGTCTGACGCGTCCACCTGCGCAAAACGCTGAAAGATTCGGCCGCGAAAGACTTCGGGTATGCCGCTGCCGGTGTCAATCACCGACACGCGCACGAAGCCGGCCAACTGGCGCAGGTGGACATGCACCACGGCCCCGCCGGCCGGAGAGAATTTGGCCGCATTGGACAGCAGGTTGACGATCACCTGAATGATGCGGTCCGCATCGACACTGACGACGGCGTCGGTGGAGGCGGCGCTCAATTCGAACTGGACCCGGTATTGATCGGCATAGCCCTGCGTCGCCGTGATGGCCTGCTCCACCAGGGGCAACAACGCTTGAGGCACTTTGTGATAACCCATGCTGCGCGAGGCTATCTTTTCCACATCCAGAACATCATTGACCAGGCGCACCAGGCGTTCGGCACTTTTGTGCGAAATACCCAGCAGCTCCCTGGCGTCAGGTGGCAACTCGCCCGCCATGCCGGATTGCAGCATGTCAAGCGATGCGTAAATGGCGGTCAGGGGAGTTCTGAGCTCATGGGAAGCGGTCGAGATGAACTCGCTCTTCATGCGTTCGACCTGCTTGCGCTCCGAAATGTCGTACAAAAAGGCGCTGAAAAACTTCAGCTTGCCGGTGTTGATCAGGCCAATCCTGATCTCAACGGCAAGCTCACGGCCGTCCCGCGTGAGCACCAGTCGTTCCAGGTTGGTATTGACAAAGCCGGCCGCCCCCGTGCTGCTAAAGACGTGCATGGCCTTGGCGATGCCGTCCCGAAAGCGCTCAGGCACCAGCACACTCAATGACTGGCCGAGAATTTCCTCGCGGCTCCAGCCCAGCATTTTTTGCGCTTGCGTATTCCAGTCGGTGATGCGGCCCTCGAAATCCACCCCGATGAACGCCCCCTGCGCCGTTTCCACAATGGTCTTGATGCGGTTTTCGTTCTCGCGCATGCTGTCCAGGGCTTTCGTCAATTGCACGGTTCGCTGCACGACCCGCCGCTCGAGCGTGACATTGAGCTCCATCAGGTCGGCTTCCTTCTGCAACAGCTTGCGGATCAGGGCGTTGAACGATGCGCTCAATGTCCTGACTTCTGCATAAGAGTTGTCCACCGCATCAATTTCGGCGGGCAGGCCGGCCTCCAGCTGCTGGGCCGCACTTGACAGCTTTCCCAGCGGACGAATGATGCGTCCGCCCATGACCCAAGCCAGCAACAGACTGCCCCCGAGCAGCAGCGTCAGCGCGGCCATCAGCCAGCCCGCGGTGCGCCACAAGTCACTTGTCAGACCCTGGTACGGAACCATCTTTGACACGGTCCAGCCCGAATAGGATGAGCGATTAAAAACCAGCAAGGCCGCGAGCCCTTGCGGGGTGATGGTCTCCAGCCGCCCCTGATTGCTTTGCTTGAGCCTGTCCAGCAGCGGCTTGGGCGCTTGCTGGCCGACTGCTGAGTTAAGCGCCTGGTTTTGCGCGACCACGGTGCCCTTGCGGTCCAGAACAGCCACCAGCCGGTCCGCGGGGAGCTGCTGCTGCGCCAGTATTTCCGCAAAACGCGTCGGTACGATGCCGCCAATCAGCACGTAAAGCAGCTTGCCATCCTGCTTGACCGGCACACCGACACTGATCAGCGGCCCCCGTAGCACCGCTCCGACAAACAGGTCCGAGATCACCGGCTTCATGGTCGCCACCACGTTTTGCAACAATCCCAGGTCGCCGACCCGCGGCAGCGTTGCACCGGCGGGCCGCAGTGTATTGATCAGCTGCTGCCCATTCAGGTCGGCCAACACAACACTGGCGATGCGTTGATCCTGCACGATGCCCCTGGCCTGGAGGTCGAATGCCGCCAAATTCCGCGAAGTCAAATTGGGCGAACTGGCCAGCGCCAGCAAGGCCGTTTCGACGCTGACCAGTTCGCGGTCCACCGCAAAGCTCAAAGCCAGAACCGAAGCCGACGACTCGCGGACGATCCTGGACTGTTCATTCTGGTAGTAGGCATAGACCAGGGCCGCAGCCATCAGGAAGGCCGGGACCAGACAGGCGGCAACCAGCCAGGCCAGGCGCGTGCGTATCGACGAGATGCGTTTAGGGTTCAAAGCTGGCGCCTTGGCAATTCAGGTTTCCCGGCAGCAGGCCAGTCTTGACAATGGTAAATCCGGTGTCGAGAGCCGTGGCGCCAAAGCCGGCGCCATGGCTCACCTTACTTTTCGCCCTCAGACCGGCAAGCGCGCTTCGCGACCAGCCGATGGCATCACGGGTGTTCCGGCACCACCACCACGGTCAGCCAATAGCCCGCGAGCTGGCTGATGGCTTTGACGAAATTGTCGAAGTCGATGGGCTTGGTGATGTAGGAGCTGCAGCGCAGCTTGTACATTTTCTGGATGTCCGCCGCCTCAAACGAGGTCGTCAGAACCACCACCGGAAAGTGCCGCAAGGCGTCATCCTTGACGATTTCCGACAGCACCTCGTACCCGTCCATCAGGGGCATGTGCATGTCCAGCAAAATCAGGTCCGGCGTGGGCGCATCGGCATAGTCGCCCTGCTTGCGCAAATACTGCAGACATTTCTCGCCATTGTCGACATGGTGAAGATTGATCTTCAAGCCGGCCTCCTCGAAGGCCGCGCGCGTCAGAAAAACATCGTCCTCATTGTCTTCGACCAGCAAAATCTCGGCAATTCTGCTGTTGGCGATGGGGCTGATTTTCATGACGTCTCGCTTTCTACAGATGGACTGGAATGCTGAAATAAAAGGTCGTCCCTTCGCCGGGAGTCGACGCCAGCCAGATTCTGCCATGATGGCGCTCAATCACGCGGCGGCAAACCGCCAGGCCAATGCCGGTTCCGGGGTATTCCTTCTGGCTGTGCAGGCGTTTAAAGACCTCGAAGATCTTGCCGTGGTGCCTGGCGTCAATCCCGATGCCGTTGTCGGCCACCGAAAAGATCCATTCCTGATCCCGCTTTTCGGCCGAGATGTGCACCACGGGTGCATGTCTCCTGCAGTATTTGATGCCGTTGCCGACCAGGTTCATCAGCAGTTGCACCAGCTGTGTGCGATCACCGGTCACGCTGGGCAAAGCGCCGGCGGTGACGCTGGCGCCCGAGTCGCGGATGGCGGCATCGAGCAACTGGACCACATCGTTGACAACCACCTGGCAGTCAACTGGCTCGTGCGGCCGGGGCTCCGAGTTGACCCGCGCGTAGCTCAGCAGGTCATCGGTCAACTGCTCCAGCCGCTGCGTGGCTTCAAGGCTGCGGCCAATCAGTATGAGGGCCTTCTCGTCAAGGTTCGGCCCGTGGTTTTTTTGCAGCAGCTGCATGAAGCCGCCTATGGAGCGCAGCGGTGTTTTCAGGTCGTGCGACGCGACAAAGGCAAACTGCTGCAAGTCCAGGTTGCTGCGCTCAAGCGCTGCGTGGTCCCGCACGCGGGTGGTCACGTCGCGCAAAACCACTGAAAAAAGCTTGCCCTCGGCCGTCTCCAGCTGCGAGATCGACGCTTCCACCGGAAATTCCTCGCCGCTGGCGCGCTGTCCGTAAATCACCGTGCCGTCGCCCATGCTGCGTGAGCTAATGCCTGTCTCGGAAAAACGCTGAATATGCGACGCGTGGCCGGCGCGAAAACGCGCCGGCATCAGCTTGTCGAGCCGCTCACCCAGCATCTGGGCAGCCGGCCAGCCAAACATTTTTTCCGCCGCCAGGTTGTACAGGACGATGCGCTGGTCACCGTCCACGGTAAGAATCGCGTCCTTGGCCGACTCGACAATACCGCGCATGCGGGCCTCGCTGCCTCTCAAGGCCACATCCGCCTCGGCCAGCAACACCGAGGCCTTGACAATCGCCTTGCCGACTTCATTCGCCTCACGGATCGCCAGCTCAGGCAGCGCTACCCCCTTGCCACCCCCCAGTGCCAGTGCCGGCGAACTCAGCGCCTGGATGGAACGCGCAATACGCCCACCCATGACCCAGGCAATGCCCAGAGCGCTCATCATCAGCAGCGCAGCCAGCCCACTCAGCAGCCAAAAAGAACGCCGCATTTCTGCCGTCAGGCTCTCAACCGGGGTACCGATGGCCACGGTCCAGCGCGTCGTTGCCGAGCGCACGAACACCGTCAAGACGGGAATGCCCTCCAGCGACACCAGTTCAAAAGTGTTTTCATTTTCATTGTTCAGGCGCTGCAACAGGCCAGGTGCAACCTTTTTTCCGATAAACCGGTCGATCTCGTGCGTGCGCGCCACGACGGTCCCGGAAGCATCGGCAATCACCGCAATCCGGTCCGCGCCAAACCGCCTTGCAAGCAACAATTTCTGAAAATAGGCGGGCAACATGACCCCCATCAGGTAATGGGTGAATTCAGCGCCGTTGCGCACAGGCACAACCACCCTGACCACAGGCCGGTTGAGAACCGGCCCGATAAACAGATTTGAGGTGTTCGCCCGCCCGGAGGCGAGAACACTTTCGAACTGGCTTAGACCAGGGGCTTTGGGCAAGGGCGAGCCAAAGGGCGTGGCCGTGTTCACCAGTTGCTGGCCACCGGGCTCGATCAACACAATGTTGTTGATATTGCTGTCCGTCAGCAAACCCGCACCCTGGGCGTGAAACGCAGCGAAGTCCCGATGCGAAATGGAGGGTGAGGTCGACAAGGCGCGCAGCGTTCTTTCAGCGCCGAGGAATTCTGCATCGACCGCGAGCATCAGCGCGCGCGCCGCATCCAGCGATTCGCTGACAAGCCGGGCCCGGCTCCGCTGATAGTCGTCATACAACAGCACGGCGGCCATCACGATGGC
>NZ_JANOAL010000136.1:0-19919 GCF_031411155.1 Polaromonas sp. | reverse complement strand
CGCCTGCCGTTGCAAGACGGCAGGCGCTTTTCCGATGTTTGTCTGCTATATTTTTGATAGCTTACTGCGCACGTCCTGTCTGGACTGGAGGGTCAAAACACCCTTGAAACCGGTAAAACAGGCGCTATCGGGGCCTCAAGTCTTGCCGGCTTTGGCGTAGTTGGCCACGCCATCGGTGATTTCCTTCTTGGCCGCTTCCGGGCCTTCCCAGCCCTGCACCTTGACCCACTTGCCGTCTTCCAGGTCTTTGTAGTGCTCAAAGAAATGGGCAATGGTTTTCAGGCGCAGCGGATTCATGTCCTCGGGTTTTTGCCAGTGGGTGTAGAGCGAGCATTTCTTGTCAACCGGTACGGCCAGCACCTTGCCGTCTTCGCCGGCCTCGTCGGTCATTTTCAGGATGCCGATGGCACGGCAGGTCACCACCACGCCCGGAATCAGCGGCACCGGGGTAATCACCAGCACATCGACCGGGTCGCCATCACCGCTGATGGTTTTGGGCACATAGCCGTAGTTGGTCGGGTAGTGCATGGACGTGCTCATGAAGCGGTCGACAAAAATCGCGCCGGATTCCTTGTCCACCTCGTACTTCACCGGGTCGGCGTTCATCGGGATTTCGATGATCACGTTGAAAGATTCGGGCAGGTTTTTACCGGGGGAAACTTTATCGAGGGACATGGTGTTTGTGTAGTGAAAGATGGAAATTTGCGGGGAACAGCGACAAGGCAAGCCGCTCGGTATTTACCCTCATTTTACTGATTCACAGCTTACGCATCGTCAAGTTGTCACGTTTTCGCGTTAAATTTCGCGAGTTGGCCAATCTCTCCGGTGAAGACACCAGGGTCGAGGAAGCAACGCAAGGCGGTGTTGCCAAGCGTTGCACCGAAACCCTTACGTCTGAAAAAAATTGGAGGTCACTTATGGTTGGCAACTCAGCGCTCATTCTCGCGCTAGCGTGCGGGCTCATTGCCGTCGGATACGGCTTTTGGGCACGCAGCTGGATTCTTTCCCAGGACGCAGGCAACGCCCGCATGCAGGAAATTGCAGCGGCGATCCAGACTGGCGCAGCCGCCTATCTGGCCCGGCAGTACAAAACCATCGCCATCGTCGGCGTCATCCTGGCCATCCTGATCGGCTTTTTTCTGGACGGCAAAACCGCCATCGGCTTTGTCGTGGGCGCGCTGCTGTCGGGTGCCTGCGGCTTTATCGGCATGAATGTGTCGGTGCGCGCCAATGTGCGCACCGCGCAGGCCGCCACCCGCGGCATTGGCCCCGCGCTCGACGTCGCCTTTCGCGGCGGCGCGATCACCGGCATGCTGGTGGTCGGCCTGGGCCTGCTGGGCGTGACGGCTTTTTACTGGTTTCTGGTCGGCAATGGCAATTACACGCCTGACAAAAACCTGGCCACCCTGCTGAACCCGCTGATCGGCTTTGCCTTTGGCTCCTCGCTGATTTCCATTTTTGCGCGCTTGGGCGGCGGCATTTTCACCAAGGGCGCCGACGTCGGTGCCGACCTGGTGGGCAAGGTCGAGGCCGGCATTCCAGAAGACGACCCGCGCAACCCGGCCGTGATTGCCGACAACGTGGGCGACAACGTGGGCGACTGCGCCGGCATGGCCGCCGACCTGTTTGAAACCTACGCCGTCACGCTGATTGCCACCATGGTGCTGGGCGCGCTGCTGGTGGCTGCGGCGCCGGTCAACGCGGTGCTGTATCCGCTGGCGCTGGGCGCGGTCTCCATCGTCGCCTCCATCATTGGCTGCTTCTTCGTCAAGGCCTCGCCCGGCATGAAGAACGTGATGCCGGCCCTCTACCGGGGCCTGGCCGTGGCCGGTGTGCTGTCGCTGGTGGCGTTTTACTTTGTCACGATGTGGCTCATGCCCGACAACGCGATCAGCGCCAGCGGCAGCCAGATGAAGCTGTTTGGCGCCTGTGCCGTCGGCCTGGTGCTGACTGCCGCGCTGGTCTGGGTCACCGAGTACTACACCGGCACCCAGTACGCGCCGGTCAAGCACATTGCGCAGGCCTCCACCACCGGCCACGGCACCAACATCATTGCCGGCCTGGGCGTGTCGATGCGCTCGACCGCCTGGCCCGTGGTGTTTGTCTGCATCGCCATTCTGGTGTCGTACAAGCTGGCGGGCCTGTTTGGCATTGCGATTGCCGCCACCGCCATGCTGAGCATGGCCGGTATCGTTGTGGCGCTCGACGCCTACGGCCCGATCACCGACAACGCTGGCGGCATTGCCGAGATGGCCGACATGCCGCCCGAGGTGCGCGCCGTGACCGACCCGCTGGACGCCGTGGGCAACACCACCAAGGCCGTGACCAAGGGCTACGCCATCGGTTCGGCCGGCCTGGCCGCGCTGGTGCTGTTTGCCGACTACACCCACAAGCTGGAAAGCTATGGCCGCGCCATCAGCTTTGACCTCTCGGATCCGATGGTGATCGTCGGCCTCTTTATCGGCGGCCTGATTCCCTACCTGTTTGGCGCCATGGCCATGGAAGCCGTGGGCCGCGCCGCCGGTGCCGTGGTGGTCGAAGTACGGCGCCAGTTCCGCGACATCAAGGGCATCATGGAAGGCACGGCCAAGCCCGAATACGGCCGCGCCGTCGACATGCTGACCACCGCAGCCATCAAGGAAATGGTCATCCCGTCGCTGCTGCCGGTGGTGGTGCCGATTCTGGTCGGCCTGCTGCTGGGCCCCAAGGCGCTGGGCGGCCTGCTGATGGGCACCATCGTGACCGGCCTGTTTGTGGCGATTTCCATGTGTACCGGCGGCGGCGCCTGGGATAACGCCAAGAAGTACATCGAAGACGGCAACCACGGCGGCAAGGGCAGCGAAGCGCACAAGGCCGCCGTGACCGGCGACACCGTGGGCGACCCCTACAAGGACACCGCCGGCCCGGCCATCAACCCGCTGATCAAGATCATCAACATCGTGGCGCTGCTGATCGTGCCGCTGGTGGTGAAGTTTCATGGCGGCGAAGCGACGGCTGCGCCCCTACCCGCGCCCGCGGTGGAAATGACAGCGCCGGCCGCCGTAGCACCGGCGCCTGCCGCGGCACCGGCCCCGGCCAGCGAGATGGCGATGCCGAGCGCCGCGCAGGCAGCGGCCGACGCGGCCTCCGTCAAGGTCGAGGGCGGCGTGGTCCAGTTCTTCTTTGCCTCGGGCAAGAGCAGCGTGGCCGATGGCGCCGCGGTGGCGCTGGCTGATGTGGCCAAAGGCGTGGCGGAGGGCAAGAAAGCGCTGGTCAGCGGCTATGCAGACGCCAGCGGCGACCCGGCCAGGAACGCCGAGCTGGCCAAGCTGCGCGCCCTTGCCGTGCGCGACGCGCTGAAAGCGGCCGGCGTGGCCGAAGACAAGATCGAGCTGAAAAAACCGGAAGCCCCGACCGCCAACGCGGCCGGCAACAGCGACAGCGCGCGCCGCGTGGACGTGAGCCTGCAATAAGATTCCCACGCCGCAGACCTGCGGCCTGCATCCCTCAAAGCCCGCCTCGCGGGCTTTTTTCATGGCTGCTTGGCAGGCAGGGGACTCTAGCCCCGCTTGTTACCATAGCGCCCAGATTCAACAGCCAATTTAACCGCCCCCCGCAGCCCATGAAACCTCTATACGCCCTGCTGACCGCCTCACTGTGGCTGGCGGCCTGCGCGCCCGTCAGCGCCCAGGGGCCGAAGCCAGTGCCGCCGGTGCAGCCCATGAGCTTTGAGGCGGCGTGGGAACGCGTTAAAGCCAGCTCTGACCGGCTGGCCGCCGCGCAGGCAGCGGTGGATGGCAAGACCCTGCAGCAGCAAGGCCTCAAGGGCCTGGGCGGGCCGGTGGTCAGCGTCTCGGCGGCGGCCTATGCCTACAACGCCAACCTCGATGTGAACCTGGACCCGATCAACCAGCGGCTGACGCAGCTCAACCAGCGCTTGCCGATTCCGCTGCAAAACCTGCCGATTCCGTTGCCGGTGCCGCAGTTTCCGTCCAGCTACACCTTTAACCGGCATGACACCGGCACCACCCAGTCGATTTCAGCGGTGTGGCCGCTCTACACCGGCGGCGCGGGCGATGCGGTGCGTGGCCTGGTGGCGGCGCAGGGCAGCGAAGCGCAGGCCGATGCCGACAAGACCGGCCACGAGCTGGCCACGCAACTGGTGCAGCGCTACTTTGGCGCGCAGCTGGCCGTCAAGGCAGCGGCGCTGCGGCAAGCCGCGCTGAACGACATTGGCCAGCACGATGCGGCCACCGCCAGGATGCTCGCGGCCGGGGTGATTTCGCGCATTGAACGGCTGCAGGCCCGGGCCGCCTTTGAAGAGGCCAGGCGCAACGCCATGAAGGCCCAGGACGATGCCGAGCTGGCCGCGGTGGCGCTGGCCCGCACCGTCAAGTCAGACCTTCCCGTCCAGCCCGCGACCCCGCTTTTCGTGCTGACGCAAGCGGTCGAGCCGCTGCCGCACTTCCTGAACCAGGCGCTGCTGCGCCATCCGGGTCTGGCCAAGGTCAACGCCAAGAAAGCCCAGGCCGAACAGCTGCACCACGGCGAGCAAGCGCTGCGCAAACCCCAGGTGTTTGCATTTGGCCAGCGCGCGCTGAAAACCGGCAACGCCGACTGGATAGGCGGCATCGGCGTGCGCTGGACGCTGTTTGACGCGGTCGACCGCAACGCGCTGGCCGCCTCGTCGAACAAGCAGATCGAGCAGGCCGAGCGCAGCGAAACCCAGGCGCGCAGCGACATCAGCCTGTTGGTCGAGAAAAACTGGCGCACGCTGGAGCAGGCACGCCGCCAGTTTCTGGCCACCGCGCCGGGCATTGAACTGGCGCGCGAGGTGCTGCGGCTACGCAGCGCCGCCCTGCGCGAAGGCACCGGCACCGCGCTGGAGCTGATAGACGCCGAGGTCAACCAGGCCAAGGTCGAGACCGAGCGCGCCCAGGTGGCGTACGACTATGTGACGGCGCTGGCCAACCTGCTGGAGAGTTGCGGCCTGTCCGAAGAATTCAGCAGCTACGCCCGCCGCGCCGACGTGAAAGTGAATTGACGATGCCCCAAAAGACTGCCCTCAAACCCGTTGCCGCTGCCGTCGCCGGCGTTTTGCTGGTCGCCCTGATCGGTTACGGCTTCTGGCGCGCGTCGCAGCCGCCGCCCGAGGTGTTTCAGGGCCAGATGGAAGCCACCGAAACCGACATCGCTCCCAAAGTGACGGCGCGCATCGCCCAGGTGCTGGTCAGGGAAGGCGAGCAGGTGGTGGCCGGTGCCACCCTGATGCGCACCGACAGCCCGGAGGTGACGGCCAAGCTGGCGCAGGCCACCGCCGCGCAGCAGGCGGCGCAGGCCGTGGCCGACAAGGCGCAAAGCGGCGCGCGCCCGCAGGAGATTGAAATGGCCCGCCTGCAGTGGCAGCGCGCGCAGGCCGGGGCCGAGCTGGCGCAAAGCTCGTTCAAGCGGGTCGACGGGCTGGCCCGCGAAGGCCTGGTGGCGGCGCAAAAACGCGACGAAGCCGAGACCAACTTCAGGTCAGCGCGCGACCAGGCCCTGACCGCCAAGGCCCAGTACGACATGGCCAGACTGGGCGCGCGCGCCGAAGACAAGGCCGCCGCCAATGCGCAGGCACGCCAGGTCGCCGGCGTGGTGGCCGAGGTCGAGGCCGCCAAAGCCGAAACCGAGCTCAAAAGCCCGGTGGCCGGTGAAGTCGCCAAGGTGCTGGCGCGCGTCGGCGAGCTGTCGCCGCAGGGCGTGGCGGTGGTCACCGTGGTCGATTTGAAAGACCAGTGGGTGGTGCTCAATGTGCGCGAAGACCGCCTGCAGCGCTTTGCCAACGGCGCCGAGTTTGACGCGGTGCTGCCGGCGCTGGGGGGGCAGGCCGTGCGCTTCAAGGTGTTTCACAGCGCCGCCCTGCCCGACTTTGCCACTTGGCGCGCTACCCGCGCCGGCCAGGGCTTTGACGCGCGCACCTTTGAAGTCCGCGCCCGGCCGGCCACGCCGATTGCCGGCGCGCGGCCCGGCATGAGCGTGCTGGTGCAGTAAAGCCGGTCACGCGCCGCGCATGGGCTTTCTCCCGACCTTTGCCGCCAGCGCGCGCCGCGAGGCCGACCTGCTGCGCCAGCGCCCCTGGGACCTGGCCATGATCAGCTGGGTGCCGCTGCTGGCGGCGGCGCTGCTGTGGTGGATCTTTTCGGCCGGGCTGCCCGGCCGGCTGCCGATCGGCCTGATCGACGATGACCACAGCGCCCTGTCGCGCCAGCTCGGCCGTTTTCTGCAAGCCTCGCCCGGCCTGCAATTGGCGGGCCGCTATGACAACACCGCCCAGGCAGAGCAGGCGCTGCGCAGCGCCGATGTCTATGCGGTGCTGACGATTCCGCCAGACTTTGCCCGCAGCCTCAAGCAGGGCCGCGCCGCGCAGGTCACGCTGCTGCACAACGCGCAGTTGGGGACGCATTCGGGCCTGATTCAGCGTGACGTGCGCGCCGTCGTCGGCACGCTGTCGGCCGGCATCGAGATGGCCGGTCGCAACAAGCGCGGCGAGCCAGCGCAAGCGGTGCGGGTGGCGATGGAGCCGATTCGCACCGGCCTGGTGACGCTGTTCAACACCTCGCTCAATTACGAGCAGTTTCTGGCCGCCGCGCTGATCCCCGCGCTGCTGCATATTCTGGCCATGACGGCCGGCGCCTTCGCCGTGGGCAGCGAGCTGCGCGATGGCAGCTTGTGGCGCTGGCTGGGCGTGCGGCCTGGCTGGCACCGGGTGGTGGCGGCCTTGCTGGGCAAGCTGTGCTGGAGCTGGCTAGCCCTGTCGGCGGTGGCCACGGCCTCGCTGCTGTGGCTGACCTGGGGCCGGGGCTGGCAGCCGGCGGGCTCGCTGGCCTGGGTCGCTCTGGCGCTGGCGCTGCTGCTGGCGCTGTCCATCGCCATGGGCGCGGCGGCCGCGGCCGTGACCGGCTCGCTGCGCACCGCGCTGTCGGCCACCGGCTTCATCACCGCGCCGGCCTTTGCCTTCAGCGGTGTCGGCTTTCCGCTGGTGGCCATGCCGCCGCTGGCGCGCGTCTGGGCCGAAGCCCTGCCCTACACCCACTACATCCGGCTGCAGCTGGAGCAGCTGCAAATGGGCGCGCCGCTGCGCTACAGCCTGCCGACGCTGGCCCTGATGCTGCTGGCGACGACGCTGCTGCTGGGCGTTAACGTGCCCCTGCTGCAAAAGGCCTGCCGCTACCCCAACCGCTGGGGCAGGCGTTGATGCGCGCCTTCCTGACGCCCTTGCTGGTGGCCTGGGGCCGCACCCTGCGCGCCATTTTTGCCGATGCCGGTGTGTTGCTGCTGCTGGTGGCGGCGCCGGTGCTCTATGGTTTCTTCTACCCCTGGCCGTATCAGCAGCAGGCCGTGACGCGGGTGCCGGTGGCGCTGGTGGACCTGGACCACAGCAACCTGTCGCGCCAGATCGCCCGCTTTGCCCAGGCCAGCCCACGCATCGATGTGCGCTGGGTCAGCGGTGATGAAGGCCAGGCCCAGCAGGCGCTGTGGCGCGGCGAGATCGAGGGCTACGCCGTGATCCCGCGCGATCTCAAGCGCAAGGTGCTGCGCGGTGACGCCGCCAGCGTCACGGTCGAGGCCAATGGCGCTTACGCCCTGCTCAACAAGGCGGTGCTGTATGGCTTCGCCGAGGCGGTGGGCACGGTCTCGGCCGGCGTTGAAATCCGCAAGCTGCAGGCCAGCGGTCAGAGTGCGCAACAGGCCCTGGCCAGCCGCAGCCCGGTCAACACCCAGATGGTGGCGCTGTTCAACCCGACCGAAGGCTACGGCAGCTATGTGGTGCCCGCCGTGGCGCTGCTGATCTTGCAGCAAACCCTGCTGATGGGCGTGGCGATGCTGGTCGGCAGCTGGGTCGAGGCCGGCCAGCACCGCGCCGGCGCCCGCGCCTGGGCGGGCCGCCTGCTGGCCTTTTGCAGCGTCGGCTGGCTGACCGGCCTGCTGTACTTTGGCTGGATATTCTGGCTGCAGGACTTTCCGCGCGGCGGCAACCCCTGGGGCGCGCTGGCCCTGCTGGCGCTGTATGTGCCGGCCATCTGCAGCGTGGCGACGCTGCTGGGCCTGTGGTTTGGCAAGCGCGAGCGCGCCCTGCAGGTGCTGCTGTTCACCGCCCTGCCGATGGCTTTTGTGTCCGGGTTTTCCTGGCCGGCCGAAGCCCTGCCCGACGCCCTGCAGGCACTGCGCTGGCTGGTGCCCAGCACGGCGGGCATTCAGGCCTCGCTGCGGCTGAACCAGATGGGCGCGCCGCTGGCCGACGTGGCCGGCTGCCTGGCGCTGCTGGGCACGCTGGCGGCGGTGGCGGGCGGGCTGCTGCTGCACCTTGCGCGACCGGTCCGACCTTGACGCGCTATCATATTAATAGCAACATACGCACGTTCTGCTTGGGCTAGCACCTGTTTTTATCCAATTTATCCAATTTATTTAATTTATCCGGAAATATCGAGGCAAAACAGCCGCCCCGACAAGGGCGCATTGCCCAGCGTTTCCAGCGAAACGGGCTGGCGCGCGCTGGTCACGTACAGCGTGTCCAGCTGCTCCCCGCCCAAGGCAAGGCCGCTAGGGCATGGCACCGGCAAGCCGATCACCCGGTCCTGGTTGCCATCGGGCGAAAAGCGCACCACGCTCCAGCCGTCCTGCAGCGCCGTCCAGATGCCGCCCGAGCGATCCACCGCCAGCCCGCTCAGGCGCCCCGAGCCCTTGGGCACCGTAGCCAGCCGGCGCACCGCAGCCTGGCCGCGCTGCATCACCAGAATCACCCCCGAGTCGCGCGCCAGGCCATACAGGCACTGGCCGGCGCCGTCCCAGGCCAGCGCGTCCAGCGGTTCCCCCAGCAGCCAGCCGCCGTCCACGGCGCTGGCCCCAGCGGCCGTCCAGAGCCCGACCCGCCAGCGTGAACCGGCCACGGCCTCGCAGGCCCACACCGAGTCCGCGGGGCCCGCACACAGGGCGCTGGGCGTGCCAGCAGCCCAGGGCTGCAGCGCGCCGACCTGGGGCGAGCGGCCGTGCGGCTGCTCAATCCGCCAGTAGCCGCCCTGGCTGCCCACCAGCAGCGCCGAATCCGTCGGCACCAGGGCCGTGAGCGGCGCGTCGAACACCGCGATCTCGCGGTCTTGCTGGCCATCAAACAGGCGCACCGACGGCGCCAGGCTGTCGGCCCAGAACAGGCCGCCGTACTGCGCGCTCCAGCGCGCAAACTCGCCCCGAAAGGCCCAGGGCCCCGGCACCACGCGGGCCACCGCTGCGGCCGGCGCCGGCTCGCGGGCCGACAGCTGCGCGCCGACGCGCCGCGCGGCCTCGGCCACCTCCGGCCCCAGGCCTTGCACCCGCTCCATCGTCATGCGGTAGGCCGGGCCGGCCACGCTGATGGCGCCGCGCACCTTGCCGGCCGCGTCCACCACCGGCGCGCCGACACAGCGCACGCCCAGCGCAATCTCCTCGTCGTCCACGGACCAGCCGCGCGCGGCGGTGATCCTGAGTTCGGCCTGCAGGCGCCGCCGGTCGGTGATGCTGCGCGGCGTCAGCGCTTTCAGTGTGATGCCCTGCACCAGCGCGTCGCGCGTGGCTTCGTCCAGCGCCGACAGGATGGCCTTGCCCTGGCTGGTGCAGTGCAGCGGCTTGCGCTGGCCCAGCGCCGCCTGCGAGCGCTGGCTGTGCGCCCCGTCATAACGCTCCAGCGACAGCACCTCCAGCCCGTCCAGCGTCGCCAGATACGAGGTTTCCCCGGTCAGGTCGCGCAGGGCGCGCAGCTCGACGCTGGCCGCCGCCGCAAGATCGGGCATGGCGTAGGCACTGCGCGCCAGTTCAAAGCAGCGAAAACCCAGGCAGTACACGCGGCGCAAAGGGTCGCGCCGGATCATGCCGCGTGCCACCAGCGTGGCCAGCAGCCGGTACAGCGTGGTGCGCGGCACGGCGAGGCGTGCCGACAGCTCGGTCTGGCTCAGGCCCTGCGGCGAGGCACCGACGGCCTCCAGGATGTCCATCGCCTTTTCCAGCGAGGCCGTGCCTTCACCATTCATCGTTTTCACCGTGTTTATTTCCAGAATGTGGGACAAGCTGCCTCAGACTGCGGCATCCCGCGTTGGCAGAAGCAATCCGTGTCCTTACCATTGCCCATGAGATTTCCGTTCTTTTTCACCAGCCTGGTGTGATTCAAGTCGTCCCGCATATTGGGACACAGCCTTGCGCCGCTGACAAGCAGCTACCGGCATCCCCGCCAACTTTCCGACCAGGAGACCTCGCCATGACTTCCGCCCCCATCACCCCAACGCCGGTTCGGCCCCCAGCGGTTTTTGTACCCGACTCGGTGCTGGACCGCCTGGCCAAAGTCAGCAGCGGCTCCCTCACCACACAGCTTTACAAGAAAGGTTATCGCCAGCCGGTGCTGGTGGGCCTGGCGCCGCTGAACAAGAAGCTCAAACCCTTTGCCGGCCGCGCCTACACCATGCGCTTCATCCCGGCGCGCGAAGACATCGACACCTACGCCACGCTGACGACCGAGCCGCACATCAACAACCTGCAGTGGGTCGGTGTGGAACAGGTGCGGCCCGGCGAGGTGGTGGTGATCGACAGCAACCGCGACCCGCGCGCCGCCTCCATGGGCAACATGCTGATCACCCGCATGATGATGCGCGGCGCACGCGGCGTGGTGACCGACGGCGCGTTTCGCGACGGCACCGAGCTGTCGGCCATGGATTTCCCGATCTGGAGCGGCGGCGTCACGGCCACCACGCGCCTCTCGTACCACCATGTGGCCGACCTGCAGGTGCCGATTGGTTGCGCCGGCGTGGCGATTTACCCGGGCGACGTGATTCATGGCGACGGCGACAACATCAGCGTGATTCCGGCGCACTGCGCCGAAGAAATGGCCAATCTGTGCAAGGTGCAGGACGACCTCGAAGCCTACCTGGCGCTGCGCGTGCAGGCCGGCGAAAAACTCTGGGGCCTGTACCCACCCAGCCCTGAAACCCGGGCCCAGCACCAAGCCTGGGTGGCTGCCGGCCGCCCCCGCATTGCCGCCGCCGAACCGGCCACGGCCGTCGCCTGACACCTCGCCATCCAGGAACCCCAATGAATGCGAACGCCAACAGCCTGCACCCGCACGAAGCCCTGATCCGCCGCTATTTCGATGCCTGCAATGCCGCCGATTACCAGGCCCTGATGAGCTGCTTCACACCCGATGCCATCCATTACTTCCCGCCCGGCCTGCCGGAAATTCCCTGGCGCGGCGCCGACAGCATCAGCAAGAAATGGCTCTGGTGCGTGGAGCACCTCGGCTCGCAGTGGACCATCGAGAAAGTGCTGCTCAGCCACAACAGCCACGAGGCGGTGATTGAATGGACGCACTGGAAGCGCAAACTCAACACCGCCCAGCGCGGCGACGAGTGGTATGTGTTTGACGAGGCGACGGGGCTGATCAGGGAAATCCGCGCCTACTACGCCGCCCCTGCGGTCAAGGACACGGCCGAGCTGCCCGTGGTGCACGGCACCCACATGGGCGAACTGGTCGCATTCGACTATGTGGGCCGGGGCTATCACCTGCGCCCGGAATAAGACGACACCAAGATATACAACCTGAGCCATGACAGAACTCCACCCCATGACCACACTGCAATCCATCCAGGCCCGCACCGGCCAACCCTTGGGCGAGCCGCTTGCCGCCTCGACACCCGGCCAGATCGACGACGCGGCCCGTGCAGCGGCTGCCGCCTTTGCCGGCTGGTCGGCCAGCAGCGGCAGCTCCCGCGCCGCCCTGCTGCGCGCCCTGGCCGCCGCGCTGGAAGCCGAGCGCGAGGGCCTGGTTGCCCTGGCCGACGAGGAAACCGCGCTGGGCCCGGTACGGCTGAGCGGCGAACTTGACCGCACCGCCTTCCAGTTGCGCCGCTTTGCCGATATCGCCGAGCGCGGCCTGCCCTTTGCCACCACCGACGACCCCGCCGTGGCCGGCCCGCCACCCGCCGGGCACCCGGCCATGGTGCGGCTACGCGTGCCGCTGGGCCCGGTGGCGATGTTTTCGGCCAGCAATTTTCCTTTCGCGTTTTCGGTGCTGGGCGGCGACACCGCTTCGGCGCTGGCGGCCGGCTGCCCGGTGGTCGTCAAGGCGCACTCGGGCCACCTGCTGCTGTCAAACCGCGTGTTCGGTCTGGTGCAGCAAGTCCTCAAAGCGCAACAGCTGCCGGCCGGCCTGGTCGGCCTGGTCCAGGGCGGCGGCAACGATGTCGGCGTGCAACTGGTGCGGCATCCGGCGATGGCCGCCGGCGCCTTTACCGGCTCCACGCGCGGCGGCGCGGCTTTGCAGGCCGAGGCCAACGCACGGCCACGGCCGATCCCGTTTTATGGCGAACTGGGCTCGACCAACCCGGTCGTGGCGCTGCCTGCCGTTCTGGCGGCGCGCGGAGCCGAGCTGGCCAGCACGCTGGCAGGCTCCATCGCTCTCGGCTGCGGCCAGTTCTGCACCAGTCCCGGCGTGATCGTGCTGCTCAATGACCCGGCCAGCGATGCCTTGGTGCAGCAGTTGACGACCGCCCTGGCGACGCAAAAGCCCCATGCCATGCTGACCCCCGGCATGCGCAGCGCCTTTGATGTCGGCGTGACCCACATGCTGGCGGCCGGTGCGCAGCCGCTGCTGCACGAAGCGGGCAGCGACCAGGCACCGCGCCCGTTTCTGGCCCAGGTTGACGCGGTCGACTTCATCGCCAGGCCCGGGCTGCGCGAAGAAGTTTTCGGCCCGTCCAGCCTCGTCGTTCGCGCCGCTTCCGTGGCCCAGGCGCTGGAGGTGCTGCAGGCCGTGGGCGGCAGCCTGACGGTCACGCTCTGGGGGGCCGATGAAGACAGCGCCGACAACCGCGCCCTGGTGCGCGGCGCCACCGCGATTGCCGGGCGCGTGCTGTTTGCCGGCGTGCCCACGGGCGTGGCCGTCACCGCCGCGCAGCAGCACGGCGGGCCGTGGCCCTCGTCGACCCAGCCCATGAGCACCTCGGTGGGCGATGCGGCCATTGAGCGCTTCTTGCGGCCGGTGGCGCTGCAGGACGCACCGGCCTGGCTACTGGCGCGAAACGGCCAGCCATGCTGAAGCCCGGCGTACTGTTCCGCTGCAAGGCAGCCCTTGCTCTGCTGATGCGGCGCCGGAAATTGCGCAGGCGTGAACTCGGGCGGGTTGGCAGCCCGGCACCTCAAGGCTTATTGCTCATGAGAAATAATCCATTGCGGAAAACGATGCTTGATGTCATCGACAAAGGCGAGTGTTCCCGCCAGGTGCTGGCGCAAGGCCTTTTCCGCGGCCGGCGCGTCTTTGTGGGCAATGGCGTCGACGATGGCCTTATGGTCTCGCACAATCGCCTGGGGTTTGCCCTCATCGGGCAGGTTCAGGCGCCGCAGCCGGTCAACGTGCCCGCTTTGCTTGCGCACCAGAGTCCACAAAGGCCCGACCTTGGCGGCCTCATACATTTCCTGGTGAAAGGCTTGATCGGCCAGGGCCAGTTTGGGGACGTCCAGCGGATTGAGCGCTGCCTCCTGCAGCGCCAGACTCGCATTCAGGCGCCGCATCAGCTCGCGGTGCGGTGCATCAGGCAGCGCACACAGCGCCGTCAGTATTTCCAGCTCGATGGAGCGGCGCAGAAAATGCGCCTGCAGTGCGGCCGACAGGTCAATCCGGCTCACCACCGTGGCGTGCTGCGGAAAGATGTCCACCAGCTGCTCTTCGCCCAGCCGCAGCAAGGCGTCCCGGATCGGGGTCTGGCTGATGCCAAAGTGCTCGGCCAGCTCGGCGCGCTGCAACACCGTTCCGGGTTCGAGCTGAACCGACACGATCAGGTCTCGCAAGGCTTCGAAAACCTGGGGCGCGGACTGGCGGGTGCGGTCCAGCTTGAGCGGAGCAACATTGACTAAGGCGTTCATTCGATTTTGAGATGAGGACTGACGTCAGGAAAAGGTAAATCATAGCATTGACACACTAATATATTAGTGCTTTAATAACTACGGTTTGCGCCGGTCGTGCTGATTACAGCCTCTGAGCCGGCTCAGGGCCTGTCTGCGAATGTTGGGCGCCGCGCAGGCAAATGAGCCATGTACACGCGCCAGATCTCCGCCACGCATCGTCCGCAACCAGTGAGCCCTCCACCAGGAACCCCATGAACAATCGCCGCCTCTTGCTCAACTCCTCAGCCATCCTCGCCCTGGGCGCGCTTGGCCTTCAGGCTCACGCCGCCGCCTGGCCCAGCCAGCCGCTGCGTATCGTGGTGCCCTTCGCCCCGGGCGGAACCTCCGACGTCATCGCACGCCTGATCAGCAAGCCGCTGTCGGATGCGCTGGGCGTTCCGGTGCTTGTCGAAAACCGCACCGGTGCCGCCGGCAATATTGGCGCGGCCTTCGTCGCAAACGCCACGGACAACCACACGGTATTGCTGTCCGACTTGGGCTCCCTGGCCATCAGCCCGCTGGTCACCAAAGACCTGCCGTTTCAGCCCGGCGACCTTCAAGGTGTTGCCATGCTGGCCTACTCGCCTCACCTTTTCGTTGTGCATCCGTCGGTTGCAGCGTCGAACCTGAAGGAGTTGGTAGCCTTGTCGCAGACCACCAAACTCAATGTCGCATCAGCCGGCTCGGGCACTCCCAATCACCTCGGCGTTGTCCAGATCGCCCTGGAGACAGGGATGAAGTGGCAGCACGTGCCCTACCGCGGCGGCGCCCAGGCCCTCAATGACACGGCAGCCGGGACCACCCAGATCATCCTGAATGGCATGCTGGCGACGATGCCCCTGGTGCAGGGCGGGCGCCTCAAGGTCATCGGGATTTCAAAGGGAAGCCGCATGCCATTGGTGGCCAACATTCCGACCATCGCGGAGCAGGGTCTGAAGAACTTCGAATCGGGCACCTACCAGGGCGTCACGGCCTCGTCAAAAATGCCTCGCCAGGCCATAGAGCGCCTGAACGCAGAGATGGTCCGAATCGTCAGGTCGCCTGAATTGCGGGCTCGCCTGCTTGAAGGTGGCGCGGAAGTGATGACCTCTTCACCTGGGGAAACCACCGACTTCATCACCAGGGACCGGCAGCGCTGGGCTGCCGTGATCAAGCGGGCAGGCACGCAACTCGAGGGAACCAACTGACATGGCGCGAGCGCCCATCACCGACCCTGTTTTCCATCGCACGGCAAGGCTGGAGCAATTTGCGGCTGCCTTGTTTTCAAGCGCGGGGATGGACGAGGAAAAGGCACAAACCCTAGGCAGGTTTCTGGTCCTGACCGATGCGATGGGACGCCGCACCCATGGCCTGGCCATGGCTTGCCTTTATCTGGCAGACATCCAGAAAGGCGGCATGAAGCTCAGTGGCGAACCCCAGGTCATCAAGGACAACGGCATCAGTGCCGTCTGGGATGGCGACTACCTGCCGGGCCTCTGGCTGGTGAACAAGGCCATGGAACAGGCCATTCCGCGCGCTTCGCAGTACGGTCTTGCAGCGGTTGCCATTCGTAAAAGCCATCACATTGGCTGTCTTGCCGCCCTCGTCAAGCAGGCGGCCGACCGGGGGCTTGTGGCCCAGATTTCCAACTCCGACCCGGCGGGCGCCCGGGTGGCGCCTTATGGCGGGACCGAAGCACTCTTTACACCGAATCCTTTTGCGATGGGCTACCCCGGCGATGAGCACCCCGTGCTCATCGATATTTGCGCCTCGATCACCACCACGTCCATGACGCGCCAGAAGTTCGCCGCGGGCGAGCAGTTCGAGCATCCATGGCTTCTCGATGCGCAGGGTTCACCCACGCGCGATCCCGCCGTTCTGGAAAACCAGCTACCCAGAGGCTCGCTGCAACTGCTCGGCGGGCAAGAGTACGGCCACAAGGGATTCGGGCTGGCCCTGGGCATAGAAGCGCTGTCACAGGGGCTGTCTGGACAGGGCCGCAGGGATGCCCCCCAGCGCTGGGGTGGGAACGTATTCCTGCAGGTCATCGACCCTGAGCACTTTGCAGGGCGCGAGGCATTCAACGATCAGATGAATCACCTCTCGCAGCGCTGCCGCGCGAACCGCCCCATCGACGCAGACCGACCCGTCAGGATGCCGGGTGACCAGGCAGCACGCAGCATCGCCCAGGCGCGAAGCAAGGGAATTTCCTATGATCTCCAGACATGGGGCGGCCTGGCCGAATGGGCGTTGAAATTAAACGTCGATATTCCCTCCGCAGAGCGGGGTTAAAGTGCCGCACCTTTGCACTTTCACGGTTCAACTGCGACAACAGAACCGGTCCCGCTTCAAGCTCCCGTTCGGTGAACCCCATCGGACCGTTCCCCTATCCGACCTTTCCGAAGCAACACCATGAGTCAAAAAACCTACGAAGAACTGCGCAGCGCGCGCTGGTTCGCCCCCGACGACGTGCGCTCCTTCGGGCATCGCTCGCGCGTGATGCAGTTGGGCTATGGCCCCGAGGACTGGGAGGGCAAGCCGGTCATCGCCATCATCAACACCTGGAGCGACATCGGCACCTGCCACGGTCACTTCAAGCAGCGCGTCGAAGACGTCAAGCGTGGCGTGCTGCAGGCCGGCGGCTTCCCGCTGGAGCTGCCGGCGCTGTCGCTGTCCGAATCCCTCGTCAAGCCCACCACCATGCTGTACCGCAACCTGCTGGCCATGGAAACCGAGGAGTTGCTGCGCAGCCACCCGATTGACGGCGCGGTATTGATGGGCGGCTGCGACAAGACCACACCGGGCCTGGTGCTGGGCGCTTTGAGTGCCGGCGTGCCCTTCATCTACATGCCCGCCGGTCCCATGTTGCGTGGCAACGTGAAAGGCAAGGTGCTGGGCTCGGGCTCCGACACCTGGAAATACTGGGACGAACGGCGTGCCGGCAAGATCAACAAGGCGCAATGGCTGGAAGTCGAAGGCGGCATTGCCCGCAGCCACGGCCACTGCATGACCATGGGCACGGCCAGCACCATGACCGGCATTGCCGAGGCGATAGGCTTGAGCCTGCCCGGCGCCTCGTCGATTCCGGCGGTCGATTCCAACCACATCCGCATGGCCACCGAATGCGGACGCCGGGTCGTGGACATGGTCTGGGAAGACCTCACGCCGGCCAAAATGCTGTCGCGCGCCTCGTTCGAAAACGCCATCACCGTGGCCATGGCCATGGGCTGCTCGACCAATGCCATCATTCACCTGGTCGCCATGTCGCGCCGCGCCGGGGAACACTGCGCTGTCGGCCTGGACGACTTCGACGCGGCCAGCCGCCGGGTGCCGGTGATTGCCAATATCCGGCCGAGTGGCGACACCTACCTGATGGAAGACTTCTACTACGCCGGCGGCATGCTGGGCATGATGAGCGTGCTGAAAAACCACCTCAAGCTCGACGCCCTGACCGTCACCGGCAAGCCCCTGGGCGACAACCTGGTGGGCGCCGAGGTCTACAACCATGACGTGATCCGACCGCTGGACAACCCGATCTATGCCGAAGGCGCGCTGGCCGTGCTGCGCGGCAACCTGGCGCCCGACGGCTGCGTGATCAAGCCCAGCGCCTGTGCGCCGCAGTACCTGCAGCACACCGGCCCGGCGCTGGTGTTTGACGACTATCCGTCGCTCAAAGCCGCCATCGACGACGAAAACCTTGACGTGACGGCCGACCACATCCTGATCCTGCGCAACGCCGGCCCGCAAGGCGGACCCGGCATGCCCGAGTGGGGCATGCTGCCGATCCCGCTCAAGCTGGTCAAGCAGGGCGTCAAAGACATGCTGCGCATTTCCGATGCGCGCATGAGCGGCACCAGCTACGGCGCCTGCATCCTGCACGTCGCGCCCGAGGCCTACATCGGCGGCCCGCTGGCGCTGGTCAAAACCGGCGACCTGATCACGGTCGATGTGCCGGGCCGGCGCATTCACCTGGAAGTCGGCGACGACGAACTGGCGCGCCGCCGCGCCGCCTGGACGCCACCGCCCAAGCGCTACGAGCGCGGTTACGGCTGGATGAGCGCCCGCCACATTCAGCAGGCCGACACCGGCTGCGATTTTGATTTTCTGGAAACCTCGTTCGGCGCGCCCATCGGCGAGCCGGCGATTTACTGACACGCAAGCAACGACCAAAGACGAAAGCGACCAAAGACCCCATGCCACTCAAATCCGAAACCCGCGACAAGCTCAAAGCCGTCAGCACCGCCACGCTGTGCACCGCCCTGTTCAAGCGCGGCCTGCGCAACCAGTTCATGCAGGACATTCATCCCCTGAACGCCAGCCTGCCCAACATGGTGGGCGAAGCCTTCACGCTGCGCTACATTCCGGCGCGCGAAGACCTGAACCCCATCACCGTGTTTCAAAACCCCAGGCACCCCCAGCGCGTGGCGGTGGAGCAATGCCCCGAGGGCGCGGTGCTGGTGATTGACAGCCGCAAGGACGCGCGCGCCGCCTCGGCCGGCTCCATCCTGGTGTCGCGCCTGATGGTGCGCGGCGCCGCCGGCATCGTCACCGATGGCGGCTTTCGCGATTCGCCCGAAATCGCGGCCCTGCCCTTCCCCAGCTACCACCAGCGGCCCTCGGCGCCGACCAACCTGACGCTGCACCAGGCGCTGGACATCAATGTGCCGATTGGCTGCGGCGATGTGGCGGTGTTCCCCGGCGACGTGATCGTCGGCGACAAGGAAGGCGTGTTTGTGATTCCGGCGCACCTGGCCGACGAGATCGCCGACGAGGCGGTCGAGATGACCGCGTTCGAGGACTTCGTGACCGAGGAAGTGCTCAAGGGCCGACCCATCATCGGCCTCTACCCGCCCACCGAGCAGCAGTCGAAAGACGACTTTGTCGTCTGGCGCAAAAACAACGGACGTTGAGACTGGAGTCATCCCATGAGAGCAAACCGCTTGCGCGAAATATGGAAAACGGGTGGCGCCGCCGTCAACGGCTGGCTGGCCATTCCCAACAGCTTTTCGGCCGAGACCATGGCCCATCAGGGCTGGGACTCGCTCACCATCGACCTGCAGCACGGCGTCGTCGACTACCAGGCGATGATCCCCATGCTGCAGGCGATCTCGACCACCGACACGGTGCCGGTCGTGCGCGTGCCCTGGCTGGAACCCGGCATCCTGATGAAGGCGCTCGACGCCGGCGCCTACGGCGTCATCTGCCCGATGGTCAACACCCGCGAGGACGCCCAGAACCTGGTGGCCTGGACCCATTACGCGCCGCGCGGTACCCGCAGCTTTGGCCCGGTGCGCGCGCTGCTGTACGGCGGCGCCGACTACCCGCAGCACGCCAACGACACCATCGTCACCTTCGCGATGATAGAAACCGCCAGGGCGCTCGATAACCTCGACGACATCCTGTCGGTCGAAGGGCTGGACGCGATCTACATCGGGCCGTCGGACCTGTCGCTGGCGCTGGGCTGCCGGCCGGTGTTCGACGATGTGGACGCTAAGGCGGCCGAAGCCATCGACCACATCCTGGCGCGCGCCAAGGCGCACGGCGTGGTCGCTGGCATCCACAACGGCACGCCCGAGGGCGCGCTGGCACGCATCGCCAAGGGCTTTCAGTTCGTCACCGTCAGCTCCGACGCGCGCCTGATGGCCGCCGGTGCGCAGCAGGTAATGGCCCGGATGCGCGCCACGCAAGCGCCGACGAGCTCGGGCTCGTACTGAACCGATTCACCCCATTCACCGTCCTTCAAGGCATCAGAGAGTGCCCCGCAATTCAAGAATTTCGGCACCCCCCCGCTTTCAGCCACTTCATCAGGAGACAAAACCATGTCAAAAAGACGCCTAGCCCTTGTAACACTTGCTTTCTCTGCTATCGGTTTAATAGCGCCAGGCGCCGCCCTGGCGCAGTCGGACTATCCCAACAAGCCGGTCAAGATCATCGTGCCGTTCCCGGCCGGCGGCACCAGTGACGTGATGGGACGCCTGGTGGCCGAGGAGCTCGGGAAAATCCTCAAGCAGCCCTTCATCGTC
>NZ_JANOAL010000135.1:0-5413 GCF_031411155.1 Polaromonas sp. | reverse complement strand
CCCCCACGACTGGGCACGTTCCGATATATTACTCACCCGTTCGCCACTCGCCACCAGGATTGCTCCCGTGCTGCCGTTCGACTTGCATGTGTAAGGCATGCCGCCAGCGTTCAATCTGAGCCAGGATCAAACTCTATAGTTTAATCACTGCAATAATTTCAACTCCCCGCAACCAACTGACGTCGGCCGCGGGAAGAAAACTCATAAAAACGGAATTGATGAAAAATCTTGACGATTTCACATTTTCTATCTCCATGAGCGTTTAAGGTCAGAAGACCTGGCTGGTTGACTTGCATCAACTTCGCCTGGCAATCGCCTTCAAACGCCCATACTTATCGGCTGTAAATTTTTAATGATCCTGACTACCCGCTCAGCAGCTTGGCCGCTTCGCCTTTCGTCGTTAGCTGTAATCAGCTGAGCCTCAAATTATATACCGGTTTTTTTAACCAGGTCAAATAAATTTGAAATTTTTTGACTTTCTAACCAAGGCATCTGCGCCAACTTGCCGCTTCATTCAGAAGCTGTTTCATCAGCGCAGCCATAGACTATAGCACGGGTTTTCCCGCCTCGCAAACATCCTTCAAAAAGTTTTTGCATGGCGGCAAACCCGCCGCTGGAGCCCTGCTAACCAGAGGCCAGCGGCAGTGATCGGAGCCGCTTCCCGGTCAGGACAAACAGGGCGCCAGCCAGCGCCGGCGCCAGAGGCGGCACGCCGGGTTCGCCCACACCACCCGGCGGCCGGCTGCTGGGCACGGCATAGGTAAAAACCCGAGGCGCCTCGGCCAGTTGAAGCATTCGGTAGTCGGGGAAGTTCTTTTGCCGGACCACGCCGCCCTCGATGTCCACCTGGCCATACAAGGCGGCCGTCAGCGCAAAAACCACCGCCCCCTCCATCTGCTGCGCCACGATGCCCGGATTGATGACGGTGCCGCAATCGATGGCGCACACCACGCGATGCACGCGGGGGCTGCCCTTCGCTACAGACACCTCCACCACCTGGGCCACGATGGAGCCAAACGACTCGTGCAGGGCGATGCCGCGCGCCTGTCCCGCTGACAGCGGCCCGCCCCATCCGGCCTTGGTGGCGGCCAGATCCAGCACCGCGAGGTGGCGCGGGGCGTCTTTTAACAGGGCGCGCCTGAAAGCCAGCGGATCCTGCCTGGCATCCCAGGCCAGCTCGTCCATGAAGCCTTCCGAGAAAAAGGCATTGTGCGAATGCCCGACCGAGCGCCAGAAGCCCACCGGCACACCCATGCGGGTGGCCACATGGGACATTTTTTGGTGGGCAAAGCCGTAGGGCAGGTCGAACAGGCCTTCCGCGGTGGTTTTGTCGGGCGTATCGACCGGCCCGGACAGCGCCGGCAGGCCGCGCGCCATCCAGCGCGGCGTGATGGCGTCGCCCGCCGACTTGATGCGCAGGCTGGTGACCTGACCCGCCGCATCGACCGCAGCGCGCAGCCTGGCGACATGCATGGGCCGGTAAAAGTCGTGCGTGCTGTCTTCTTCGCGCGACCAGATCAGTTGCACCGGCCGGCCGCCGCATTCCATGGCCACCCGCACCGCCTGGGCCACAAAGTCCACCTCCAGCCGCCGCCCAAAACCGCCGCCCAGCAAGGTCACGGTCAGGTTGACGTCTTCCAGCGCCACCCCGGCCACGCGCGCGGCAATGGCGGCCGCCATTTGCGGCACCTGGGTCGGTAGCCACAGCTGCACCTTGCCGTCCCTGACCTGCGCGGTGCAGTTCATGGGCTCCAGCGTCGCGTGGGCCAGGTAGGGCGCGCGGTACAGCGCCTCGATCTTGCGCGGGGCGACGGCTTCCGCGGCGTCGACTTCGCCTGTACTGTAGAAAGTAAAGCCTTCTTCGCGCCCCAGGGCGGCTTCCAGCCCTTTTTCAATCTGCCGGCTGTCGAGTGCGCCGGCCGGGCGCTGCTGCCAGTCCACCGGCACCGCCAGCGCCGCCTGCTGGGCATGCCACCAGGTTTTGCCGACCATGGCAAAGCCGGCGGTCGAGCCGGCATAGGCCGGCAGTCGCACCATGCGCTCCACGCCCGGCTGCGCCAGCGCGGCGCCCGCGTTGATGGCCCCGGCCGAGCCGCCCAGCATGGGGCACAGGCGCACCGCGGCAAACAGCATGCCCGGCAGGCGCACATCCAGCCCAAATACCGCAGTGCCGTTCACCTTGGCGGGCAGGTCCCGGCGCGGGGCGCTCTGGCCAATCAGCGTCCAGTCCTTGCGATGCTTCAGGCTGACTTCGCCGGGCGGCGTGGCGGCGGCGAACTTCGCCAGTTCGCCGTAATGCGCGGATCGCCCGGAAGAATGGGAAATGACGCCGTCCTTCACCGTCAGCTCATCGACCGGCAGCCGCCAGCCGAGCGACGCCGCGCCCAGCAGCGAGGCGCGGGCGGTCGCCGCCGCCGTGCGCAGCACGTCCCAGGCGTCGGCCACGCTGGACGAACCGCCGGTGGCATTGATGCCCAGCTCGCGCGCGATCTTGCCCACCATCCATTCCCCCATCCTGACGCTGGTCGGCTGCACCCGGGGCGCGCCCTCTGCCGCGTAAGTATCCATTTCCAGCGGATGAAACGGCAGGCTGGCCACCAGCATGGCGACGTTGCCGTAAATCGTGTCGGCACCGGCTTGTTCCAGGCTGACGCGCGCCAGCGGCACATCCAGCTCCTCGGCCACCAGCATGGCCAGCGCGGTATGAACGCCCTGCCCCATCTCGCTGCGCGGCATCGCCAGCACCACCGCGCCGTCGGCGGCGATCTTGATCCAGCCGTTGAGCACCACCCCGGTCAACTCGGTCGAGTCATCGAGCCCGCCGGTCTGCCAGGGCCGGGCCGCGCTGCCCAGCCGGGACCGGGCCGGCAGCACGCTCCAGCCCACCACCAGCGCCCCTGCCGCGCCCGCAGCACTTAATAGCCAGGTTCTTCTTTTCATGCCGAGACCTTGGCGGCCGGCTCGACGCTCGCCATGCCGGCGGCCCGCTTGATCGCCAGCCGGATCCGCTGGTAGGTGCCGCAGCGGCAGATATTGGTCATGGCCGCGTCGATGTCGGCATCGCTGGGTTGCGGCGTTTTGTCGAGCAGGGCGGCCGCCGCCATCAGCATGCCGCTCTGGCAATAGCCACACTGCGGCACCTGCTCGGCAATCCAGGCCTGCTGCAGGGGATGCGGCCTGTCGGGCGTGCCCAGCGCTTCTATGGTCTGGATGCGTTTGCCCAGCACCGTGGACACCGGCGTGACGCAGGAGCGAACCGCCTGGCCGTCCACCCGCACGGTGCAGGCGCCGCAAGCCGCCACGCCGCAGCCAAACTTGGTGCCGGTCAGGTTCAGCAGGTCGCGCAGCAGCCACAGCAGCGGCATGGCCGGGTCGGCATTGACCGGCACCAGCTTGCCGTTGAGGTCCAGTTTGAGGGATGCGTCCACGCCACGTACTCCTTGAAGACCTGCCACTATAGCCAGCAAACCGCAGGCCCAAAACCGCGGAGTTCAGCATGCGAAACCCCGCACCCGGATAATCCCTAGCCTATATGGCACTTATTACTCTTTTAGACGCTCAGCTCGCTTTTGGGCATGTCGCCCTGCTCGACCACGCAGATTTCGCCTTGGAGGCCAACCAGCGCATTGGCCTGATTGGCCGCAATGGCACCGGCAAGTCCTCGCTGCTGAAGATTCTGGCGGGCATCGACAAACCCGACGACGGCACCCTGCAGCTGCAGCAAAACCTGCGCATTGCCTATGTGCCGCAGGAACCCAGCCTGGACCCGCATGCTACGGTTTTCATAGCTGCCAGCGCAGGACTGGCAAGGACCAGGCATGTCGTTGAGCAATATCTGGCGGCCGACGAACACACCGACCTGGACGCCCTGCAATCGGAAATCGAGGCGCTGGACGGCTGGAACTGGGAGCAGCGCGTCGAGGAAACCCTGCACCGCCTGCACCTCGACAAAGACGCCATCGTCGGCTCACTGTCGGGCGGCACCAAAAAACGCGTGGCGCTGGCGCAGGCGCTGGTGGCCAAGCCCGACGTGCTGCTGCTCGACGAGCCGACCAACCACCTGGACCTGGACTCGATTGCCTGGCTCGAAGACCTGCTGGTCAATTTCAACGGCAGCATCATCACCATCACCCACGACCGGGCCTTTCTGGACCAGGTTGCCACCGTCATCGTGGAGCTGGACCGCGGCAAGCTGCGCCCCTACCCCGGCAACTTTGCGCAGTATTTGATCCAGAAAGAAGAGCAGATGGCGCAGGAAGCCGTCATCTTCGCCAAGGCCGACAAGCTGCTGGCGCAGGAAGAAGTGTGGATTCGCAAGGGCGTGGAAGCGCGCCGCACCCGCAGCGTGGCCCGCATTGGCCGGTTAGAGGCGCTGCGCGACAACCGCGCGGCGCGCCGCGATGCGGTCGGCCGCGTCAACCTCGACGTGTCGAGCGGCGAGAAAAGCGGCAAGATCGTGGCCGAACTGACCGAGGTGTCGAAAAGCTTTGGCCACCCGGGCAGCGAAAAAATCATCGTCAACCGTTTCACCGGCACCTTGCTGCGCGGTGACAAGATTGGCCTGCTGGGCCCCAATGGCGCCGGCAAGACCACCTTGCTCAAGCTGATTCTGGGCGAGCTGCAGCCCGACGTCACCGTGCCGCCCGGCAAGATCCGCCAGGGCGCGAATCTGCAGGTGGCTTACTTTGACCAGATGCGCGACAGCCTGGACCTGGACGCGACGCTGGAAGACTTCATCAGCCCGGGCAGCGAGTGGGTCGAGATCAACGGCCAGAAAAAGCACGTCAAGAGCTATCTGACCGACTTTCTGTTTTCGCCGCAGCGCGCCAACTCCCCGGTGCGCACCTTGTCGGGCGGCGAGCGCAACCGGCTGCTGCTGGCGCGCCTGTTTGCGCGGCCGGCCAACGTGCTGGTGCTGGACGAGCCGACCAATGACCTGGACATCGACACGCTGGAGCTGCTGGAAGACCTGCTGCAAAACTACGAGGGCACGGTGTTCCTGGTCAGCCATGACCGGCGCTTCCTGGACAACGTGGTCACCAGCACCATTGCCTACGAGGGCACGCCCGAGAACCCCGGCTTCTGGCGCGAGTACGAGGGCGGCGTGACCGACTGGATCACCCAGTCCAGGCGCGCCGCGCAAATCACCGGCAGCGGCGCCAAAACCTCGGCGGCCGCCCCCAGCGCCAAAAATACCGGCAAAAACCCGCCCAAGCCCAATCAGGATGCGCCTGATGCGCTATCAAAAAAGAAACTGAGCTACAAGGACCAACGCGAACTCGACGGCCTGCCGGCACTGATCCAGCAGCTCGAAGCGCAGCAAAAGGCGATAGCGCAGGAGCTGTTTGACGGCACGCTGTACACCAGCAACGCCAAACGTGCGGCCGAGCTGAACGCGCGCAACAGCAAGATC
>NZ_JANOAL010000134.1:0-5571 GCF_031411155.1 Polaromonas sp. | reverse complement strand
GGCCCTCCGGGTCGAGCTTGCGCCGCAGGCGGCCCACCAGCACCTCCAGCACGTTGCTGTCGCGGTCTTCCCCGTGCGGGTACAGGTAGTCCGACAGCGCCTGCCGGGTGACGATGGCCGGGCGCTGGCGCACCAGATATTCGAGCAGGCGGTACTCGAACGCCGTGAGCTCCAGCACCGCGCCGTTGAGCCGCACCGCCTGCGCCAACAGGTCGATGCTGAGGGGGCCGAGCGTCAGCACGTCAGAGGAGGCCCCCAGCGAGCGCCGCAGCAAGGCCTTGAGCCGCGCCGCCAGCTCCGGGTATTCGAAAGGCTTGACCAGGTAGTCGTCGGCCCCGGCTTCCAGGCCCACCACCTTGTCTTGCCAGCTGCCGCGCGCGGTGAGGATCAGAATGGGTAGGGTGCTTCCCTCCTGCCGCAGGCGCTGCACGATGGTCAACCCGTTCAGCTTGGGCAGCCCCAGGTCAACGATGACCAGGTCGACCGGGTACTCGCGCGCCAGGAACAAGCCCTCTTCGCCGTCCCTGGCCTGGTCGACCCGGTAGCCATCGGCCTCCAGCTGGCGGGCCAGCGTGAGCCGCAGCGCGGCATCGTCCTCGATCAGCAACAAGCGCATGGGTTAAAGCTGCCGCAGGCCGGCCCTAGTGTGGTGTTGCATGCTTGATGGCACACATAAAAATGATGGATTTTTGGTCAGGGCAAGGCGCAAACCACAGCGATACCCGTAGGTATCGCGCGGATTTGCAACGCCGCCATGGCCGAAAAGACGCATTTTTATGTGCCAGATAGCGTGCAACACCACACTATCGGACCTGGCCGGTGGCGACGTCCACCTGGATCACGCGGACCTCACCAGCCGGCGTGACCACCTTGACGCGCCACACCGGCTGGCCCGAAGACTCGGACTTCTCGACGGCCAGCACGCGACCGCCACCGGCCCGCTGGGCCACCGCGGCCGCGTCGTCGCGGCTCAGGTCGGCCCAGGCCAGGTTGGATGCCACCAGCAAGGTGGCGCAGAGCAGTTTGGCAAATGCGTTCATCGTGCGTTCATCGGTTGTAAGCACCATAGTACTCGCGACCGACGCCGTCATCGCGCCCGCCCTGGTATTCGCGTACGCCCTGGAACTCGCGCCCCACCGGTGCCGTCGGCTCCACCGGTGCCACCGAAACGCGCACCGGCAAGGTGCGGCCCGGGTTCTCGCGGGTCACCGTGCTGTAGACCTGACCGCGGTACTCGTACTCGACCTGGTAGCCTGTCAGGCGGGACTGCACGTCGTTGACGGTACGGCAATTCTGCACCTGGCGCTGCTGCGGCTGGGATGCCTGCTGGTAGCCGCCACCCCAGTTGTTCTGGTTGGCAAAGTGCTCACCGGCCAGCGCGCCGACGACGGCGCCAACAGCAGTCGCTGCGTCGCGGCCACGGCCCCCGCCAACCTGGTGTCCCAGCAAGGCGCCGGCCACACCGCCGATCGCCAGTCCGCCGTAATTGCGCGAAGCCGCCACGGGTTGCTGCTCGGTCACCCACTGGCTGCTGCATTCGTTGCGCGGAACTGAGACGTTCTCGTACTGTGGGTTGACAGTGCGCACGCGGGCCGTGTCGTTGAAGGTCTGGGCCTGGGCGCCCGCTGCCAGCAGCGTGGTCAGGCAAAGAATGGCAGAACGTTTCATGAAGAGGCTCCTTGGTTGATATGGAACAGAGCTTACAAAGAGGCAGGTGAACGCAAGCTGAACGAAATTGATAAAAGATTCTTCACAATACCTAGCCCAAGCGCAGGCGCATGACCCGCGTGCCCGGGCTGATGGCGGCAGGCGTGAACGTCGTCTTCGGCCAAGACTGTGTGATGGACCCCTGGTACGGCGTGTGCTGCGACTACATGCTGGAGGTGGCGCACATGGGCCTGCACGTGGCGCAGATGACGAGCCAGAAAGGCTCCGCCAATGCTTCGACGCGGTGACGGTCAACGCGGCGAAGGTGATGCACCTGCAGGGCTACGGGCTGGAGGTGGGCTGCGATGCGAGCTTCGTGCTGCCCTGTGGAGGCGATACGGCTGCGGGCGAATCGGCTGAAAGTGTGGAGGAAGGGGAAGCTGGTAGCGGAGACGGCGGAGGTCGTGGAAAATTTGAGGATCGAAGAACGCCCTTTTCGAGCGCGGTTCAAATCGACTAGTTTGGCAAGCACCGAAGTCCGCTCAGCGAGTGCTTCCGTCTTTACCCTCATCTGCGCTGGACGCGTAAGCAGACCTGAAGCTATGCGGCTCGCTGAACAGCTGTAATCGAACACTTGCTCTATGCGCACATATAAAGTACATCTGTGCAGGGAATTGTGATCGACATTGATGGCAAACCATACATAGGCAGTCCAATTCTTAAGTAATGCGTTACCCCGTGAATCAAGGAATTACCCAATGCATGTCAACTTATATAGGCTTCAACGCGCGTCCCCGCCCCCAAAGGTTGCTGACGTGGTAATGGCCGCCAAAGTAGGTCCGGGTGTTGCCCCGGATACGACCTACGTTCAAAGTCATCTTAACGACGTCAATGCCGCCAAGCCTGCGCCATTAATGCAAACAATTAAGCACACATATGCTCCTGAAATGATAGCCTTTTGCGAACAAGATGTGGGGGCTAGAGGCCAATTGGGTTTGATAGCTGCGTCTGTGGCGAATGACGAGGCTTGGGAGGTGGCGGCATGAGCGACGAACCAATTGAGCAACTTAGCGAGGAGCTATTGAAGTTACGTCGCGATGCTGAGAAAAGAAGACATCGAAACTCCGCGCTCCTGGGTTTCTTAGTCGCCCCTGTCCTGATGGGTACCACGTGGTTTTTAACTGGAGAAGTCAAAGCTGTGCGGAGCGTCGGCGTGTGGATAATTTGCGTGGGATCAGTCGTTTTTGCGGTGGCCTACACGCGCCTCTCGCATTACAGCGACAAGCTCAAAAACTTCAACCAGCAGTATTCAGTGACCGTGCGTGGAGTTGTCGGCCCAGTCAAAGAAAGTTATCGAACTGAATACGACTATGCAAGATTCAATGTTGCGGAGTTTGAGGCGCACAGAAAAATGCATCTCTGGGGTTGTTTTTGTGGTGGTTCGCTGTTCGCGCTTTTTAGCTGGTTTCTCACCAATCTCTTTGCCAATCAATTTATCTGGAAGTAAACCATGAGCTCATCAATTAACCGGCTGCTCCCAACGCCACTGCGCCTTGGGTCGGTGTGCGCAACTACCAGGCGTGAAACGCAGGGTCAAGTCTTGCAATCATGCATTTCGCCGCGAATACGCTATCCATTTAGGAGCGACTAGCGTGCATATTTATTCGGCTAGAGACGGATTTTAGGGAGTGGAATAGCTCGTACTTCGAGACATCCTCTATGCATGTCAAACAAGTTCCCGCAAAGTCGTAAAATACCCACTAGGTAAAACTTTTTGGAAAGCCTGTCATGAGCGCTGTACTGATCTCCACCAAAGGGCAAATTGTGCTGCCTGTCGCTGTGCGCAAAGCTTTGGGCCTTACTCCTGGAATGCGGGTCAATGTCAAGGTAAACGGTAAAAGCGCACAAATCACACCCGCCCCTGTTAAAAAAAGCGTGAGCTTGAAGGAAATCCAGTCGCTTTTGAAGTACGACGGCCCAACGGTTGCCGTCAGCGCCATGCGCGTTACCGACTACAAAGGCTGAGCGGTGCGCGCCATTGATGCCAATGTTTTGGTACGCGCACTGGTCAATGACAACGCAGCGCAGTCAGCGCGCGCGGTTGCATTGTTGACCGAACACGACATATTCATACCGGTGACGGTGGTGCTTGAACTTGAATGGGTTTTACGCTCGCGTTACGCTTTTGCGCCGAAAGTGGTGGGCCAGGCCATTGAAAAAATTGCGGCGCTGGGGAATGTGGTGGTGGGCGAACGCGCGGCTGTGCTTGCCGCTGCAGCCAGGGCGGTGCAGGGCTGGGACTTTGCTGATGCGCTACATCACGCGCTCAGCCATGGCTGTGAAGATTTCTGCACGCTGGATACAAACCTTGTCAAACGCGCGGCGCGGGCGACGCCAGGCGGCGCAAAGGTAACGCCGATGGTTACCAAGCTTTAGGGGTGTTCACAACTATTTATAGTCTTATTGTTTGACAAATATTGATTTTTGTTAAACTATACGATATGCCACAAGTAGCCTCCGCCCTGGAAACCATGCCCCCCGCCGCCGCCACCGCGCTGCGCAAGCTTGGCGCTGACCTGGCCACGGCGCGCAAGCGGCGCAAGCAGCCGCTGCGCGCATGGGCTGCGCGGCTGGACGTATCAGTGCCCACCCTCATGAAGATGGAAAAAGGTGAGGCTGCGGTGTCGATAGGCGTGTACGCCACTGCCCTCTGGATCATCAGCCGCCATGAGGCCCTGGGGGCTGCGGCTGACCCGAAAGAGGATGTGGCTGCGCTTGAAAACGAGATCAGCTCAGCGGCGCAGCGGCATCGGCGCAGCCCTGCGGCGCGCAAGGGCTGAAACGTATGGTCGAGAAGATGACCGAAAAGATAACTGAAAAATACCTTCCCCAAGACCAGCTGTTTCTCTGGTGGCTGGGCGACCCTTCCCAGCCGCGCCCGGTCGGTGAACTGGGCCTGGCCGCAGGGGGGCGGGCCGTGTCATTGCGCTACGCGGCAGACTGGCTGCGATCCGGCTTTGCCCTGAGTGAAGACCTGCCGCTGGTGGACGAGCTGTTTGTGCCGCGTGACAAGGACTGCGCGGCAGGCGCCGTTGACGATGCCCGGCCTGACCGCTGGGGCGAGCGGGTCATCCGCAAGTTCGAGGCCACGCCGCGCCTGTCGATTCTTGAATTTCTGCTTTTCGCGGGCGACGACCGTTATGGCGCGCTGGGCGTCAGCCGGCACGGCGAGGTCTATGAACCGTGGCGTGGAGGGCCCGCGCCCCGGCTTGAGAGCCTGGCGGAGATGGCTGAAGTCGTGCGCAAGGTGCTGGCCAACGAGGCAGTGCCCGAGCCGCAACGGCGCCTGGTGCGGCCCGGCGCGTCGCTCGGTGGCGCCCGACCGAAGTCGCTGATCGACATCGCTGGCGAGGCCTGGCTGGTGAAGTTCTCGGAAGGAGAAGAAATCGATACGCCGCTGATCGAGCACGCCACCATGACGCTGGCTTGTCTCTGCGGCGTGGAGGTCGCCACGACCAAAGCGCTGCCGGTGGGAGCCGGCCACGCTGTTGCCGTGCGAAGGTTCGACCGGGCCGGCCAGGCGCGGCTGCACGCGGTGTCGGCGCATGTGGCCCTGCGCGCGGCGGGCGAGGACTATGGCTACCCGCAACTCGCGCAACTGCTGCGCCGGGTGGCGCCGGCCGAGCTGATACGCAGCCAGCAGGCGCAGTTGTTCAGGCGCATGGTCTTCAACATCCTGATGGACAACACCGACGACCACGAAAAGAACCATGCGCTGCTGCGTCAGGCCGATGGTCACTACCGGCTGTCGCCCGCGTTTGATGTGGTGCCCAGCGCCCAGGGCCTGGGCTACCAGGCGATGGGGGTCGGCGACCAGGCCACGGAGTCCACATTGGTCAACGCGTTGTCGCAGGCACGCCAGTT
>NZ_JANOAL010000133.1:0-4194 GCF_031411155.1 Polaromonas sp. | reverse complement strand
GTTCTTTGGAACTTCATCATGGACCTCCTGAGCCAGGGTAGGCGCGACCCCGCGTTGGCACAAATTCGCCCAAGACCCGCATACAGTTGATTACAAATACGATTTAATAATCACAATTTTTTGGGCTTGGTGAACTTTATCGCGAGGTCCGGCCGGCCGGCAATCCATCAAAGTGGGTAGTCTGCCGGGAGGAAACGGGCAGGGAAATGGCGGGGAATGGCGGGGAATGGGCAAGCTTGCGCCGAAACATCCGCCCTGCGGTCGCCGTACAGGCGTAACCCCCTGTTACTCTAATGCAAAAGACCTCAACCTCTCGTCATTCACGTTCAGCAGGTCTATATGTGTATTTTTGTAACTATAGAAATTAAACGTAATGTTGGGTAATTTTTGACACGATATTGCTACTGCTTGCCCTGAACACCCGCGAGGCAAGCCTGGCGCTAGCCGTCAATCGACAAAAAAATCAGGAATGAAGTCCGTCGTTCCCGGTGTTACCGAGTATTTTTCCAGGTCGGTCACGCCGTGCGCGGCCAGCAGCGTGTCGTCCAGGTAGAAATTGCCGGTGTGGGAGCCCGGGCTGGTCAAAATCAGGTAGGCGGCGTCGGACAGGATCTCGGGCTTGCGGCAGCGCGCCAGGTCCACGCCCGGAATCATCTGCAGCGCCGCCGTGGCAATCGCCGTGCGCGGCCACAGGCTGTTGACGGCGATGCCGTATTTTTTGAACTCGCCCGCATGGCCCAGCGTGCACATGCTCATGCCGTACTTGGCCATGGTGTAGGCGGTATGGTTCTCAAACCAGTGCGGCTTCATGGACAGCGGCGGCGACATATTGAGCACCTGCGGGTTGCGCCCGGCCTGCGCGGACTTTTTCAGCTCGGCCAGACAGGCCTGGGTACACAGGTAGGTGCCGCGCGCGTTGATGCCATTCATCAGGTCGTAGCGCTTCATCGGCGTGTGCTCGGTGTCGGTGAGGCTGATGGCGCTGGCATTGTTGACCAGAATGTCGATGCCGCCAAAGGCTTGCACCGCCCTGGCCACCGCGTCCGTCACCGCGTCTTCATCGCGGATGTCCACCGCCAGCGGCAGCGCCTGGCCGCCCGCAGCTTTCACGGCTTCGGCCGCGCTGTAGATCGTGCCCGGCAACTTGGGGTTGGGGTCGGTCGTCTTGGCCAGGATCACGATGTTGGCGCCATCAAGCGCCGCGCGGGTGGCGATGGCCAGCCCGATACCGCGTGAGGCGCCGGTGATGAAGAGGGTCTTGCCTTTGAGTGTCATGTCGGTATCTCCTTGCAATTGCTATATTTTTAATAGCTGCTAACGCGCATTGTTACTGGGCTAGAGGCACTTTTGATGCCTGAAACGGCTCATTTAACCTGGCACAGGCTGCCCAGATCAGAGTTTCGAGAAATCCGGCTTGCGTTTGGCCATGAAGGCGGTGAACGCCTCGCGCGCGGCCGGTTCCTGCAGCATGCGGCCAAAGCTGGCGCACTCTTCGGCCACGCGCTCGGCCACGGCGGCGGCGTTGCCTTTTTTCATCAGCCGTTTGGTCTCCATCAGGGCGCTGAGCGGTTTGGCGGCGAGTCTGAGGGCCTGCCTTTGCGCCAGCGCGCTGGCCTCGGCCGGCGGCACGATGCGGTTGATCAGGCCCATTTCCAGCGCGGTTTCGGCCATGAAGGGCTCGCCCAGCAGCAGCGCCTCGGCGGCGCGCGGGTAACCCATGAGCTGGGGCACCAGCAGGCTGGACGCGGCTTCGGGGCACAGGCCCAGGTTGACGAAGGGCATCGAAAACGCCGCGTTGTCGCCGGCATAGATCAGGTCGCAGTGCAGCAGCATGGTGGTGCCTATGCCCACCGCCGGGCCGCAGACCGCCGCCACGATGGGCTTGGGAAAGCTGCTGATGCCGCGCAGAAAGCGAAACACCGGCGCGTCGGGCGTGGACGGCGGATGATTCAGAAAGTCGCCAATGTCATTGCCGGCCGAAAAAATGGTTTCATGGCCCTGAATCACCACGGCGCGCACCGCCGCGTCCTGGCGGGCCGCTTCCAGCGCATCGGCCAGGGCGCCGTACATGGCGGCGGTGATGGAGTTTTTCTTGTCCACACGGTTCAGGGTGAGGGTGGTCACACCGGCATCGGTGTGGGCCAGAATGTCTTGCGGGCGGTTTTCCGGGGGGGTGCTCATTGCAGTGCTTCCTTGACAAAATCGATACGGTCCTGGCCCCAGAACATCTGGTCGCCGACAAAAAAGGTGGGGGCGCCAAACACGCCGCGGGCCACGGCCTGCCGGGTGAGCTCCTTCAACCGGTCCTTCACCGCCTGCTCGCCGGCCAGCGCCAGCAGCGCCATCGGGTCAAAGCCGGCAGCGGCCAGGGTTTTGCCCACGGTGGCCGGGTCATTCAGGTTGGCGGCGTCGACCCAGATGGCCTCGAACACGGCCTTGCTGTAGGCCGGCAAGCGCGCCTCGTCGCGCATTTGCAGCGCCACGGCGCCGCGCATCAGCATCAGGGTGTTGATCGGGAAATGCGGGTTGTTGCCAAGCGGCACGCCGTAGCGCCGGGCAAAACGCGCCAGATCCGTGAAGGCGTAGGCGCCCTTGGCCGCAATCGCCATGGGCGACTGGTTGCCCGTGGCCTGGAACACGCCGCCCAGCAGCATGGGTTGGTAAACCGCGGTGGCGCCGGTCTCGGCCTCCAGGCGGGGCAACTGGGTCCAGGCCAGGTAGGCGGCGGGGCTGCCATAGTCAAACCAGAATTCAAACGACTGCATCAAAATTTCTCCAGATAGGGCCGCAAATCAAGCTCATGGGTCCAGGCGTCACGCGGCTGCTGGTGCAGCATCCAGTAGCTGTCGGCAATGTGCTCGGGGTTGAGGATACCGTCCTCGGCCTTCAGCGCGTAACGCTCGGGAAAGCTGTCGCGAATAAACGCCGTGTCAATCGCGCCATCGACCACCACATGGGCCACATGGATGCCGCGCGGCCCGAGCTCGCGCGCCATGCTTTGGGCCAGGGCACGCAGCGCTTGTTTGGCGCCGGAAAACGCGGCGAAGTGGGCCGCACCGCGCAATGAGGCGGTGGCCCCGGTGAAGATGATGCTGCCCTTGGGTCCGTCGCCGGCACGCGCCACCATGCGTCTGGCCACCTCGCGGCCATTCAGGAACCCGCCGAAGCAGGCCATCTCCCAGACCTTGAAGTACTTGCGTGCGGTCTCGTCGAGGATGCTGGCGGGCACGTTGGCGCCGATGTTGAACACCAGCACCTCGATAGCCCCGATGCTGGCCTCGATGGTGTCCACCAGCGCGACCACTTCATCTTCCTTGCGCGCGTCGGAGGCAAAGCCATGGGCTTGCCCGCCTTCGGCATGGATCTGGTCGAGCAGCGGCTGCAGCTTGTCCAGGCTGCGGCGTGTCACGCAGGCGGTGTAGCCTTCGCGGGCAAAACGCCGGGCAATGGCACCGCCCGTGGCGTCGCCCGCGCCTATGATCAGCGCGACTCGCGGGGGCGACAGGGGCGGAACGCGGGGCAAGGTCATGGGAATTCTCCTGGCTATTCTTTGCAATAGGCGCTCTGGCAGCGATCTGGCTGGCGCTCACCCGCAGCGTAGCGCTTTCGCACCACCGCTGCGCGGCCCGGTCAGCACCCCAGGCCCGACTTGCTATCAAATCAATAGCTTAAAGTGCACATCCTGATTGGGCGAGAGCCGTAAAATGCCAGGAAAATGGCTTAAACCCGCTCAAAAATGCCGGCGGCGCCCTGCCCCATGCCCACGCACATCGTCACCATGCCGTATTTGAGCTGATGGCGCTGCAGTGCGTGGATGACCGTGGCGGCCCGGATCGCGCCGGTGGCGCCCAGCGGATGGCCCAGCGCAATCGCGCCGCCCATCGGGTTGACCTTGGCGGCATTCAGCCCCAGGGTGTTGATGACGGCCAGCGACTGCGCCGCAAACGCCTCGTTCAGCTCGAACCAGTCGATGTCGTCCTGCTGCAGGCCGGCATAACGCAGCGCGGCCGGAATGGCTTCAATCGGGCCTATGCCCATGATGTGCGGCGGCACGCCCTTGGCGGCGTAGCTGACAAAGCGCGCCAGCGGGGTCAAGCCAAATTCCTCGACCGCCTTTTCGCTCGCCAGGATCAACGCGCCGGCACCGTCGGAGGTTTGCGAGCTGTTGCCGGCCGTGACCGAGCCCCGCGCCGC